>NZ_JAMQTI010000028.1:0-92738 GCF_032883055.1 Mycobacterium sp. 29Ha
ACCGCGGCCTGAAATTCACACCCCGCGAGTCAACTGAACCCGGGGCAGTCCCCATCGTCGCGGTCTTAGTCGTGGCGGCGGCGCAACATATTCTCGATTGCGGCCTCATAGGTGCCGATATGCACAGCCAGGGACGTGTGCTGTTCGAGGAGCTGCTGCAGAGTGAACGGCCCATGTATCTGCCCCTTGGCCATTCGCGCTGTGAACTCAGCGGCGTACGCTTCTGTGTCCGGCCAGTTTTCGTAAGGGCTGCTGTGATACCAGTAGAGCCGCGCGACGTAGTTATCCTGCAGGGCAATGTCATTGAGGTCTCGCAACACCGGGCGTACCTCGGTTACATCAACCTCGGTACCACATTCTCCGCAGCGCGAAAAATCCGCCGGCCGTCCGGGTGGAGAGTACGTCGTCTGACTCTCGTAGAGGCCGGCGGCGATATTGACCCGAGTACCGCAGGCAACGCAGTCGAACCAATAGCTGTAGTTAAATCCCGTCAGCGGCTGCTCGACGAACTCGTCCTCACCCACGGCACCATCATGCCAATGGTGAGCGACACGGCCGCGTAGGCCGGGCACGGCGACTGCCCCGCCGAACGTCCTCAGGGCGAATGGTCCCGGCGGCCGCTACACCAGTAGATAGCCCAGTCGCTTGGCCGCGGGGGCCAAGCGGTGTATTAGATCGGGATGATCGAGTGGTTGGGAGAGCCGGGGTCGCGTCGGCATTGCCGACTGGGCAGGCAGAAACAACGCCACACATGCGTGACCGGCGAAGCGGCTGTTGTACCGGATCCCGTCCAAGTTCGGAAAAGCTGCGGCGATGGCCCGCGCCCAATGCTGGGTAATCGTGTGCGGCGCGGTCGAGACGGCGAAGGTGCCGCCGACGCGGGTAATCCACGCGCCAGCGCTGTCGGCGGCGACGTCGAGCGCCGTCAGTGAACGTTCGAACGACAGCGCGGTCAAGTAAGGCCTGTTGCGCCCGCGGTCGATCACGCGCTCGGCTTGGAAGAGTTCGGCGAGCGCCGCGTCTGGGCTGGACGCCCCGTACCAAACGCCGCGAGTGGGGTCCTCGCCCTGGGGCAACTTGTGCGGATCGAACCGAAGAACCGGTCCGAACGACCGGAACCCGTTCCACGGCAACACATGCGCCCCCTCCGTGAAGTGCGCGCGCCACCAGACCTCGCTGGGCTCGATGATGCGTGTCTCGCCGTTCTCGAACCCTAGGCCGACCAAGGTGGCCGGATCGGGGGGTCCCGGCAGCATCTCATCGGCGCTCACCTACCGGTCCACTCACCCATCTCGATGAGGCGCAACACGGGTTCGACCGCACCGCCGCTGTTCAACCAGTCCCGTACAGTGCGCGGTTGGCCGTCGATGGCAAGTTCCTGCTGAGGGGTGAGCAGGAAACCGGCCACCGCCGTCGGATGCAAGTCAGTCGGCAGAGCCGGTAATACCTGGTCGAGGCCCCGGACGGGCTTGAGCACGCTGCGGCCGTCGACGTCCACGAGGTCGAACTGCACCACGGGATACACCCACGAGCCGTTGTCGTCGATCGCCCACAAGGTGCGCGCTAGGCGGCGCTGCCGGATCCGCGACTCGTTGACCCCAAGACCGGAAGCGACCTCACTGGACGTGTACGCGGTGCTGATGAGGCGCGCCATGTGCGCGATCACGTCGACGGCGATCTCGGTGTAGGCCTCGGGATCTTCGACGAATCCGGCTTCATCGAGTAGGCGTGCCTCGTCCGCGGTCAGTGAGGCTGCCCACGGGCGATGGGCTGGCATCGTCTTGATTGCGGTGATCAGGTCCGCCCGGTTGAGATTGAAACGGTCCTGCAGCAACTGATCAAGCTCGTCGGCAGTCATGAGAACCTCCAATATCTAACGCTTACTAACGTCAGTATACAACCGTTAATAGTCCTGTCGAATAGATTTGCGGCAGAAGTGATGAGTTTTGCCGCTGGCTATCTCGGACAGTTTTCCCAACGTTTCCGCCGCCCTACTGCCTTAATCTCGATCGCATGAGCACCGACGCCCCCGGCATCGACTTCATCAACGATCCCAACCTCGACATCCGCGACCTGTCCTATACCGGCAGCCGAACACGCCAACTCGTCGACGTCGCCAAGGGATCCTTCTTCGACATGGGCTTCGGCCCTCAGCCCGACGATGCCGCCACCGGCCAACCCCGCGACGAAGACTGGCCCAAGGACCGACTCGAGATCTACATCAAAGAAAAGCCCCGCGGCCCCGGCTACGTCTGCGACATCGTGTTCCATTGCGATGACCTCCCAGTCATCGTCTACGCCGTGCTGATCAACCGCGGCCGCGGACTGGAAGTCGCCGAACTCGAGCTCTTCAGGCGCGACTGGGGCTGCTTCGACGGACACGACAACTATCTGCACCCCGACGAACAAGACGCCATAGACGCAGATGACCCGCCGACCCTCATCACCAGCGACGTCCTCCGCCGCATCCCACTCGGAGAGATCATCGCTCGCGTCGAACGCGACCTGCCCGACGACTCATGGCGCAACGAAGGCATCCGCCAAATGCCCGGCGACGACCGACTCTTCCCCGACGACCTCACCGACGACCAACGCCGCGCGCTTGAGAACACCAACACCCTCACCACACGCCGCCGCGGTCGCCCCGAACTCAGCGACGAACTCTTGATCGAGGTCGCCCAGGCCTACCTCGATCAAGCGCGCCTCGGCCCCGGCCTCACACGCCAGCTCGCCGAACGATTCGACCGACCCGAGCCCACCATCCGGGACTGGATCACAACAGCGCGCCGCCGAGGCTTCCTGGGACAAACCACTCCGGGCCGCCGCGGCGCTACGCCCGGCCCGAACCTGCCCTCCAGAACACCACAACACGATGAGCCGCCTGCTCCGAAGCCGAACCTAACGCGAACCAGGCGGCGCACGGTGCTGCGAATGGTCGAAGGCGAAGGCGTGCTCGATGCCAACCTCACGGAGGACGCCTTGATGTTGTTTGTTGTCTCGGGCTTGGTCTGCAATGACGTCGGCGTAGCCAAGATGGATGCGCTGCGCGCCGCCATGGCCGACCCCGCAGTGCTCGAAGTCGCCATGGGGATTCTGGACAAGGCTCGCCGACGGCGGGCGGTCCGCGCTTAGTGCCAAACGCGCAGCACGGCCTCGGGCAGCCGCGCCGCTACGAATACCGGGGCTTGTTGTCGGGTGCTGCGAGTACATTCCGAACCATCAGTTAACTAATCCAGGGGAACCGAGTGGCTGACACGCTTCGTCTGTGGGATGACAATCCGACAGAGATTGACATGCTTGGATTCGGTCCAGTGGTCGCCTCGGTGGTGGCCGCAGTGTCATCCGCGGACCTCGACCCGGTCACGGTGGCGCTGCAATCATCGTGGGGCGGAGGGAAATCGTCGGCCCTCAAACTGCTCAAGATAGAACTCGACAAGCAGCCAGACCTTGTCGTGGTCCCCTGTGACCCATGGGAGTACGACGATCTTCCGAAGGCCGAGGTGCGCTCACTGCTGATAGGGCAGGTACTCAAGGCCCTCGAAACCAAACCCGGGTTCCTCGAGAGCGCCAAGGGCCTTATGCGACGGATCGCGTGGGTAAAGGTCGGTGCCACCATCACCAACATGGCACTGGCCCGGGAGGTCGACGCTGAGAAGCTTGTCGACGCCTTCACTCCGGTCTCCAAAGAACCGACGTCGATGGCAGGCTTTCGCGACGAGTTCGCCGCGGTGATGGAAGGCGCCAAAGACGTTCGCAAGGTCGTCGTCCTGATCGACGACCTCGATCGGTGCAGCCCGGATTCCGTAGTCGCGATCTTAGAGGCGATCAAGGTCTTCTTGTCGGTTCCCAAAATGGCCTTCGTCCTGGCAGCCGAAGAAACTCTGATCCGGTACGCCGTAGAACGCAGCGCCAACGCCGGCGCGCGCAGCACCTACTCGGACCGCTATCTGGAGAAGATCGTTCAGCTGCCTGTGCGATTGCCGACTCTGTCGCGCGAAGATGCTGAGACATTCATCCTGCTACTGCTTTCCCACCGTCGCGGGGCATCACCCGAGCAGACCGACAAGCTGATCGCCCACGTCCGTCAGCGCCGCGAAAACTCTGAAAAGCCTTACGTGGGGGGTGCATACGCAGAAGGCGTGCAAATCCCCGAGGCTGAAGACCTCACCTTGGCGGCCCAGATCGCGCAGGGCATCAGTGTCGACAAGTGGAGCAGCCCGCGCGCGATCAAGCGATTCTTGAATGCCTGGGGGGTTCGGATGACCATCGCGACAGCCCGCGGTTCCGAACTCGACTTGGGAGTGATGCTCAAGCTCTACATCCTGGAAGACCGCTATCCGAAATCGTTCAGCATTCTTGTCGAGACATCCCCTGAGGCACGAGGCAAACTCCTCGACGAATGGGAAGCATGGGCCACCGCGGCACCGGACTCCGGCGAGACAAAACTCCCTGAGGGACTCGAAGACGACACACGCGATTGGGCCGCAGCCGCACCGAAACTGGCCAGCATCGCGGGAAAGATCGACGCCTATCTCAACGTAGCAGCCACCTTTACCTCGGCCAGCGCGGGCGAGGGTCTGTCCACGGATGCGCTTCGATTGATGGACGACCTTCTCGACGACTCCGAACCGATACGGCGAGCAGCCCTAAAGGAGTCGACACAGCTGGATCTCGAGGAACGAGCAGGGATCGTCCTACGACTGCTGGAGCGCGCAGCAGCGGCAAATCCCGACATCGCCATCGAGTCCGCGTGCGGTGTTGCAAAGAGCGCCGACAGCTTGGCGCCCGCGCTTCACGACGCAGTGCTCACACACGCCATACGCCACCTCACACCCGCGTCGATCGTGGACATCGCCCAAATTCCCGGTGCAGCCAACACATTGCAGACCATCGTCGATGACAACCGACTCGAAAGCGACGTCCGGCAGGTCGCCACCGATGAACTCCTAGCGCTCACTAAGGACGCACGCTAGGTGGGCACCCAACTAGCGTTCGGCGGAAGTGGTTCGGCACCGTGGGAGAACGCGGCCGACGACGTCACACTCCTCGACGAAATCGTCCCACCGCCGCAGAGTGACGACGGCGGCGCAGAAGACAGCGGCAGCGACCGCAACCCGCAGATCGACGAAAGTATCGATCGGCTGATCGACCATGTAATCACGGCGATCCAGGCGCAGGAACCCCGCCGACCTTCGACGCTGCCTCCTTACTCACCCGGATCCGTACGCCCAAGCAGGTATACGCCAGGCGGGACCAGAGTCCGCAGCGGCACCTCGAAATTCGTAGGAACGCCTCGCGCCGGGCGCAGCGCGAAGCTCTCGGCTGCGCGCGGAGCCGCAGCAGTCGCAGCAGGCGCGGCCCTGGCGCGGGGTGACGCGAACACCCTCGCCGAACTCGGACTCAACCTGCAGCAGCTGCAGGACCTGTCGCCGCGGGAACAGCAACAGGCTATCCTCGACGAAATAATCGGCGCCCCTGGGCATCCCGATGATGAAGCTCTCCGGCGGGCCGCGCACGCCACCCTCAAATAGATCGCCGCCAATCCCGAACTCACCCAAGACGATCAGATCGACTACATGCTGGGCGCCTACGTCTACGAACAAGCACTGGTGGAGCTGACCTCCCAGCATGCCAACCGCCAACTCGGGCGCGACATCATCACCAAGTTGGAACGCCGCATGAAGCCGTACATCTTCAAGAAGGCCAAGCATCTGGTGACCGGATCATCCGGCTACCTATCGGCATCTCAATTCATCGACCGGGCCGCCGCCCTCGTTGAAACGGTGTTCGCAGCGATGAGAAGCTGATCGTGGCCGTCCTGGAACTTCTCGCCGCCACCGACGACCGGGTCCGATCAGACGGAATCGCCATTCGCTGGCCCGTGCCGGGGGCCGAGTCCGCCGATCTGGTTACCGACATCGATTGGGCCATATCCGCTTTCGGTTCAACAACCGTCGTAGCCCGAGATTTGAGCCGCATCGCTGCCGCTGCCTACCTTATCGACAGGAGCGTGCGCCGATCGAAGAACTACTTCTCCCGCCATTTGGAAATCGTTGTCCATCTCGATGACCCCGGAGCGTTCCTGGGTCCGGCAGCTCAACGACTGGTTGATCTGTTCGCATGGCTCACCGGCGACGCCTGGACACTTATACCCGTCGCCAATCACACGCTCTCGTACCCTCCTGCGGAAACGATCAGCAGCCGCGATGCCGTCGCGCTACTCTCGGGGGGACTCGATTCCTTGTGCGGTGCTGCGTTGGCGCCCGCTGATCTTCACGCGACGTCGCTTTATGTCGGACACCGCGATCAGACCCGCGCGGTCGCACGATCACAGGACGCCATCGCTGAGGCACTCACGCAGTCGACAGCCGGTTTCCTGTGGAAGCGTGTGCGGCTAGCACCGGAACACAGCCGTGACAACTCAACTCGGACCCGATCGTTTCTGTTCATGGCGTTGGCCGTCGCAGCTGCCGCAGCGATCTCGGCGACGCAGGCGAGGGTTCCCGAGAATGGATTCACTAGTGTGAATCCGGCCATGGTGCCCAGTCGCGGCGGTGCGCTTTCGACGAAGTCGACGCACCCGTGGACATTCAATCAGACCAACCTCCTGTTGAGCGAACTAGGCATCCCTGTGACGCTGGTCAACCCCCATGCCCTGGAAACCAAGGGCGAGATGCTCGCAGGCGCCGTGATGAAATTTGGAGACCCGATCCTAAGTATCGCCGCGGAAACCTTGTCATGCAGCAAACTCGACGGCGGACTTGGATACGAGGGTGGGAATCCGAATATCAACTGCGGCTTATGTATTGCCTGCCTGATCCGGCGCGGAGCGTTCATCGGTGCAGGCTTCGACGATCCCACCGAATACCTGCAAGACCGCGTCACGGCGAAGGGACGTGCCAAGCTACTAGAGGCACGGCACTGGGATCTGTGGGCAGTGCAGTCGTGGGCAACGAGAACACCCACAATCGACGACTTGATAGCGTCTGCCCGGTGGCCGCGCGGCACCGATTACGAGGCGATGCTCGATGTTGTTGTGCGAGGCCGGCACGAACTGTTAGAGGCCATTGACTATGCCCTATGAGCCTCCACCGCTGGACGCACACGCCCACATCGCGCCGGACGTGACGCCCGAACAACTTCTGACACTTGGGCCGTCCGTCGTCCTCGCCGTCACACGTTCCCTTAATGAAGGCGTCTACGCGCACCGAACCCAGACGGCCGCGAGATCAAATCTGCTCTGGGGACTAGGTACCCACCCGGGTGTCGAAAAGTCGTTGACGCAATTCGATGTCGCGTCATTTCGCGAACTGCTACCGAACTTCGCCCTGGTCGGCGAGGTGGGGCTGGATCGCCGTGGCGGTCCAGCCCAAACCGAGGTCTTCCGCCAGATACTCTCCGCCGTGGCCGATCAGCCCGTGATCTTAAGTGTGCACAGCGCTGGCATGTGTTCAGCCGTGCTCGATGAGATCGAATGCAGCCCGCATCCCGGACTTGTGCTGCACTGGTTCAACGGAACCACCGCCGACATTCAGCGGGCAGTTCAGATGCAATGCTTCTTCTCTGTCAATGCGTCGATGAAACATGATGTGTTAGAACAGATTCCGATGGATAGGATATTAACGGAGACAGATTTTCCATCCAGTACGTCGCGCACCGGCGCTCGGCGACCTGGAGACGTGTCGGCGATCGAATCCAAGCTGGAGCAGATCCATGGCGTTGTGGCTCGCGACCACATATGGGGGAATTTCGCCGATCTGGTGGCGCGATCGGGGGTCCGCGACCGATTGCCTCCGACGATTCGCGCTGCGCTTTCTATGTGAATTGCTGGCACCCAGCCATGAACCCAGTTGACGCAAACCCCCGCAAGCCCGATCGCCGGCTCGGCTGCGTGCGGGCCGACATACTTCTGACCTGGACTTTTGCAGCAAAGATTAACAAGGCTCCCGCGACACGCCGAAGTCTCGTCAAAGTAGTCAGGCGTGTCTTGTCAATCTTCGTTGCATCTCGACAGTGGTCGGAGCGGTCCGCCCCGAGCGCCAGGGGCTGGTGGCGCTGGTAGGGGTGACGCACGACGACGACACGTCGAAGGCGCAGCGCATGGCCGAAAAGCTCTGGCAGCTGCGCATTCTCGACGACGAGAAGTCGGCGAGCGACGTCGGGGCGCCAATCCTCGTAGTCAGCCAGTTCACGCTCTACGCCAATACCGCCAAGGGCCGCCGTCCCGCCTGGAACGCCGCTGCCCCTCGCGCGGTGGCCGAACCGTTGGTGACCGCCTTCGCCGACGCACTTCGTGCCCTGGGCGCACAGGTCGAGACGGGCGTGTTCGGGGCGGACATGCGAGTGGAACTCGTCAACGACGGCCCCGTGACGGTGTTGCTGGAGCTGTGAGCCCTCAGTGTGCCGCGGCGACCGGCGGTATGCCCTCCGATGGCTGCACGATGACGAAGCCCGGCCCGTAAAACGACACCTGAACCGCCTCGCCTGAGCCGCGGCCGATCAGCGCTCCCGCTTTGAAACTGGTCTTGAGCTGGGTCTGCAGGTTCGCCGACCATGCCACCACCGCGTTGGTGTCGGCGAACGTGGGTGCCTCGGCGGCGTTGAGTACGACGGGTGGGCCGTCGGTGGTCAGCGCCACCCATCCGGTACCGCGCAATGTCGTATTGAACAGCCCGCCGGCCACCATGCTGCCGCCCTTGACGCGCTCGATGTTCCAGTCGAGGCTTGCCGAAAAGGCCAGCACGTTCTTGCCGCTGATCGACAACCCGGAATTCGTCAGGTTCAGCAGATGGACGTCGTAAGCGCGCTCGGCCAGGAACACGTCGCCCTGCCCCTGGCACCGCATCAGGGGGAGGCCCTCGCGGGTCAGCGCCTTCTTGAGGAACTTCGACGCCCCGCCGCCCTCGAACGCGAAGTCCACGTTGCCCTGGTAGGCCACCATCGCACCCTGGCGTGCCATGAACGGTTCGCCGAGGCGCACGCGCAGCAGCTTGGAGTTCTGATTCGCGATCGGTTTGGCTTCCTTCTCGCTGAACCGTCCGTCGACCAAATCGCCAGTGATGCCTGAGAATCCGTCGCCGGCGGGTTGCCCGCCCATGACCGCGGCCTGCGGTGGTCCTGGCTGATGCTGCGGCGCGGGCCCGGCAGGCGGTGCGCCCAGCGGCGCCCGGACGACCTGCCCCTGGTGCGACACCTGATCGGTCCACTGCTGGCCGTCCCACCAGCGGTGTTCGTAGCGTCCTTCGGGGTCGGGCCGCCAGCTTCCGTTATTAGGTCCAGTCATGGAGACAAAACTAATCCGACGACTGGCATCCTGGTGGCATGGCAAAGGAAATTGACCGGGTGCGCGCGCAAAGTGCCCTCGCGGTCATCAAGCAGCACCCGGGCATGGTGCTGTTCGTCGCCTCCCCGGTGATCATCGGGCTGGGCCTGGTGTGGTGGCTGGTCAGTCCGACCCTGGCTGTCCTGCTGTTCATCGGTGCGGTCGCGGGCGGCGGAGCTGTTCTGCTGTTGAACCGCAAGCAGTAGCGCGCAGGCACGGCGCTGTTCGCTTCGGGAGAAAGCCGTCCCAACAGCGGTGTAACGATGTAATCATGTAATCATGAGACATCATCACTCCGGCAGACGGCCAGGCCGCTCCGGCGGCTGGCAGCAGGCCGAACAACCCGACGCGAGTAGTGCGGGCGACTGGTTCTCCGGTCGCCTGCCCGAAGGCTGGTTCGCCGGTGACCCGACGGTCGTCGTCGACCGCGAAGAGATCACCGTCATCGGTCACCTCCCCGAAGTCGAAGGCGCCGAGGAGAGTGAAGCCCACGCATCCGGCAGAGTCGCGCGGTTCCGCGAGGAGACGCGTTCGGAGCGCATGCGGATCGCCGATGAAGCCGAGCGTCGTTACGGTCGCAAGGTTGCCTGGGGTGTAGAGGTGGGGGCCGACGAGGCGACGGAACGAATCCTGTTCACCCACATCGCCGTACCGGTGATGACACGATTGCGTCAGCCAGAGCGCCAGGTCCTCGACACGCTGGTGGATGCCGGCGTGGCCCGCTCCCGCTCCGATGCGCTGGCGTGGTCGGTCAAGCTGGTCGGCGAACATGCCGACGAGTGGCTGGGCAAGCTGCGCGACGCCATGCGCAACGTCGACGATCTGCGCGCCGAGGGTCCACAGCTCTAGACCCGCTCGACACCCACATACCCCGAGCTCAACGCCGAGGTCTGGGACAGCGGGTCGACGGACACGTCGTCGATGAGCAGGTTGCGGTTGGCGCCGTAGGAAACCGGATCGGCGCCGCCGCGCGGGTCGAAGATCCTTGAGCCCCAGCCGTGGTCGACTATCAGCACCCCGCGACGGGGACGATCGCTGACGGAAGCGGTCAGCTCGATCTGTCCGACGGGGAGAAGACGCGCACCGCGTCTCCGTCGGCGATTCCGAGCCCCACCGCGTCCTCGGGGTTGATCACCACGTCATTGCGCTTACCCGAGGGGTGCAGGCCGGGAAGCTCGTTGAGCCAGGAGTTCATCGAGTGCCGGTTGCGACGGTTCGACAACTGGAACGGGTACCCGGCTGGGGCGTGCGGCGCGGGTTCGGCGAGCAGTTCGCGCGCGCCGGCCACGAACTCCGGCGGTGCGGCGTGCACCATCTTGTCCTCGGTGCGCAACGCGCTGCGAAAATGACCGAACTCGCGTGGGCCCAGCACCATTCCATGCGGATTCGCCATCAGATCACGCCAACTCACCCTGCGCCCGTTGACCTTTCGGCTGGTCGCGACGAGCAGGCGATTCAACCACGCCGGGGTGAACTCGAGGCCGGGCCTGCGGGTCAGCCTGGCAAGAGCGCGGGTGACCCGCACGAAACCGTTCATCCCTTTGGCGCCGAAGAGCGGCTTGCGCATCGCGATCGCGAGATCGACGAAGATGCGCCACTCTTCACGGGCCCCCGGCGGCGGATCGACGACCGCCCGTCCGTACTGCACGTACGGCTCGTCGTGCAGGTTGCTGGTCAGGGCCAGCAGGTCGTCGCGTTCCAGCCAGTGCGCGGCAGGCAGCAACCAGTGTGCGTGACGGTGACTTTCACGCTGTACCAAGTCAATCGCGACCAACAGATCCAGCTGCGCGAGTGCGGCGTCCAACTTGGCGCCGTGCGGCCCGGACACCACGGGATTGCCGCAGTTGATCACCATCGCGCGAATCTGTCCGGGCCCCGGTGTGGTGATCTCATCGGGCAGTTCCGCCAGCGCGTGGGCACCCGCGACCAGATCGGTGCCCCTGAGCCGACTCTTGTGTGCCGGCGGTTTCGCCATACCGGACAGCTTCAGCGCATCGACATAGCCGGGTTCGAACCGGCGCCCGCCCGGCCGGTCCATGCGACCCGTGATGACGTTCAGCACGTGGCCCAGCCACTCGCCGATCGTGCCGGTCACATGCAGAGAAACTCCGGTGCGGGTGACGACCATCGCGCGCTTGGCGGTCGCGAAATTCCTTGCCACTTGCTCGATGACCGCGCGCGGGACGTCACACCGCACGGCCAGATCATCGAGGTCCGCGTCGGTGACGAGCGCGCGAAGCTCGTCCACCCCGGTGGCGAGATCGCGGCAGTCGCCCTCGTGTTCGAGCCGCTCGTCGAGGATGACCTTGACCATGGCGAGCAGCAGTGCCCAGTCCTGTCCGGGTCGCACCGCCAGATGCACATCCGCCTTGTCCGCGGTCTCGGTCCGCAGAGGATCGACGACGACGATCTGCGCACCTTGGCGCTGTCGCTCCAGTGCGCGCTGCCAGCCGCCGGGCACGGTTTCCAGCCAGTTCCACGCGCTGACCGCCGGATTGGCGCCGACCAGCAGGAAGTAGTCGCAGTTGTCGACGTCGGATACCGGCGCCATCAGCATCGATCCGTACATCGCCTCGGCGACGACGTGCAACGCGTTCTGGTCCACCGAACCGACGGCGTACCGGTTCTGGGTGCCGACGGCATCCAACCACGCGATCATGAACAGCACGTTCGACGACGAGTAGCCAGTCGGGTTCCCGTAATAGAGGCCGATCGAATCGGGACCGTCGGCGTCGATCAGGGCCGTCATCCGCGCCGCGATGTCGGCGATCGCCTCGTCCCAGCTGGCTTCGACATACTCGCCGGCCCCGATCCGACGCATCGGCGCCACGATCCTGCGCGGGTGCTCGACGAGCTGATTGGCCGTCCTGCCCTTGGCGCAGAAGTCATGCCAACTGTGCGGGTTCTGCTTGTCCGGTGAAATCTTGATCACCCTGTTGTCCTCGACGGTGACCTCGAGACCGCAGGCTGCCGAACAGTATCTGCAGAAGGTGTACGCCGTCGTACTTTTCGATGTCGTGGTCATCGATTTCGAGACTACGACGACTACACCTGCGTCATAGACCAATAAGCGCCACGCTTAGCCATGAGCTGCGCGTGGTTGCCTTGTTCAACGATGCGACCGGCTTCGAGGACGACGATGACGTCGGCGTCGCGGATCGTCGAAAGCCGGTGCGCGATGATGAAACTCGTCCGGTCCCGGCGCAATTCGGCCATTGCCTGCTGGATCAGCAATTCAGTCCTGGTGTCGACCGAACTCGTCGCCTCGTCGAGGACGAGCAGCTGCGGGCGGGACAGCGTGGCGCGCGCGATCGTGATGAGCTGTTTCTCGCCCGCGCTGATGTTTCCGCCGTCGCTCCTGACCCACGTTTGATAGCCGTCGGGCAGATGGTGCACGAACCGGTCGACGTACGCGGCCTTCGCCGCCGCGATCACCTCGTCCTCTTCTGCATTGGGTCTGCCGTAGGCGATGTTGTCGTAGATGGTTCCGCTGAACAGCCAGGTGTCCTGCAGCACCATGCCGATGCGGGATCGCAGTGACTGACGGCTGATGGTGGCGATGTCCACGCCGTCGAGCAGGATCTGGCCGGAATCGACGTCGTAGAACCGCATCAGCAGGTTCACCAGAGTGGTCTTGCCCGCGCCCGTCGGCCCGACGATCGCCACAGTGCTTCCCGGTTCGACGGTCAGTGACAGGTCCTCGATGACGGGAGTGCCTTCGCGGTAGCCGAAGTCGACGTTCCTGAACTCGACCCGGCCGGGGCGCCCCCCGGGCGACGGCGGCATCGCCGCACGCTCAGGGGATTCCTCGTCGGTATCAAGGAGTTCGAACACCCGCTCCGCGCTGGCCACTCCGGATTGCAGGGTGTTGTACATGCCGGCGACCTGGGTCAGCGGCTGGTTGAACTGGCGGACATACTGGATGAACGCCTGGATACTGCCGAGGGTGATCTGACCCGTCGCGACTTGAATGCCGCCGACCACGGCCACCGCGACGTAGCTGATATTGCCGATGAACACCGTCGCCGGCGACACCAGGCCCGAAAAGAACTGCGCCTCAGAGCTGGTCTGATACACGTCGTCGTTGAACTCGCCGAACTGTTGCTGTGCCTGGGCGCGATGACCGAACGTCTTGACGATGGTGAACCCGCTGTACGTCTCCTCGATGTGCGCGTTGAGCCGCCCGGTGTTGGCCCACTGTGCGACGAACAACCGCTGAGACCGTCGTGCGATCACCCGGGTCGCCCACAGAGACAACGGCACGGTGATCACCGTGAGCAGCGTCAGCAGCGGCGAGATCGTCAGCATCATCACCAGCACCGCGAAGACTGTCAACACCGATGTCAACAGCGAGTTGATCGTCATCGAAAGCGACGTCTGGATGTTGTCGACATCGTTGGTGACGCGGCTGAGTACCTCGCCGCGCTGACGGGAGTCGAAGTACGACAGCGGCATTCGGTGCAGCTTGTCCTCGACGTCGGATCGCAGGGTGACCATCGTGCGCTGCACGACGACGTTCAGAATGCGTGCCTGCACCCAGACCAACAGCGCGGCGACCAGGTACAGGCACAGCGCCAACAGCAGCGTGCGGCCGACGGCTGCGAAGTCCACGCCCTGGCCCGGTTCGACATTCATTCCGGACAGCAAATCGGCGAAAGTGTTGTCACCACGCGCGCGCGCCGCGTCGATTGCCTGCTCTTTGGTCAGGCCGGCGGGCAGCTGACGGCCGATCACGCCGTTGAACAACAGGTCGGTGGCGTGTCCGAGAATGCGCGGTCCGACCACACCGATCGCGATGCCACCGACGCCGAGCAGCACGACCGTGATGGCCAGCGCGCGCTGCGGCGTCAGCTGCTTGACCAATCTGATCGCCGAACCCTTGAAGTCCCGCGACCGCTCGGTCGGCGCCTGTCCCACGCCGCGGATGGTGCGTGCCATCGTCAAGGCGCACCCACCACCTGTGAGTCGGCGAACTCCGCATACTCCGGACAATCCGTCAGCAGAGTGTCGTGGCTACCCACGCCGAGGATCCGCCCGTTGTCGATGACGATGATCTGATCGGCCTGGGAGATTGTCGAAATACGCTGGGAAACAATCACAACCGTGGAACCGGCCGACTCCTGCCGAAGTGCGGCTCGCACCTGTGCGTCGGTTCGGACATCGAGCGCGGAGAATGCGTCGTCGAACAGGTAGACCGCGGGACGGCGGATCACCGCGCGCGCGATCGCCAACCGCTGACGCTGTCCGCCGGAGAAGTTGATGCCCCCCTGCGCGACACGCATGTCCAGCCCGTCGGGGTGGGCGCGTACGAAGTCGTCGGCAGCCGCCACCTCCAGCGCGTGCCACATGTCGTCCTCGGTCGCCACGGTTCCAGGGGCCGCGCCGACCTGAAGGTTGTCTGCGACGGTTCCGGAGAACAGATAGCCCCGCTGGGGCACCACACCGATCGCTGCCCACAACTGTTCGAGATCGAACTCGCGCACGTCGATGCCGTCCACGCGCACCGAGCCGGCTGTCACGTCATACAGGCGGCAGATCAACGAAATCAACGTCGACTTGCCGGAACCGGTCGACCCGACGATCGCCGTCGTCGTCCCCGGCCGTGCGGTGAACGAAATATCCTGCAGTACCGGGCGCTCGGCGCCGGGATAGCTGAAAGAGGCGCCATCCAAACGGATCTCGCCCTCGATGGCCGCGGGCCGCACGGGGTCCGGCGGGCTGGTGATCTGGGGTTCGGTCGACAACACCTCCCCGATGCGCTCGGCGCACACCGACGCGCGGGGGATGAGGACCAGGATGAATGTCGCCAGCAGTACCGCCATCAGGATCTGCATGAAATAGGCCAGGAACGCGATCAGCGAACCGACCTGCATCTGGCCGGCGTCGATGCGCAGACCGCCGAACCAGATCAGCGCGACGCTGGAGATGTTGATGACGAGCGTCGTCGAGGGCAGCATCAATGCCTGCCAGCGGCCCGCCTCTAGTGCCGCTTCGGCGACGGCCTCGTTCGCTTCCGCGAATCGCTTGCGCTCGAACGTTTCCCGCGTGAAGGCGCGAATCACCCGGATGCCGGAAAGCTGTTCACGCATGACCCGGTTGATGCCGTCGATGAGTCGTTGCATGCGCCGGAAGATCGGCAGCAGGTGCGACACCACCCAGTAGTTGGCGGCAGCCAGGATCGGCACACTGACCAGAAGCAGCCAGGACAGTCCCGCGTCCTGATGTATGGCCATGAAGATCCCGCCGATCGACATGATCGGCGCGGTGATCAGCATGGTGCAGGTCAGTTGCACGAGCAGCTGGATCTGCTGGACGTCGTTTGTGCTCCTGGTGAGCAATGACGCCGCACCAAACCGTGCGGTCTCCTCGGCCGAGAACCCGGTGACGTGGTGAAAGATCGACGATCGGAGGTCGCGACCGAATCCCGAGCCCGCCCGCGACCCGAAGTACACCGCGCCGATCGCGCACAGCACCTGCAGTGCGGTGACCGCGAGCATCACGCCGCCGAGCTCGACGATGATCGGCAGATCGCCCTTGGCGACTCCGTCGTCGATGATCGAGGCGTTCACCGTCGGCAGGTACAGCGATGCCAGGGTGCTGATCAACTGAAGCAGCGCCACGGACGCAAGCAGCCACCGATATGGCCGCGCGTACTGTCGCAGCAGCGCCCACAACATGGGAGTTACTGTCGCATACCGCCTATCCGTCGTGGCCAGCAGTGTCACCTGAGAATTGGATAAATAGGCAGGTCAACCGGCCTGTCGGTGGTTGACCTTCTGACCTGCCGCTACAGTGCATGGCGTGACTCCCCGGAGCCGCCCCAGCGGCGACATCAGATCCACGACGCGCCCGGCTCGGACGAGCCGAAATGCCAAAGCGCTGGCCGTGGCGGCCGCGGTGATGATCCCGATGTTTGCCGCATGCTCGGATTCCGAGCCGACGAACCCGGGGGAGGTGCCGCAGAGTCAGGCACCTTCGGACAACGCGACCCACGGCCCCTTCTTCCCTGAATGTGGGGGTATCAGCGACCAGGAGGTGATCTCGCAGACGCGGGTCCCGGGTCTGGTGAACACCGCGAAGACGTCGGTGGGGTGTCAGTGGCTTGCCGGCGGCAGCATCCTGGGCCCGCACTTCTCGTTCACCTGGTTCCGCGGCAGCCCCATCGGTCGTGAACGCAAGACCGAGGAGCTGACCCGAGCCAGTGTCGAGGACATCACCATCGAGGGAAAGAACGGCTTCATCGCCACCGGTGACGATCCGATGCTCGGAACCAACCTGTGCGAGATCGGCATCCAGTTCGATGACGACTTCATCGAATGGTCGATCAGCTACAACGAGCAGCCGTTCCCGGACCCGTGCGACGTCGCCAAGGAACTCACCCGCCAGTCGATTGTGAACTCCAAATGAGAATCGGACTCAGCCATCAACGCCGGGGTGCCGTGCGCGCTGCTGCCGTGGCGCTGACCGCGGTCGCCGTGCTCGCCGGGTGCACCAGCACCGTGGAGGGAACTGCGACCAAGTCGGGGTCCGGTGACACACCCCGGAACAACGACTCCGAACGGCAGTACCCGAACCTGCAGAAGGAGTGCGACGTCCTGACCGAGGACATCCTCGCCGAGACCGTCAACGCGGATCCCTTGGACATCCAGAGCACGTTCGTCGGCGCGGTGTGCCGCTGGCAGGCCGCCAACCCGACAGGACTGGTGGACATCACCCGTTTCTGGTTCGAGCAGGGCAGTCTGGCCAATGAACGCGAGGTCGCCGACCAACTCGAGTACCAGGTCGAGAGCAAGTCGGTGGCGGGTATCGAATCCATCGTGATGCGCCCGAACGATCCGAACGGCGCCTGCGGGGTCGCCAGCGATGCGGCAGGCGTGGTCGGCTGGTGGGTCAACCCGCAGAGCCCGGGCAGCGATGCCTGCGCGATGGCGCTCAAGCTGATGGAACTGACGCTGGCCACCCGCGCCTGAGTCTCACCGAGGCACGTGGAAGGTGACGAGCGTGGCACCGTTGAGCGCCAGCTGATCCCAGCCCTGGCCGGTTCGCAACACCGCGACCGAGGACGTCGGGAACTTCTCGGAGATGCGTTCGGCCGCAGTGCTGTTGCTGCCGTCAGCGGTGGCCAATCCGAGTGACACCGCGGACATCGTCGGCTCGTGCCCGATGACCAGCAGCGTGTTCACCTCGTGGTCGAACCGTGAGGCGACCCCGTTGATCTCGTCGATCACCACGCCGGGCGTCGCGTCGTAGAGGCGGTCGACGAACTCCGTCGGCGCGTCGATGCGGGTCTGCTCCAGCGTCTGCCGGGTGCGAGTGGCCGTCGAGCACAGCACCGCGTCCACCGCGGGCGCGTGCGCTCGCAGCCAGTCACCGGCGAGCGCGGCCTCCCGGATACCGCGCGGTGCCAGCGGACGTTCGTGATCTGCCACTCCCGCCGGGTAGTCCGACTTGGCGTGACGAAGCAGCAACAGCGTGCGATAGGAGTCGCTCACCGTCTCACCGTAGAGGTGGTGCCGTGATGGGGTCTACTAGCTGATGTAGTAGCAGCGGCGGTAGGGTTCGCCACGTGAGTACGCCGAAGTCACGGGCGCGTTGGGTGCGTGGCGCCCTCGTGGGTGCGTGCTCGGCGGTGGTCACGGTCGGTGCTCACGCCGCCGCAGGCGGGGTCGTTCCGCAGGGCGGACGACTCATCGCGTCGATGCTGGTCTGCGCGATCATCGGCGCCATCCTGGCCGCCGCGCCACTCGAGGATCGCCGCGGCAGGCTGCTCGGCGTGATCGGCGCGCTCGCCGTCGCGCAGTCGCTCGGCCACCTCACGTTGATGGCGTCCGCATCGCATCACCACGGCCACGCCGTGGGACTCACGCCTGCGATGGCCGCCGCGCATCTCGGCGCCGCTGTGCTGCTCGGCGTCGCGATCACCTCCGTCGAATACCTCTACGTCGTCTGCGAGTCGGTGCTGTGCTGGCTGCGACTGTTCGCACGGGCCGCCTTGCGGCCCGCCGCGCGGGCGTTGCCGCTGGTAACCAGTGACGTTGTCGCACAGTCGGTGCTGCTCTGCGCCGGCCTCGGTATGCGTGCGCCGCCACGGCACGCCCTGCCGGCCGGATAACGGTCGATCTCTCACACCACAGCAGCGAAGCCTCAGGCGAGGTGTCGCTGCCGTCATCTGTTGTGTCAGCGCTGAATCGATGCGCCGCAACCGATCTCCCTTTTCTTGCTTGATCTGATTTAAGGATGTGAATCAGGTGTTCGACACACCTCTGCTCGTGCTTGGCATTCTTCGATGAAGCCGACAGTCGCGAAGCGCGGCGATGCCGCCGTGCTGCGGCGCATCTGGCGTCTGCATTTCTGGGTGGCCCTGTTCGCCGCACCGGCGTTGGTGTTGCTCGCGTGTTCAGGGCTGGTGATCCTGTACACCGGGCCGCTCAACGATTGGCTGCACCGCGATCTGTATGTCGTTGCCGAAGGGCCCGACACCGTTTCGCTCGATAACCAGGTCGACGTCGCCGCGCAGAATGTCAGCGCGGACTACACGATCGACGCCGTCACACCGCCCGCGGGCGCGGGCCAGTCGACACGGGTCGACTTCCTGTCGCCGGGAGGCCTATCGCTGCCTGCTGGGGAAGCCAACCTCACCCAGGTCTTCGTGGATCCGTACACCGGGCGATATCTGGGCCAGCGCAGTGAGCTGTCCGGCCTCGTCGGATGGGCCAATCAGCTGCACCGCCTGTTCGGCAACGACGGGCCCCAGGTCCACCTGCCGTCGGTCGGACACCTGATCTCGCCGTCGGACTATCCCGACGCGACGATTCCGGTCGGGATCGGAAACCTGTGGATGGAGCTGACGGCGGTCTGGATCCTTGTCCTGATGGCCACGGGGATTTACCTGTGGTGGCCGAGGGCGATCGAGGCGACGAAGCCGCTGCTGACGATCCGCTGGAAACGCGGCGGCCGCATCCGGTGGCGCGATCTGCATGCGCTCACCGGTGTGGTGATCGCGGTCGTCCTCATCTGTTATGTGCTCTCCGGACTGACGTGGTCACGGTATTGGGGCGAGAATTGGCGGGCGGTTTCTTCCACGATCACGCCGTCGATCGAAGTAGACGCTCCCTCGACGCCGGCGTCCATGGGCGATTACGACCGCCTGGGCCGACGCATCGCCTGGGCGGCCACCGACGATCCGGTGTACGTATCGGCTATCCACGGGTCGGCGCCCGCGCGCCTCTCGTTCGCCGACGTCGATCGGCTTGCCAAGGGCGAGCACATGGTTCCGGGCTACGCGATCATCCCGCCGACGGACGTCACCGAGAACGGGGAAATGCTGTACGGCAGCTACACGGTCGTCAACGCGTGGCCGCAAAGGCTTTCGGAGCAGCGCACGTTGTACCTCAACCAGTTCACCGGGCGGACGATCACCAACGCCACCGCGGAACATGACGGGGCGCTATCCCAGGCGACCAGCTTCGGTATTGCGATGCACATGGGCACTCAGTTCGGAGTGCTGACGCGGATCCTGGCGACCGTCGCGTGCCTCGGGGTGATCCTGAGCGCGTTGACCGGACTGTTCATGTGGTGGCATCGCCGCCCCTCGGGCCGCAGCGGATTGCGGGGTCCGGTCAGCGATGCGACCCGCGCCGGTACACCCAAACGTGCGGCGGTCGCGGTGTCCGTCGCCGCGGTCGTTCTCGGGATCTTGTTCCCGGTGTTCGGGCTGTCGCTGCTCGTCGTACTCGGGGTGGAAGCCGTTCTCGCCAGGCGGCGCCGAACCCGCGAACGCGAGGTGGCCGGCGACACCGGCGACGCTGAGGAGTCGAAGGCATATGTCTGACATAAGAATCCGGGTGTGGGTCGCGGCTTTCGCCGTCTGCGCGTTGCTCGGCACCGGCTGTTCGGCCTCCCCGGGCGACCGCAGGGAGCTGATGGCGTCCACCATCACCGTCGAGAATCAGTGGGCGAGCTCGGCAGCGACGGGGATGGCCGGGATGGCTGCGGTGTTCGGCACGTTCTCCAACTCCGGCGACCATGACGCCCGCATCATGTCCGGTGAATCGCCGCTTGCCGGACGGGTCGAGGTGCACGAGGTCGTCCCGGATGCATCGGGGGCAATGACGATGCGTCCCAAGGCGGATGGCCTGACGGTACCGGCGGGCGGCTCTCGCGAACTGATCCCCGGTGGTGACCACCTGATGCTGATGGATCTCAAGGCACCGCTGCAGCCAGGTGCCGACGTGACGCTGACCGTCCTCTTCGAGGACGGCTAGACCCTTCCGGTGACTGCGCAGATCCGCGACTTCGCGGGCGCCGACGAGGAATACACACCGCGCGGCACCGGATCCGGCGGAGGGCATCACTAGCCATGGGTGGGCATCCGATGTTCAATCGGCGGCGTCTCCTGGCCGGTGGCGCCGCCGCGGTGGCCGCGGGAACCGCCCTCACCCAGTGCAGTGCAGCGCAATCTGTCACTGCAGCAGGCGGATTCGGCACCGCGGTCGAACCGTTCTACGGCGCGCACCAGAGCGGCGTCGCCACACCGCCGCAGGCGCATGCGATGTTTGTCGCGCTCGACCTGATCCCGCAGGGGGGCCGAAGTGCCCGCGACACGCTCACTGCCGTCCTGAAGCTCTGGACATCGGACGCGGCGCGGCTCACCCAGGGTGATCCGGCGCTGGCCGACACCGAACCCGAGCTCGCGCTGCGGCCTGCGCGACTCACCGTCACCGTCGGACTCGGGCCCTCCGTTTTCGACCGTGTGGGGCTGGCGCACCTGCGACCGGAATCGGTCACCGAACTGCCCACTTTCAGCACCGACCGGCTCGAGCCGGCATGGTGTGGCGGAGATCTGTTGTTGCAGATCTGCGCCGACGATCCGGTCGTCATCGCGCACGCGGGCCGGGTGCTGCTGAAGAACGTCCGCTCCATGACCCGCCAACGATGGCGGCAGACTGGCTTTCGCAACGCCCACGGCTCCAACCGCCCGGGTGGCAGCATGCGCAATCTCATGGGGCAGGTCGACGGGACGGCGAACCTGCGTGACGATCAGGCACTCGACCGGCATGTGTGGGCGGATGGTGCGGCCACGCCGTGGTTCGCCGGCGGCACGGTGCTCGTCATCCGGCGGATCCGCGCCGAAATGGACACCTGGGACGAACTCGACCGTCCCAGTAGGGAACTCACCGTCGGGCGACGTCTGGACACCGGTGCCCCGCTGACCGGTCGAAAGGAGACCGACGAGCCCGACCTCGGCGCCACCGTCGACGGGATACCGGTGATCCCGCCGAGTTCCCACGTCGCGCTGGCCCGGCACCGCACCGATGATGAACAGTTCCTGCGCAGGCCCTACAACTACGACGATCCGCCCCGCGACGACCGCACGACAGACAGCGGGCTCATCTTCGCCTGCTACCAGCGTGACCCTGCGCGACAGTTCGTCCCGGTACAGCATCGCCTCGCGGGCGGCGACGCGCTCAATCAGTGGATCACCACCATCGGATCGGCCACTTTCGCGATCCTGCCGGGCGTTCCGACGCACGGCGGATTCGTGGGGCAGTCGCTGTTGGGATCCCGGGGCTGAGCGAGGACTGCTGATACACGGGCGCAACGAACCGGCCACGTCTTTGTAGCGGCGCCGACGTAGCTTCGCGCAATGAAAGCCCTGTCGCATCCAGCGCTCCAGATCGGTGTCGCCGCGGTCGCCGGACTCGCCTTCGGCCTGATCGCCGGCGAGTGGGCGGCGAATCTGAAATTCGTCGGCGACATGTTCATCCGGCTGATCCAGATGTCGATCGTGCCGCTGGTGATGGCCTCGGTGATCGTCGCGACCGGTTCGATGACCGGCGCAGGCACCGGCAGAATCGCGTTCCGCACGTTCAAATGGATGTTCGGATTCTCGATCGTCGCAGCCATCCTCGCGTGGGTGCTCAGTGTCCTCATCCGCCCGGGCAGCGGTATCGAGTTCAGCGGCGAGGTCGACTCGTCGCTTCAGGAGTCCGCCGGAGAAGCGTTGGGGTGGCAGGACACCCTGCTCAACTTCGTCTCCAAGAACATCTTCGAAGCGATGTCGAGCGCGTCGATGGTGCCGATCATCGTGTTCTCACTGCTTTTGGGCGTGGCGTTGCGCAACCAGATCAACAAGACCGGCGACACCAGGGTGCTGACGTTCATCGACCAGATCCAGCAGATCGTGCTCACCATGATCCGACTCGTCATGTACGCCGCCCCGATCGGAGTGTTCTGTCTGCTGGCGGCGCTGGCGGGCGATGTGGGTTTCGCCGTCGTCACATCGGCGCTGAAATACCTGGGGGCAACGCTGGCCGGTGTCCTCATCCTGTTCGCGTTGTTCGTTGTCGTCGTCACGCTGCGCACCCGGCTGAGTCCGTGGAAACTGCCGGGCAAGCTCGTCGAGCAGACGGCGATCGCAATCACCACGACGAGTTCAGCGGTGACGTTCCCGACGGTGCTCAAGAACACCGTCGAGAAAGTCGGAGTCAGCCAGAAGGTCGCCAACTTCACGCTGTCGGTCGGTCTGACGATGGGCTCGTACGGCGCTGTCCTCAACTACATGATCGTCGTCATGTTCCTCGCGCAGTCGGGCGACATCGAGCTGAGTTTCGGCGCGATCGTGCTCGGTATGGCACTGGCCATCCTCCTGAACATGGGAACGATCACCGTCCCCGGCGGCTTTCCGGTGGTGGCCACGTTCCTCGCAACGTCTCTGGATCTTCCGCTCGAGGCGGTCGGATTGCTCATCGCCGTCGACTGGTTCGCCGGGATCTTCCGCACGTTCCTCAACGTCAACGGCGACACCTTCGTGGCCATGCTGGTCGCGAACGCCGACGACGAGATCGACCGTGAGGTCTACAACGGGACGAGGACCGTGGTGGCCGAGGAAATCGAGCTCGCGGACTATCAGGACGTGCTCACCCGCGCAGATCAAGCCGACTGACAGGGCCCGCCGCGCCTCACCGGACATGTCGGCGGCCGGACCTACACTCGCGATGCCTGGCAAAGACCGGCTGAATTCGCGGCTCGGCCGCGGCGAGTGAAGGGAGGGTCCGAGATGCGGTTCATACACACCGCCGACTGGCAGCTCGGCATGACCCGCTACTTCCTCAACGGCGAGGCGCAGCCGCGCTATTCGGCTGCGCGCCGTGACGCCGTGGCGGGTCTGAAGGAGCTCGCGGCCGATACCGGAGCCGAGTTCGTGGTCGTGGCGGGCGACGTGTTCGAGCACAACCAACTCGCGCCGAGGGACGTCAGCCAGTCGCTGGAAGCAATGCGCGCCATCGGCGTTCCTGTGTATCTTCTGCCGGGCAATCACGATCCGCTGGATGCCTCGTCGGTCTACACCAGCCCGCTGTTCGTTGCGGAGTGTCCGGACAACGTGACGGTTCTCGACCGGTCCGGTGTGCACGTGGTGCGGCCCGGCTTGGAGCTCGTCGCGGCGCCGTGGACGTCCAAGGCTCCGTGTGCAGACCCGGTGGCCTCCGTACTCGACGACCTGCCTGCCGACGGAACCGCCCGTATCGTGGTCGGCCACGGCGGCGTCGACATCTTCGTTCCCGACAAGGACCGGCCGTCGCTGATCCGGCTGGCGGCACTGGAGGCAGCCATCGTCCGTGGCGCCGTGCACTATGCGGCGTTGGGCGACAAGCACTCTCGTATGCAGGTCGGTTCCACCGGGCGAATCTGGTACTCGGGGTCGCCGGAAGTGACCAACTACGACGACATTGAAACCGATCCAGGTCATGTGCTGGTGGTCGACCTCGACGAAGCCCACCCTGACGCGCCGGTGCAGGTCCAGCCCCACACGGTGGGCCGGTGGCGGTTCGTGACGCTGCGCCGCTCGGTGGACGACAGCCGCGACATCGCCGACCTGGACCTGAATCTGGATCTGATGCCGGACAAGGACCGTACCGTCGTCCGAATCGGGCTGACAGGTTCTCTGACGGTGACCGACAAGGCCGCGCTCGATGCATGTCTGGACAAGTACGCGCGTCTGTTCGCCGCACTTACCGTGTGGGACAAGCAGTCCGACATCGTAGTGACACCCGCTGACGGGGAGTTCGACAACCTCGGGATCGGCGGATTCGCGGCGGCCGCGGTCGACGAGTTGGTCACCGCGGCAAGGGCGGACGGCGATGACGCCGACGCTGCGCGTTCGGCACTCGCGTTGCTGCTGCGCCTGGCGGACAGGGGAGTGGCGTGAAACTGCACCGCATGGTCTTGACCAATTACCGCGGCATCACGCACCGCGAGATCGAGTTCCCCGACCGCGGCGTGGTGGTCGTCAGCGGCGCCAACGAGATCGGCAAGTCGTCGATGATCGAGGCGCTGGACCTGCTTCTGGAATCCAAGGACCGCTCGTCGAAGAAAGAGGTCAAGCAGGTCAAGCCGACGCACGCGGACGTCGGCGCCGAGATCACCGCCGAAATCTCCACCGGCCCTTATCGGTTCGTGTACCGCAAGCGGTTTCACAAGCGGGCCGAGACCGAGTTGACGGTCCTGGCGCCGCGCCGCGAGCAGCTCACCGGCGATGAGGCGCACGAGCGGGTTCGGGCGATGCTGACCGAGACCGTCGACACCTGTCTGTGGCAGGCCCAGCGCGTGTTGCAGTCCGCGTCCACCTCGGTGGTGGATCTTTCCGGCTGCGATGCGCTGTCACGTGCGCTCGACGTCGCCGCGGGCGAGGCCACCGGTGTGTCGGAGGCGCAGCCCGCGGCCGGCAACGGCACCGACGCGTTGTTGATCGACCGGGTCGAGGCCGAGTACCTCGACTACTTCACCCGAACTGGTCGTCCCACCGGACAGTGGGCTGCGGCGACGAACCGGCTGCGCGCCGCCGACCAGGAACTGGCCCGCTGCGCGGCTGCGATGGCGGAGGTCGACGACGCGGTCCGGCGTCATGCCGAGCTCACCCCGCAGCTGGAGCGGCTGACCGCCGAACGCGTCGACGCCGATAAGCAACTCGTCGCTGCGCAGACTGCCGCCGAGGCCGTCGCCGCGCTCGCCGGCCAGCTCAAGCAGGCCGAGCAGGTCGCATCCGCCGCGGACGCCATCCGCGCCACGTCGGTCGCTGCGGTCAACGAGCGGCGCAAGTTGGCCGAGCAGATCGATGCGCGGGCCGCCGCCATCGTCGATCTCGAAGCGTCGGCCGCAGCGGCGGCGGAGGAGCTGGCCACCGCCGCCGAGGTGCAGCAGGCGGCCGAGGTCGTGGCCGAGCAGGCGCGGGCGGCGATGGCTACCGCCCAGGTGCGCGCCGAGGCGGCCCGCCGAAGCGTCGACCAACTGGTTGCGCGCGACGAAGCCGACCGGGTTTCTTCGCTGCTGGCCAAGATCGTAGGGGCGCAACGCGATCTGGAGCGCACCGAGGCCGAGCTCGCCGGCATCGCGCTGACGGCCGAGGGCATGCGGGCCATCGAGGTCGCGAAGTCTGCGGTTGACGTGGCAACGGGTCAGGTCGAGCTGATGTCGGCGCACGTCGAACTGGTCGCGATCGGCGACATCGAGGTGCGCCTCGGCGGCGAATCGCACATCCTTGCCGCGGGCGGGTCGTGGTCGACGAGTGTCAGCGCAGAGACCGAGTTCGAAGTCCCGGGTGTTCTGACCGCGCGCGTTGCCCCGGGCACACCGGCATCGGAGACACAGGCGAAACTGGCTGCCGCCCAAGAGGTTCTGTCGACAGCCCTGGCGACGGGCGGCGTCGCCGACCTGGCCGCGGCGCGCACCCTCGACGAGCGGCGTCAACAATTGATGACGACCCGGGATCGGCTGGTCACCCGGATCGAGGCCCTGACCGGCGACGCGTCGGCCGAGCAGTTGCGGACCCGGCTGGCCGAGTTGACCGCGCGCCAACCCGCTACCGCGGACCTGTTCGGAATCGACCCCGTCGCGGCACGTGCCGAACTCGAGTCGGCGACGGTCGCCGTCACCCAGGCCATCGCCGAGGGGGACAAACACCGCAAGGTCGCTGAGGCGGCGGCAAAACAACTGGGGGAGCGCGAGACCTGCGTCGCGCTGGTGCGCGACAAGCTCGTCACCGAACAGGGCCAGATCATGCTGGCGCGTGAGGAACTCGCGCGACAGCGCGCGGCGGCCACCGACGCGGAGCTCGCCGTCAAAGCCGAGGCGCACGAGGAGGAGGCGCGGCGCGCGAACATTCTCGTCGCCGAGCTCCGCGACGAGCTGGCGGGCGCGGCACCCGACGCCGTCGCCACCGCGCTCAGCGAGGCCGCCCGGAACGCCGAAGCGCTGGGTCGCGCCCATGACGAGGTGGTCGAGGCGCTGCGCGAGGTGAAGACGCAGCTGAAGGTGTACGGCACCGAGGGGCGCAAAGGGCAGCTGGACGCCGCCGAAACCGAACGTGAACACGCCGAGGCCGACTACCTGCGGGTGCAACGTCGCGCCCGCGCGGCGGAACTGCTGCGGTCGGTGATCACCCGTCACCGCGATGCGACCCGGCTGCGCTACGTCGATCCGTTCCGCAGCGAGGTGGAACGCCTCGGTCGGCTGGTCTTCGGCGACAGTTTCGAGGTCGACGTCGACAGCGACCTGAAGATCCGCAGCCGCACGCTGTCAGGCCGCACGGTCCCGTACGAGTCGTTGTCCGGCGGAGCGAAGGAGCAGCTGGGCATCGTCGCGCGGCTCGCCGGCGCGGCGCTGGTGGCCAAGGAGGACACCGTCCCCGTGGTGATCGACGACGCCCTGGGCTTCACCGACGCCGATCGGCTCGTCAAGATGGGTGCGGTGTTCAACGCGGTCGGCGGTGACGGTCAGGTGATCGTGCTGACGTGCAGTCCGCAGCGCTATGCCGCGGTCGACGGCGCCCACCACATCGCGCTGACCACCTAAGGGTTCGGCGAACAAGTCCATGCCGTATCCAATCGGCACCGCTTCTTCTCATACAACCGTTCGTCGAGCAGCAGCACCGTTACGGGCTTTCCGCCGATGTCGGCCACGATGTATTCCGTCAACTCGTGCATGTAATCCACGTTGACTGGGTCATCCCAGGCACCTTCGGCGCCGACGAACGAGATCTCCCGCTTGCCGGGCTGCCCGGCGATCCACACCTCGGTGGCGACGGTGCCATCGAAGTAGCGGCCCCTTGTCAGGGCTTCACCGAAGTCCTGGGCGGCTTCGCGCGAGGCGCCGCGAGAGTAGAAGACATGCTGGCCGTGGCCGAAGTCGACGGACTCCTGCGTGTCGAGCAGCGCCTTGGGATTGATGCCCGTGCTCAAGAACCAGATGGCGAAAGCGCCGAGCATCAACGCGCCGAACCCCAGGCCGATCGCCGCACCGACCCCGGACGAGATCTTTCCGCCGCCGGCGGCGACGTGTGCATCGAAGCGGCGGCCCTGCAGCCATTTCGCGACAAAGTATCCACCGAGCAGCTGCGGCACAAGGAAGACGACGGCGGGCACACTCGCGGGCGTGATCAGCGCCAGCCAGGCGACGACCGAGAACGCGACGAATCCCGCGGCGACGACGGTCGCGGCGGCAGCCTTCTGGCGCCATTTCCAGTAGTTGAACCCGAGCAGGATGCCGCCTGCAGCGAAGCCCCCAAGCGCGGTAGCCCAGGTGACGCCGGTGGGAGGATGAAGACGATAGGCAGGGGGCACAGCCTGGGGTTCCGCGGCGGGTGGCTGGGGTTCCATCCGATGGCTCCGAAGTGCGAGGGCGGTTCGAAGGTGCTGCTGGTCGCCGGCTACATCCTCGTGCATCACGCGGTTGCTGGGCGTCAATTTGCGTTCTTTGTACCCGGGAACGCTCGAACGCCCGGATAAGGTCGCCCCACATAGTGACGCGGGCAATCGACCGCATCGCGGTCGCTGGACTCATAGACTCCGGCGGGTGGACGCCGACTACATCGTTGTGGGAACGGGCTCTGCCGGATCGGTGGTGGCCAATCGTCTGAGTGCGGATCCGGCCGCTGCGGTCGTGGTGCTCGAAGCCGGGCCGAAGGATAAAGACAAATTTGTTCACATCCCCGCGGGCTTCTCGAAGCTGATGCGCACCCCGATGGACTGGGACTATCTCACGGAGCCTCAGAAAGAGCTCGACGGGCGCGAGATCTATTGGCCGCGAGGCAGAATGCTCGGCGGCTCGTCGTCGATGAACGCGATGATGTGGGTCCGCGGATTCGCCGCCGACTACGACGAGTGGGGTGCCGCCGCCGGCGAGCAGTGGAGCTACGCGAATCTGGAACCGTATCTGCGCCGCATTGAAAGCGGCCCGCTGTCGATCGCTCGTCAACGAAGCCCCCGGTCGTCCACGGCCGCATGGCTCAAGGCCGTCCAGGAATGCGGCTACCGCATCGAAGAGCCCAATCAAGATGAGCCGCAGGGCTTCTGCGAAACCCACGTCACACAGCGCCGCGGGGCGCGGTGGAGCACCGCGGACGCTTACCTGAAGCCTGCGGTCAAACGTCCGAACCTGACGCTGCTGACCGAAGCCACCGCCACGAAAGTGCTGTTCGACGGGCAACGCGCAGCCGGGGTCGAGTTCGAGAAAGACGGACGCAAGCAGGTGGTGCGGGCAAAACGCGAGGTGGTGCTGTGCGGAGGCGCGATCAACAGCCCGCAGCTGCTGATGCTCTCCGGAATCGGTGACCGCGATCAGCTCACCGAGCACGGCATCGACGTGGTCGCCGAGTCGCCGGACGTCGGCGCCAATCTGCTCGATCACCTGGTGGTGCCGCTGGGATTCGACGTGCCGAATGACACTTTGTTCGCGGCCGAGAAGCCGCTGGAACTGCTCAACTACTTGATTCGCAGGCGCGGCATGCTCACATCAAACGTCGGTGAGGCGTACGGCTTCGTGAAGAGCCGCGCCGATCTCGAATTGCCCGATCTGGAGCTGATATTCGCGCCGGCACCGTACTTCGAGGAAGGCCTCGGCGACCCGTATCCGGGCCATGCGGTCGTGATGGGCCCGATCTTGTTGAAGCCGTACAGCAGCGGCACCATCACCTTGCGGTCCTCGAATCCCAAGGACAAGCCGATCATCGATCCGCGGTACCTGACCGACTCGGCCGGCGCGGATCGCGACGCGCTGATGGCCGGCCTGCGGATGTGCGCGACCATCGCGAAGTCACCCGCGCTGAACGGCATCATCGGCAAGATCGCCAGGCCGCTGAACGCCACGAACCTCGACGACGAAACGTTGGACCGCGCGCTGAACTCGTTGTCGCACACGCTCTATCACCCCGTCGGCACCTGCCGCATGGGTGGCGACGACGCCAGCGTCGTCGACCCGCAGTTGCGCGTCCGTGGGGTCGAGGGCCTGCGGGTCGCGGACGCATCGGTGATGCCGACGATCATCCGGGGGCACACCCATGCGCCCAGCGTGCTGATCGGCGAGAAGGCCGCGGACCTCATCCGCTCCTGAGCGCTAGGCGGGAGAGTCGGGCTGCGAGCTCATGGCGTTACGGGCCGCACTGGTCAGCACCTCGGGGCCGGTGCGTAGCGCCTTGCGCCACGGTGCGACACCGTCGACTTCGATCTCGATGGTGATGCTCAGCACCGTCCTGATGAGGACGATCATCCCTAGAACGGCGGCGTCGGTGAGCGAGGGCGTCGACGTCACGGTCTTGACGATGTCGGCCGCCACGAGCAGCTCGAGGCCGAGAAGAATTGCTCCACCCAGGGATTGCCGCAGCGTCTTGAACGCCCGACCGCCGCTCTTGGTGCGCCTCCAGGTGATCAGCGAAAGTCCGAACGCGAACGCGAACCCGATGATCATCGACAGCACGCCGAGCACTTCGAACGCCTGCGTCGCCCGCTCGAAGAACTCCTGTGTCCGCACGCTGCCTCGGCTCCCGTGGGGTGTTCGATTCGTCCCGCGACTCTATAGAAGATGGGCGCGCAACGGGCAGAATGTAACGCGATGACCATGAACGCCAAACGCCGGCGCGCGCACGACAAACTCGCGGCGCTCCCCGGTGTTCGCGCCGTCCGGCGGCCGGTGGGCAGCGGCCAGGACGGCGCAGACGAGGAGTTCGACCTCTACTACGTGCGCGCCGGGCGCAAGTCTGCTCATCCGCTGGTCGTGATCCCGGGCGGACCCGGAGCGGCATCGGTCGCGCTGTACCGGGGCTTCCGCCGTCGCGCAGCCGCTGAGGGCCTGGACGTCATCATGGTCGAGCACCGCGGTGTCGGCCTGTCCCGCCACGACGATCGCGGCGCCGACCTCCCGCCGGAAGCGTTGACGATCGGCCAGGCCGTCGACGACGTGGCCGCGGTACTCGACGATGCGGGCGTCGACAAAGCGGTCGTCTACGGCACCTCTTACGGCACCTATCTCGCAGCGGGATTCGGCGTTCGCCATCCTCAGCGGGTGCACGCCATGGTCCTCGACTCACCTGTGCTGTCCGCCCAGGACATCGACGCGGTCCGCGAGGCGGCCCGCAGCCTGCTCTGGAACGGCGAGGACCCCGAGACCGCAGACCTGGCGCCCAAGGTGCGACGGTTGGTCGGCGACAACCAGTTGACGCCGGCAGCCACCCAGCTGGCGATCGCCGTCTACGGCCTAGCCGGACCCGCGCTGCTGCGGCGTCAACTGGATCTGCTACTTACCGGCAAGCACTGGCTGTGGTCGGGCATGGCCCACGCCACCCGGCTGGTGCTGGAACGCAAGGCGCCATACCGAAACGAGCCCGACCTCGTCAACCGCATCGCATACCGCGAGCTGAACTATGGCGCGACACCTGACGGCAAGCCGTTCGACCCTGCCGTGGCATATCGCGAAGCTGACACAGGCACAACAGAATTCGATGCCGAGCCCTTCGATCTGGTCGCCCAGATGCCGAACTTCACCTGGCCGACGGTGGTGATCTCGGGAGGTCGTGACCTGATCACGCCGCCGACGGTGGCACAGCGGGTCGCGTCGCTGATTCCGAACGCGGTCCTGGTCAACTTGGCGACCGCGGGGCACAGCATCGTCGACCTGCGCGAAAGCGCGGCCCTGGACGTCGTCAAGGAGATCTACGACGGCACGTTCCACACACTCCCCGAACGCGAGGCCGCCCTGGATTCGAAACCCGCCGGGCTCGGCGTGCGCGCTTTGGTCTGGGGTATCGAGGCGGCAGCAGCCCTCGAATCTGTGGTGCCCGCGGCGATCCCCCGAACCGTGCGCCGGGCTACTTCATGAAACCGATCGTCGAGTAGTTGGCGTCGGCGAGGCCGAATGCGCCGAAGTTCGCCAAATTGCTTCGCACCGCGACGTTTCCGGTCGACTGCGTCAGCGGAAGGCTGAAGACCTCCTCGAACAGCAGCTTGTCCAACTCGTTGGCGAGCGTGCGGGCTTTTGCGGGATCCAGTTCGCTCACTGTCTCCTCGATTTTGGCGTCGATCGCCGGGCTGCTGATGTTGCCGAAGTTACTTTCCGCGCCCGTGCGGTAGATCTGGGTAAGGCTTGACAGCGGGAAAGCGTCACCGCTCCAAGAAAATTGGGCGATGTCGAAGTTGCCGACCGTGACGTAATCGGTGAAGAAGCCCGCCGCGGGCCGGATGTCGAGGTCGAGCTTGACGCCGATCTGGGCGAGGTTGTTCTGCGCGATCTGGGCATACTGCCTCGTCCCGAGCGAGTCGAAGAGCACATCGCGAATGACCAGCTGCTTGCCGTCCTTCTCGCGGAACTGGCCGTTCATCCGCCAACCCAACGCATCCAGTTCCTGCTTCGCCTTTTCGGGATCGAAGGCGACGACGCCGCTGTTGTCCTGGTAGCCCTCCTGGCCGGCGACGTAGATGTGGTTGTTCAGCGGCACCGGGTTGTCGGCGAGCCCCCGCTGGACCACCGCCGCAATGGTGTTGCGATCGATGCCTCGCGCGACGGCGCGTCGCAATGCTGGATCCGCCAGGATCCGGTCCGGGGATCCGTTGAACGTGAAGTGATACCAGCCCAGCCCCGGGGCGCGACGGATGGCGACGCCGTTGGTGCGCCTGGCGATCTCCATCTCGTCGAGGGTGGCGAGGCCGGTGGCGTCGATCGTGTTGTTCTGCAGTGCCGGGATGCGCGCGGCGTCGTCCAGGATCAGGTACGTGATGCTGTCCAGCAGCGGTGCCTCACCCCACCATTTGGGGTTGCGCGTCAACGTGATCCGCTTCGCGCCGCGGTCGAGGTTGGAGATGAGGAAGGGACCTGCAGAGGGGCCGGGCCCGTTGAGCTGCGCTCGGTTGAACGCCTCCGGGGTAGCCGTCGAACTCTTCGGCAGCAGCATGGTGCTGCCCGCGAACATGCCCTTCCAGTCGGACCAGGGCTTGGCAAACGTGATGACGGCCTGTCGATCGTCGACGCCGCGTTCCACCTTCTCGACCCGATCGCTGCCATTGGTGGCGGCGATCGCGAAACCTTTGTCCTTGCCGCTGGTGGCGTTGATCTGGGACTGGAGGTCCTCCCAGGTGATCGGGGTTCCGTCGCTCCACACCGCTTTGGGATTGATGGTGTACGTGACGACCTGAGGGTCGGTGCTCGTCAGCTCCACGCTGGTGAAGTAGTCGGTGTTGACGGAGGCCGAGCCGTCGGCGGCGATCCGGAATGCCCGCGGCATCGTCGGGCGTTCGATCGATGCAACGTCGCCGGTGTTGCCGTCGATATGAAGTGAGTTGAAGTTCGGCGGGAAGTCGTTCAGCGCCAGCCGTAGGTTGCCGCCCTGCTTCAGGTTCGCGACGTCCTGCGGGTTGACGTCGTTGGTGCTGCCGACTTCGGCGGATCCGCCCGCCGATGGCGCCTCCTGGTTGCTGTCGGAGCAGGCGGTCAGGGTCAGGGCAGCGATTACAGTTGCCATGCCCAGGGCCTGAGTGATGCGTCGGAGGCTCATGCCGACCGACTCTAGCGGCGATTCACCTCCGGTTGCGGAACCGCGGCGAGCAATCGGCGGGTGTACTCGTGTTGCGGGCTGCTGAACACCTGGTCACCGTCGCCCTGCTCGACGACCGTGCCCTTGTACATCACCGCCACCCGGTGGGCCAGATGCTTGACCACGGAAAGGTCGTGGGACACGAACAGGTAGGACAGCCCGAACTGCTGCTGCAGGTCCAGCAGCAGGTTGATGATGCCCGCCTGGATCGACACGTCGAGCGCCGAAACCGGCTCGTCGAGGGCGAGGATCTTGGGTTGCAGCGCCAGGGCACGCGCGATACCGATGCGCTGCTTCTGCCCACCGGAGAACTCAGCGGGGTAGCGAGCGGCGTCCTCCCGCCGCAAGCCGACGATACCGAGTAGCTCGGCCACCCTGTCGTCGATGGTCCTCTTGTCGAAACCGTTGGCGCTCAACGGCTCTGCCAGCACTTCGAACACCGGCAGCCGTGGGTCCAGCGAGGCCACCGGGTCCTGGAACACCGCCTGCAGATCGCCGCGCAGGGCACGGCGGGACCGTGAATCGAGAGTCGCGACGTCGGTGTCGAGCACCTCGATCGAACCCGACTGCGGCGCGGTCAATTCCAGGATCTGATGCAACGTGGTCGACTTACCCGAACCGGACTCGCCGACGATGCCGAGCGTGCGGCCCTGCTCGAGCTCGAAACTGATGCCGTCGACCGCGCGCACCTCGCCGACCTGCCTGCGGAACACCACACCCTTGGTCAGCTTGTACGTCTTGACGAGGTCCCGGACCCGCAGCACCACTGTGCGGTCGGCATCATCATCGGCGGCGTCGGGAGGTTCGGTGGACACGCCGTAGATCTGCGCCGCACTGCGTCCGGCTACCTCGTCGGTGCGGATGCACGCGGCCCGGTGGTCCGGTGCGATCTCGAGCAGTTCCGGTTCGTTGGCGCGGCAGTCGTCGATGGCGAGCGGGCAGCGCGGCTCGAACGGGCAGCCGGGCGGTAGCGCGGCCATGGCGGGCGGGGCGCCCGGTATCGGCACCAGCCGCGCCCCCCGCGCGGCGTCCAAGCGAGGTACCGATCCGAGAAGCCCGGCGGTGTAGGGCATTCGGCGGTTCTCGTACAGCTCCTCGACAGACGCGATCTCGACGGGCCGTCCGGCGTACATCACCAGGGCGCGGTCCGCGAACTCGGCGACCACCCCGAGGTCGTGGGTGATGATCAGAACGCCGGCGCCGGTCACGTCGCGTGCGGTCTTGAGCACGTCGAGGATCTGCGCCTGCACCGTGACGTCCAAAGCAGTCGTCGGCTCGTCGCAGATCAGCAGATCCGGATCGTTGGCGATCGCGATGGCGATGACCAGGCGCTGCCTCTCGCCGCCGGACAGTTCGTGGGGAAACGCCCGCGCCCGCTGATCCGGCTGGGCGATACCGACCAGATCGAGCAGCTCGACGGCGCGAGCCCGCGCCGCCCGCCTGGTGGTGTCTCGCTGGTGGATCTCGATCGCTTCGGCGATCTGGTCGCCGACCGGGTAGACGGGCGTGAGCGCCGACATCGGGTCCTGGAACACCGTGCCGATGATCTTGCCGCGAATCTGCGACATCTCTTGATCGGAAAGCCCGATGAGCTCGTTGCCCTGCAACCGAACCGAACCCGACACCGCGGCGTACTCGGGTAGCAGGCCGACGACGGCCATCGCGCTGGCCGACTTGCCGGCACCCGATTCACCGACGAGCGCGACGACCTCTCGGGGGTCGACGTGAAAGTTCATTCCCCGCACCGCATGGACGACGTCGGTGTCGGTGGGGAAGGCAACCGTCAGATCGCTCACCTCGAGCAGGCTCATTTGCGTACCCTCCGCCGCCGCAGAGCTTTACTGCCCGGGTCGAGCGCGTCGCGCAAGCCATCGCCGATGAGGTTGGCGCAGAAGATGATCAACACGAGCGCACCTGCGGGGAACAGGAACAGCCACGGGAAGGTCGTTGCCGACGGGGTGCCACTGGCGATGAGGGTTCCCAGCGACACGTCAGGCGGCTGCACACCGAAGCCCAGATAGCTCAGCGCGGTCTCGGCGAGGACCGCGATTCCGACGTTCAGCGCGGTGTCGATGATGATGATGGAGGCGACGTTCGGAATGATGTGACGCAGGATTATCCGCGTATTGCTCACGCCCATATACCGTGCGGCCACGACGAATTCGCGTTCACGCAGGCTCATCGTCATACCACGCACGATGCGCGAACTGATCATCCAGCTGAAGACGGACAGCAGAACGATCATCCAGAGGATATCGCCCTTGGTGCGCTGCACGACGATGGTGACGAGCAGGAAGCTGGGTATCACCAGCATGAGGTCGACGATCCACATCAGGGTGCGATCGCGCCAGCCGCCGAAGTAGCCCGCGATGGTCCCGACCGTGGCCGCGATGACGGTGGAGATGAACGCGACACAGACACCGATGAGCATCGACTTCTGCATGCCACGCAGAGTTTGGGCCAACAGGTCCTGGCCGAGTGCGTTGGTGCCGAACCAGTGATCGGTGCTCGGCGGTTGCTGCAGCGCGAAGTAATCCAGATCGCTGTAGCTGTAGGGCAGTAGCGGCGGTAGGGCGTAGCAGCCGACGAACAGAAGGACGAGTATCGCGATCGACACCACGGCGGGCTTGTTGCGCGCAAACCGCCGCAGGACCAGAGTGCGCCTCGACGCGAAGGACGCGACATCGACACCGGACTTCGCGGTCGTCGACGATTCGCCCGTCGCGGGCGACGAACCGGCGTGAATGACGGGTTCGGTCATGTCACACGCACCCTCGGATCGAGTGCGGCATAGATGATGTCCGACAGCAATCCGGCCAACAGGACCGTCACGCCGGCGAACACGACGATGGCCGAGATGATGTTGATGTCCTGCGTGTTGAGGCCTTGAATGAACCATTCACCCATGCCGTGCCATCCGAAGATCTTCTCGACGAAAACCGCTCCGGTGAACAGTCCCGCGAAACTGTAGGCGAACATCGTCGCCATCGGGATCAGCGCCGTGCGCAGCCCGTGCTTGAAAAGTGCTCTGCGACGGGTCAATCCCTTTGCCCGCGCAGTGCGGATGAAGTCCTGGCCGAGCACGTCGAGCATCGCGTTGCGTTGGTAGCGGCTGTAGCCGGCCATCCCTCCCAGCGCAAGGGTGAGCGTCGGCAGCACGAGATGCTGGAGACGATCGACGAACTGGTTCCATGCACCACCGACCGCGTCCGGCGATGTCTCGCCGGTGAACTCGAAAAGTTGAACGCCCACCGCCGAGTTGATGCCCAACGCCGACAGGATCAGCAGAGTGGCCATCACGAACGACGGAGTGCTGATCACCAACAATGACAGCGCGGTGATGACGCGGTCGCTCACGCGGTACTGGCGGATCGCGCCCCACGCGCCGATGACCACGCCGGCGACGGTGCCGATCACCGAACCGAGGACCAGCAGTCGCAGACTGACACCGACACGGCGCCACAGCTCGTCGGTCACGGGCTGGCCGGCGATGGTGGTGCCGAAATCTCCGTGGAGGATGCCGGAGGCCCACAGGCCGAACTGAACCAGCAGTGGCCTGTCGAGATTCAGTTCGACCCGTTTGGCTTCGATGACCGCTTCAGGCGGGCGCGGGTTGCGACTCAGGAGGTTCTCGAGCGGGTCGAACTGCCAGGCGGCCAGAACGTAGGCCACGAACGACGCCAGCGCCAGCAGCACGAGGTAGTTGAGCAGCCGGCGCGCGAGAAAGCGCGTCATCCGTCCGGTCCGCATGTGCGCTGCATGCGCACAGGTTATGAGATTCGGGTGGCCGACCTTTGGACAACTCACACGTGGCGGCCAGCGGGTCTCCAGATTCGGCGCGTTCACTGATGGTCACCTGCAGTTATTCGACGGTGGCCGCGAGGAAGGGGCGACCGGCAACACCAGAGGGGCAGTTGAAATGGATGATCAGCACAAGAGCAAATCCCGCGCCGATCTGAGGCTCTGTGCAGCCATGATCGGCGGCAGCGCGGTCGTCGCGATGGCTGCGATCGGCCTGATGGTCGCTCAGGAACACACGGGGGACCCCGTGGCGAAGTCGTCGTCGATGACCGTCGGCTCGACAAGCACGCAGACCACACCGTCTAACGCGCCCGCCGTCGCGGTCGCCAAGCCCATCATGAAGGGCCCCGCACCGCTGCCGTCCGAGGAGGAGGCCGCCAAGTAGGTCGTTTCACCCCTCTCCACACCGGTTATCCAAGGGTCGTAGGGGTCAAGGACGACCCTTCAGCGCACTGTTCGACGAGCCGCGACGAGGTGGCTCCCGAAGACCGAATGGAGTGGTCAAGGTGAAATCGAAACAGCTGAAACTGGGTGCGGCAACGCTGGGAACGGGTGCGTTGCTGACCATGGGGGCCATGGGCGTGGCGGCCGGTGTGAGCTCAGCCCAGGAAGAAACCGAGGTGCCGAGTCCGGAGATCACACTCGGGGAGACGACGACGTCCACGACGGCGCCGCCCGAACCCGAGACGTCGGTGGCGGTCCCCGAAGTCACGGCCGAGCCGGCACCGACGGCGTAAGCGACTAGTTGCGCGGAGCAGGTCCCGGTGGTCCGGCAGGACCGCCGGGACCTATCTGTATGTCCACTGACGTGGCGGTCGTCAGCTGGCCGGCGCGGGTGCCCTGGATCGACACCTGATCGGAAACGGCGATCGTTCGATCGGTGTGCGCCGCGGCCGGCAGCTCGTAGGTCTGCGTGAAGCCGTCGGCGCTTGCGACCGTGATGGCGGTCGGCGAGATCGCCGTCACCGTTCCGGTCTGCGTGAGCTTCGTGGCGAAGCCGCCGCCATCTGCGACGACGTACTCGCCGTGCAGCGTCTTTGGCTCACCGGCCAGATGCTGAGCTGAGGTGAAACCGCCTGGTGGGCCGCCGGGCATGCCGTGCCCGAACGCCTGCTGAGCGGGCGATCCGGTCGCCGCGTATATGGCGGCACCGCCGAAACCGGCGATGACGGCGGCCACGCCCACAGCGACGAGTGTCTCTCGCAATCCCCAGCGTGGCGGGGCGGGCGGCGACGCACCCCAGACGGGCTCGGTGGATTGGTCGATCGTCATACGTACACGCTGCATGACCGACATGTGTGGCGGCTGTGTACCTGATCAGCGGTTGGTGTCACGAACATTCACAGCGGGCGCATAGACAACGCACAGGGATCGCCCACGACTCCCGCCGATAATGGAGGCGTGGCGAGTTCCAGCGGTTCGGCGGTCAACGACCAGGAGCCCGCGCGCGTCGTCATGCGCCGGGCCGACGGTCGGCCCATCCATGTCCTGGTCGTCGACGACGAACCGGTTCTCGCCGAGTTGGTGTCGATGGCGCTGAGGTATGAGGGCTGGGAGATCGCCACAGCGGGCGACGGTGCAACCGCCATTGCGCTGGCCCGCCAGACCCCGCCCGACGTGGTCGTGCTCGACGTCATGCTGCCCGACATGAGCGGGCTTGATGTCCTGCACCAGCTGCGCGAGCAGATTCCGGGGCTGCCGTTGCTGCTGCTGACAGCGAAGGATTCGGTCGAGGATCGAATTGCCGGGCTGACCGCGGGAGGCGATGACTACGTGACGAAGCCGTTCAGTCTCGAAGAGGTGGTGCTGCGACTGCGCGCGCTGCTGCGTCGCACGGGGGTCACGAGCGAGGCGGGCGGTGCGAAGGTCGTCGTCGGTGATCTGGTGCTGGATGAGGACAGTCACGAGGTGACCCGCGCGGGTGAATTGATCACGTTGACCGCCACCGAGTTCGAGCTGTTGCGGTTCATGATGCGCAATTCCAAACGCGTACTGAGCAAGGCGCAGATCCTGGACCGTGTCTGGAGCTACGACTTCGGCGGAAGGTCGAACATCGTCGAGCTGTATGTCTCGTATCTGCGCAAGAAAATCGACAGCGGGCGCGAACCGATGATCCATACGCTGCGCGGTGCCGGTTATGTCCTCAAACCCGCACGCTGAGCCACCGAGCAGGAGCCGGCTGCTTTCACCGCGCACCTGGTCGCTTCGCACGCGGCTGCTCGTGTCCCAGATCCTGCTATTGGCGTTGGTGTGTGCTGGGATCGGTGTCGGCACAATGATTGCGCTGCAACATTTTCTGACCAACCAGCTCGACGATCGGCTGGCGGAGACCGCCAGGCGCTCCGCGGGCCTGTTCGAGTTCGGTCCGCCCCCGCCGCCGCCCGGGTTTCCGCCGCCTCCCGGTTTTCCGGGACGGATGATCATCCGTGACGACATGGGACCGGGACCGTCCTTCCTCAACGCGCCGGGGCAGGCCGCGCGCACGGTCGGCGCGGTGATCTCGCGCGGCACGCCGTTGAACGCGGGTGTCATCACGGCCGACGGCACCCGCGATCGGATCAGCTCCGCCGCGGCAGAACAACTGGCGCACATCGAGCCTCACGAGGCGCCGGAGACCGTCGACTTAGACGGCCTCGGCAGCTACCGCGTGATCGCAATGCGCGCGCACCCGCCCGGCCAGACGATCGTCACCGGCCTGCCGACGTCGGAAGTGGATGACACCCTGCTCACCGTCGGGATCATCTTCAGTGTGGTGGGCGTCCTCGCGCTGTTCGGCGGGACCACGGCGGGATTTCTCATCATTCGCCGTCAACTCGCCCCGCTGTCAACGGTTTCCGCCGCAGCCCGTCAGGTCGCCGACCTGGAACTCGACCGCGGCGAGGTCCGCCTGCCGACCCCGATCGTCAAGGTCGACCCGGCGGCGGCGCACACCGAGATCGGGCAGCTCGGCTCGTCGCTGAACCGGATGCTCGACCGCATTGCGGGCGCGTTGTCCGCCCGGCATGCCAGCGAGACCCGGGTGCGTCAGTTCGTCGCCGACGCGAGTCACGAACTGCGTACGCCGCTCGCGGCGATCCGCGGGTATACCGAACTGGCGCAACGCAAGCGCGGTGACGTACCCGACGACGTCGCGCACGCGATGAACCGGGTCGAGTCCGAGACGGAGCGCATGACGCGCCTCGTCGAGGACATGCTCTTGCTTGCCCGTCTGGACACCGGGCGACCTCTGCAGCAGGAGTCGGTGGATCTTTCGCGGTTGATCGTCGACACCGTCAGCGATGCTCACATCGCCGGTCCCGGCCATGAATGGTCGCTGGACCTGCCCGACGAACCGGTCGTCGTCACCGGTGACGAAGCGCGACTGCACCAGGTCCTGGCCAATCTGCTCGCCAACGCGCGCACCCATACGCCGCCGGGCACGTCGGTCACGACGTCGCTGATGCAATCCGAGGCCGGCGAAGTCGTCCTGACCGTGGCCGACGACGGACCGGGCATACCCGAGTGGCTGCAGCCCGAGATCTTCGAGCGATTCGCCCGCGGCGACACCTCGCGGTCGCGGCGCGGCGGAAGCACCGGCCTGGGGCTGGCGATCGTCGCGGCCGTGGTCAAGGCGCATCGCGGCACCATCGATGTGCGCAGCGGGCCCGGTGCGACGGTGTTCACCGTGACCTTGCCCGGCAATTCACAGCCAAGCCACAGCGCGAGCCAATCGGGGGCCTAGCCGGGCGAGACAAGATCGTCTCAGTGACGACGACCCTGGTTCTTCCGCGCGAGCGCGCGCAGGAAGCCCCAAATAGCCCCGGCGACAAGTGCTCTGCCGTGGTCTCGAGGCTGGGACTACCTCTTCTGCTGGCGTCGACGGCGGTGCTCTACCTGTGGAGACTGGGCGACAGCGGGTGGGCGAACGCCTTCTACGCCGCGGCGGTGCAGGCCGGCGCGCACAACTGGACGGCGATGCTGTTCGGGTCGAGCGATCCCGCCAACGCGATCACCGTCGACAAGACTCCCGCGGCGTTGTGGGTCATGGACGTCTCGGTTCGTCTGTTCGGACTGAACTCGTGGAGTGTTCTCGTACCGCAGGCGCTCATGGGTGTCGCGTCCGTGGGGTTGCTCTATGCCGCCGTCCGCCGTGTCGCCGGGCCCAGTGCGGGCCTGCTGGCCGGCGCGGTGCTCGCGGCGACGCCCGTCGCGGCGTTGATTTTCCGCTTCAACAATCCCGACGCGCTGCTGGTGCTCCTGCTGGTCGCCGCCGCGTATTGTATGCAGCGGGCATGCGAAAAAGGCTCCAGCCGTTGGTGGTTGGTGGCCGCGGGCGTTGCGGTGGGTGTCGGCTTCCTGGCCAAGATGCTGCAGGCTTTCCTGGTATTGCCCGCATTCGCAGCCGCGTACCTTGTCGCCGGGCACCGCACGCTGTCGCGCCGCGTCGTCGACCTGGTCATCGCGGGCTCGGCCGTGGTGGTTTCGGCGGGGTGGTACCTCGCGCTCGTCGAACTCTGGCCCGAGTCGTCGCGCCCCTACATCGGCGGATCACAGCACAACAGCATCATTGAACTGACTCTGGGCTACAACGGTTTTGGCCGCTTGACGGGTAAGGAGACCGGTGGCCTCGGCAACCTCAACCACGACGTGGGGTGGGGACGGCTCCTCGGCGCCGGCATGGGCCTTGACATCGCGTGGCTGCTGCCGGCCGCAGCGATCTGCCTGGTGGCCGGCCTGATTCTCACTCGGCGCGCGCCGCGCACCGACCCCGCACGGGCCGCGCTCATCCTGTGGGGCGGCTGGCTGGCCGTATCCGCACTGGTTTTCAGCTTCTCCAACGGCATCATCCACGCCTACTACACCGTCGCTCTCGCGCCCGCGGTCGGCGCCTGCATCGGAATTGGCGCAACACTACTGTGGCGGAACAGATCCGACATTCGAGCCGCGACGGCCCTGTCCGGGACGGTGCTTGTCACCACCATCCTCGGGGCGGTGTTGCTGACCCGTCATTCGGAGTGGATGCCGTGGCTGCGGGCGAGTGTCTCGGTCGGGGGAGTCGGGGCCGCGGTGCTGCTGCTCGTATCCGGCCGGTTGGCACCGGTGGTGGCGCGATTGGTGGCGGCGCTGGCGGTCGTGTCGTGTCTCGCGGCGCCCGCGGGTTTCTCGATCGCGACGGCCGCATCGCCGCACAGCGGCGCGATACCGAGTGTGGGGCCGTCTCGCCACGTATCCGGCCCCGGCTTTGGCGGGGCGGGAGGCCTGCTTGATTCGCCGAAGCCGTCGACCGGGCTGGTAGCCACCCTCGCCCGCGGCGCGAAGGACTACACCTGGGCCGCGGCGGTCGTCGGATCCAACAACGCCGCGGGCTACCAACTGGCCAGCGGTGCACCGGTGATGGCGATCGGAGGTTTCAACGGCACCGACCCTGCACCGACTCTCGAGAAGTTCCAGCAGCTCGTCGCCACGGGTCAGATCCACTACTTCATCGGCGATCGCATGATGTTGCTGACCGGCAGGTGGGGATCGTCGAGCGGCGGCAGCCGCGCGGCCGCCGACATCGCGCAGTGGGTGGAGACGCACTACACCCCGCTCGTCGTAGACAGTGCGGTGATCTACGACCTCAGCGCGCCGGCGCCGAATACATAGCTGGCATACAGCTTGGCCCCACGGCCAGCACAATCTGCACCTCGACGATGGGTTCCATGACCGATACCGCCCTAGAACGTGGCACCTCTGCTCGGACCCGATTCGAATCCCGGCCGAACGCCACCGAGATAGCGCGCGAGGCAGGTGTGCCCGTGCTCGACGTGGTGGTGCCGGTGTACAACGAGCAGGTCGCTCTGGCCGACTCGGTGCATCGTCTGCACCGTCACCTCCGGGAGCACTTTCCGTTTTCAGCGCGCATCACCATCGCCGACAATGCGAGCACCGACGACACCGCACGGATCGCCGCGCGACTGGCCGCCGACCTGAGTGACGTCCGGGTGGTGCGGCTGCCGGAGAAGGGTCGTGGCCGTGCCTTGCACGCTGCGTGGTCGACGTCGGACGCACCGGTGCTCGTCTACATGGACGTGGATCTGTCCACCGACCTCGCCGCACTCGCACCGCTGGTGGCGCCGCTGGTTTCGGGACATTCCGACCTGGCGATCGGAACCCGGCTGGGCCGCGGCTCTCGGGTGGTGCGAGGCGCCAAGCGCGAGGTCATCTCCCGCTGCTACAACCTGATCCTGAAATCTGCCCTCGCGGCTCGCTTTTCCGACGCGCAGTGCGGGTTCAAGGCGATTCGGGCCGACGTCGCGCAACGCCTGTTGCCGCATGTGGCCGACACCGGATGGTTCTTCGACACCGAACTGCTGGTGTTGGCCGAACGCAGCGGTCTGCGAATCCACGAGGTCCCGGTGGACTGGGTCGACGATCCCGACAGTCGGGTGGACATCGTCGCGACCGCGGCGGCCGATCTCAAGGGCATCGGCCGTCTGCTGCGCAACTTCGCCAACGGTTCGATACCGGTGAATGCGATTGCGGCACAGCTGGGTTCGCCACAGCGCTCGGCCGCCCCGGGCTCGCTGTTCCGGCAGGTCGTGCGATTCGGCACGATCGGGGTGGTGTCGTCGGCGGCGTACGCTGTGCTGTTCATGCTGATGCAGGGGTCGGTCGGCGCCCAGACGGCCAACCTGATCGCATTGCTGCTGACCGCCATCGGAAACACCGCGGCGAACCGTCGCTTCACATTCGGGATCGGCGGCAGGACGAACGTGACACGTCAGCACGTCGACGGTCTCATCGTGTTCGCGATCGCGCTGGCGATCACGAGCGGGTCGCTTGCCGTCCTGCACACGTTCGTGGCCGACCCGCATCATCTGGTCGAGCTGGTTGTGCTGGTGCTCGCCAACCTCGTGGCCACCGCGGCGCGATTCGTCCTGCTGCGCGGCTGGGTGTTTCACCCCCGCCGGACCAACTGAACGATCTGAAACGCGAAGGAATCGATTGATGACCATCACCGCTGACATGCAACCGCACACCACGCCGGCTGAGGACGGCCCTGGGGAGGTTCCGCAACCGCGCTGGGTGCGTCCCGCGCTGTTCACCCTTCTGGCGGCGACCGCAGTGCTCTACCTGTGGGGCCTGGGGTCCTCGGGCTGGGCCAACGATTACTACGCCGCCGCCGCGCAGGCCGGAACCCAGGACTGGAAGGCCTGGCTGTTCGGCTCGCTGGACGCGGGGAATGCGATCACGGTCGACAAGCCGCCCGCGTCACTGTGGCTGATGGCGTTGTCCGGCAGGATCTTCGGGTTCAGCGCCTTCTCCATGCTGCTGCCGCAGGCGTTGATGGGTGTCGGAGCCGTCGCCGTGCTGTACGGGGCCGTCCGACGCTGCAGCGGGCCGGCGGCGGGCCTGATCGCGGGCGCGGTGCTTGCGCTGACGCCAGTCGCGGCCCTGATGTTCCGATTCAACAATCCCGATGCGCTGCTGGTGCTGCTGCTCGTGGTTGCCGGCTACTGCATGGTGCGGGCGATCGAAACAGCGAGTAATCGCTGGATGATGTTGACTGGCTGTGTCATTGGCTTTGCATTCCTGACCAAGTTGCTACAGGCATTCCTGGTGGTGCCAGGCCTGGCGCTGGCGTTTCTCGTCGCGGCCCCCGTTGGCATGTGGAAGCGCATCGGAAAGCTGCTCATCGCCGGCATCGCGATGGTGGTCTCGGCCGGCTGGTACCTCGTGCTCGTCGATCTGTGGCCGGCCGACTCTCGGCCGTACATCGGCGGCTCGTCAGACAACAGCCTGCTGCAGTTGACCTTGGGCTACAACGGACTCGACCGTGTGCTGGGCGGTGGCTCAGACGGGCCGCCCGGTGGAGCACCCAGTGGACCGCCTGCAGGTATGCACAACCTGTTCTTCGGCGGAGAACCCGGCATCGGCCGACTGTTCGGCCATTCGATGGGCACCCAGGCGTCGTGGCTGCTGCCCGCGGCACTGGTCGGCCTGCTCGCCGGGCTCTGGTTCACCCGTCGCACCGCCCGCACCGCGAGTGTGCGTGCCTCGCTGCTGCTGTGGGGTGGATGGCTGATCGTCACCGCCGCGGTGTTCAGCTTCATGGACGGCATCATTCACCCCTACTACACTGTGGCGCTCGCGCCGGCGATCGCAGCGCTGGTCGGCATTGCAGTACGAGAACTATGGCGCGGCAAGGAGTTACTGGCCTCCCGCATCGTGCTCGCGATCATGTCGGCAGGTACGGGCGTGTGGGCGTTCATACTGTTGGACCGAACGCCGGACTGGCTGCCCGAGCTGCGATGGGTGGTGCTGGTCGGCTCGATCATCGTCGCGGCAATCATCGCCGTCGGCGCGCACCGGGTCGGTCGCCTCGCTCCCGTCTTGATCTCCGGCGCACTGCTTTTCGGAGTTCTCGCGCCGGCCGCGTATTCAATCGCCACCGTGGCGAGCTCGCACAGCAGTGGACCGATGGCGATGGCCGGCCCGATGCTCGATGCCAACATGGAGCCGCCGGGTGCCGACGGGCCGGGCTTTGGCGCCGTTGACAACCCACTGCTGGAGAACCTCGTCAAGGGTGTGGACAACCGTTGGGCAGCAGCGACTATCGGCTCGATGACGGCCGGCAGCCTGGAGCTGAAGACCGGCGCATCGATCATGGCGATCGGCGGGTTCTCCGGCGGAGACAATTCGCCGACGCTCGAGCAGTTCCAGAACTACGCCGCCAACCACGAGGTGCGGTACTTCATCGCCAGCGGTCACCAGGGGCCGGGCCGGCGGGAATCCGGTGCTGCGGCCGACATCGCGACCTGGGTGAAGCAGAACTTCACACCGATCGATATCGGCGGCACGACGGTATACGACTTGGACGCGCGGTTCAGCAGCGCGACGCCGTCGCCGTAGTGCCCCTCGAACAGACGGCCGTCGTCAATTCGATCGGGGTGATTCTCTTCGGCTCTCACACCTGCCAGCGGGGATACAGTGCAACGATGTCCGTGACCGACGAATACCTGAAGAACAACGAGGCATACGCGAGTTCCTTCACCGGCCCGCTGCCGCTGCCGCCGAGCAAGCACGTCGCCGTAGTGGCGTGCATGGACGCCAGGCTCGACGTCTACCGGGTCCTCGGGCTCGGCGACGGCGAAGCGCATGTCATCCGCAACGCCGGCGGCGTGATCACCGACGACGAGATCCGATCGCTGGCCATCAGCCAACGCCTGCTCGGCACCAGAGAGATCATCCTGATCCACCACACCGACTGCGGCATGCTGACGTTCACCGACGACGGTTTCAAACAGCAGATCCAGGACGAGACCGGTATCAAGCCGGAGTGGGCGGCGGAGGCGTTCGTCGATGTCGACGAGGATGTGCGGCAGTCGCTGCGCCGCATCGAGGCCAGTCCGTTCGTCACGAAGCACGAGTCCGCGCGCGGTTTCGTCTTCGATGTGGCGACGGGCCGCCTCAACGAGGTGACTCTGTAGCGGCTTTGCACCGAGCGCACCTCACCTCGTTTCGCGAGCGTGCGTGTTTGCACACGACACGCCGAGCTAATCCAGCATTTCGCGCACACTCGCGCGAGTGTCAGCCGACCTTGTAGGAGGCGATCGCCTTCGCGACCGCCTCACCATCTGGGCTGACCACGTCGACGTCGCAATTCACCAACGTCCTGCCACGGCGTAGGACACGCCCGATCGCGATCAAATCGGTCGCGCGGGCCGGCGCGAGAAACTGGATCGACATCGACGTGGTCACGCCGCGCAGCGAGTCGGGCACCTCTGCGCCCGCCATGCAGCGGCCATCACCGCGACGTCGGCCAGGGCGGTGACGGCGCCTCCGTGGACCATATCGCCGAGCGTGACGTTGGATTCGTCCCACGGGAGGCGTAGCCGTACCTCGTCACAATCGAGCACCTCGGCGACGATGCCGAGCTTGGCGACGAACGGCGATGCGGGGATGAACTGCGCCATGACCTCGGCGCCGGTCGGCGCGCCAGCTGTGAGTGACATGCGTCCAGTATCTGCACCGGATCAATTACCTCGGGGGTAGTCGGCCGAGTCGCGCACGCAGCGGCGGGCGCCGACAACACCGATCGTTGACACGGCAGGCCAACCCTGGTTTCATATCGGGTTATGCAGATAAAGCTGGTCATTTCTACCAACTTTACGAGGAAATCATGACCGAGACCGCCGAGCAACTCAATGCGGGCCGATACGAGCTGAGCCATCTGCGCTCGCTCGAGGCCGAAGCCATCCACATCATCCGGGAGGTGGCCGCCGAGTTCGAGAAGCCGGTGCTGCTGTTCTCCGGCGGCAAGGACTCCATCGTCATGTTGCATCTGGCGATCAAGGCGTTCCGGCCCGGCCGGCTGCCGTTCCCCGTCATGCACGTCGACACCGGGCACAACTTTGACGAGGTGCTGCAGGCCCGCGACGAACTCGTCGCCGAGTCCGGAGTGCGACTGGTGGTGGCCAAGGTGCAGGACGACATCGACGCGGGTCGCGTCGTGGAGACCATCCCGTCGCGCAACCCGATGCAGACCTTCACCCTGCTGCGCGCCATCCGCGAGAACAAGTTCGACGCCGCGTTCGGCGGTGCGCGCCGCGACGAGGAGAAGGCGCGCGCGAAGGAGCGGGTGTTCTCCTTCCGTGACGAGTTCGGCCAGTGGGACCCCAAGGCGCAGCGGCCCGAGCTGTGGAACCTTTACAACGGTCGCCATCACAAGGGTGAGCACATCCGCGTGTTCCCGCTGTCCAACTGGACCGAGTTCGACATCTGGTCCTACATCGGCGCCGAGAAGATCAAGCTTCCGTCCATCTATTACGCGCACAAGCGACAGGTCTTCGAACGTGACGGCATGCTGCTGGCCGTCCACAAGTACCTGCAGCCGCGCAAGGATGAGGAGATCGTCGAGAAAACCGTGCGCTTCCGCACGGTCGGCGACGTCACCTGCACCGGCTGCGTGGAATCCCTTGCGGGCACGGTGTCCGAGGTGATCGCCGAGACCGCAGTTTCGCGCCTGACCGAACGCGGCGCAACGCGCGCCGACGACCGCATCTCCGAAGCAGGCATGGAAGACCGTAAACGAGAGGGCTACTTCTGATGGCAACTCTTCTGCGCATCGCGACCGCCGGCTCGGTCGACGACGGCAAGTCGACTCTCATCGGCCGCTTGCTGTTCGATTCCAAGGCCGTCATGGAGGATCAGCTTGCCGCGGTCGAGCGCACCTCCAAAGAACGCGGAAACGACTACACCGACCTGGCTTTGGTGACCGACGGCCTGCGCGCCGAGCGCGAGCAAGGCATCACGATCGACGTGGCGTATCGCTACTTCGCCACGTCCAAACGCAAGTTCATCATCGCCGACACGCCGGGCCACATCCAGTACACGCGGAACATGGTGACCGGAACCTCGACGGCCCAGCTGGCGATCGTGCTCGTCGATGCCCGCCACGGCCTGCTCGAGCAGTCGCGTCGGCACGCCTTCCTGGCCTCACTGCTCGGCATTCGGCACATCGTGCTGGCGGTCAACAAGATGGACCTTGTCGACTGGGATGAGGAGCGTTTCAACAAGATTCGAGACGACTTCCATGAGTTCGCGGCGCGCCTCGACATCCACGATGTGACGACCATTCCGTTGTCGGCGCTCAACGGCGACAATGTCGTCACCAAGTCCGATGTCACGCCGTGGTACGACGGGCCCGCGCTGCTGTCGCACCTCGAAGAGGTTTACATCGCCGGCGATCGCAATCTGGTCGATGTGCGCTTTCCGGTGCAGTATGTGATTCGGCCGCAGACCCACGAGCACGCCGACCACCGCAGCTATGCGGGCACGGTGGCCAGTGGCGTCATGCGTCCGGGCGACGAGGTCGTCGTGCTGCCCACCGGCAAGACGAGCCGTATCACCGAGATCGAAGGTCCAGGGGGACCGGTCCAGGAGGCGTTCCCCCCGATGGCTGTGTCGATCAGCCTGGCCGACGACATCGACATCTCGCGCGGCGACCTGATCGCGCGGCCGAACAACCAGCCAAGAGTGACAAAGGAATTCGACGCCACGGTGTGTTGGATGGCCGACGAGGCTTCGCTGGAACCCGGCCGCGACTACATCGTGAAGCACACGACCCGCACCACGCGGGCCAAGGTGGCGGCCTTGGACTACCGCCTCGACGTCAACACACTGCATCGGGACAAGTCGGCCACAGCGCTCAAACTCAATGAGCTGGGCCGCATTTCGCTGCGCACCCAGGTGCCACTGCTGCTCGACGAGTACAGCCGCAATGCTGCCACCGGTTCGTTCATCCTGATCGACCCGAATACCAACGGCACCGTCGCGGCCGGCATGATCCTGCCGCAGGTCACGGCGCGCGCGTCGAGCCCGAACACCGTGCGCCACGAATCGCTGTGCAAGGCAGAAGACCGGCTGTCCAAGGGCAGGACCGTGTGGTTCACCGGGCTGTCCGGCTCCGGGAAGTCCTCGGTCGCGATGCTCGTCGAGCAGAAGCTGCTCGAAAAGGGCTGCCCCGCTTATGTTCTCGATGGCGACAATCTGCGCCACGGGCTCAACGCCGACCTCGGATTCTCGATGGCGGACCGTGCGGAGAATCAGCGTCGGCTGGCCCATATCGCGGCCATCCTCGCCGACTCCGGGCAGGTCGTGCTCGTGCCCGCCATCAGTCCCCTCGAAGAGCACCGTGCGTTGGCGCGCCAGGTGACCACCGACGCCGGCCTGGACTTCTTCGAGGTGTTCTGCGACACCCCGCTGGAGGACTGCGAAAGGCGTGACCCCAAGGGGCTGTACGCCAAGGCGCGTTCAGGCGAGATCACCCACTTCACCGGGATCGACAGCCCGTATCAACGGCCCAAGAATCCCGACCTGCGGCTCACCCCGGAACTCACGCCGGACGAGCTGGCCGACAGGGTGATCGAACTGCTGGAGAGCAAGCAGTGATGAGCGCCTGCGCGAAGTGGGGACCCCAGCCCGAAGGGCGAGGGGACAGAAGACTGTGAGTGATCACGACGTCGCTGCGCGACTGGCGACGGAGGCGGGCAAACTGCTGCTCGAGGTTCGCGACGAGCTGGCGGACGCCAATCAGGACGAGCGGAAGGCGGCGGGGGACAAGCGGTCCCACGATTTTTTGATCGCAGCGTTGGCCGCCGAGCGGCCGAACGACGCGGTGTTGTCGGAAGAGGGTGCCGACGACCCGGTGCGCCTGTCCGCGGACCGCGTGTGGATTGTCGATCCGCTCGACGGCACCCGCGAGTTCTCGGAGCTGGGGCGCGACGACTGGGCCGTGCACGTCGCGCTGTGGCAGGCGGGTGAACTGGTCGCAGGAGCGGTTGCCCTTCCGGCGCAGGGCATCACGCTCGCCACCCCGGATGTCAGCGCGCCACCGGCGGCTCCAGGGCAACCGCGAGTGGTGGTCTCGCGCACGCGGCCGCCCGCGGTGGCGCTGGCCGTGCGTGACGCGCTGGGCGGCGTCCTGGTCGAAATGGGCTCGGCGGGCGCCAAGGTGGCCTCGGTGGTGCAAGGTCTGTCCGACGTGTACGTTCATGCCGGCGGACAGTACGAATGGGATTCCGCGGCCCCGGTCGCGGTGGCCCGTGCAGCGGGCCTGCACACCTCACGCATCGACGGCTCACCCCTCACCTACAACAGGCGCGACCCACGATTACCCGACGTGGTGGTGTGCCGACCGGAGCTCGCAGCGGCGGTGCTCGCGGTCACACGTGATTGACTGGGCTCATGCGGATGTCGGCCAAAGCTGAATACGCCGTCCGCGCGATGATTCAGCTCGCCACCGCCGACGACGGTGAGGTCGTCAAGACCGACGACCTGGCCAAGGCGCAGGGCATCCCTGCCCAGTTCCTCGTCGACATCCTTTCCGACCTGCGTACCGATCGCCTCGTGCGCAGCCATCGCGGCCGCGACGGCGGGTACACGCTGGCTCGTCGTGCCGCCGACATCAGCATCGCCGACGTGCTGAGGTGCATCGACGGTCCGCTGGCCAGCGTGCGCGACATCGGGCTCGGTGACCTCCCGTACTCCGGACCTACAGCAGCGCTCACCGACGTATGGCGGGCGCTGCGGGCCAGCATGCGCTCGGTGCTCGAACAGACCAGCCTCGCCGAGGTCGCCGCGGGCACCCTGCCCAAACACGTCGGCAGGCTGGCCGACGACTACCGCGCGCAGGAAGAAAGCCGCGGCCACTCCCTGGGCTAGCTCCGGCGTCGCTTCCTGCCCCGCACGGCGATCCCGTCGAGCAGCATGCGCAGACCCTGTGCGAAATCCTCTTCCACCGATACCTCCCGGGCGACGTGGGAGAGCGCTTCCACGTGGGGATGCGCCTCGCCCGCCGTCGATCCGATCCGTGCGGCGGCGTCGCCCGCATCTCGCCCGCGGGTCAACGGCCCGGCGAGTTCGGCCTGGGCCGCGCCGACCACCAGCGCGAAGACTGCGTGGAAAGCCGCGAGGCGATCGGGATCGGAAAGGCCCCCGCGGCCGAGGGCAGCAATGAGCGCGTCGACCACGGCGAACCCGGTTGCCGAGGAGGTGCGCCGGGTCAGGACCAATGGGATGGCGGCCGGATGCGCACGGATACCCAGCCACATGGCCTCGGCCACCGCGTAGACGTCGTCGATCCAATTCGCGGTCGGCTCGGGTATTCGCACCTCGGCCACGACTGCGGCGACGACGAGTTCCTCGAGGCCCTCCTTGTCTGGCACGTAGTTGTAGACCGTCATCGGACCGGTGCCCAGCGCGGCGGCAAGTGCACGCATGCTCAACGCGCCGACGCCGGCATCGTCGACGATGCCGAGTGCCGCGGCGGCGATCTCGTCGGTGGTGAACCGTGCACGCAACCTTCTGACCTCCTTGCTGAGAGCAAGACGCTCATCATCCATTGACAAGTACGTCGTACGTGAAGCAGTCTAACCATAAGTACGACGTACTTATAAGGAGATGATGATGACGGAGACGATCCCGACCGAACGCGTGGACTTCGAGTCTCGCGGCACGCGCTGTGCGGCCTGGCTGACGGTGCCCGACGCGGCGGGACCGCACCCGGCAGTCGTGCTGGTCCACGGCCTGGGCGCGACCCACGACATGATGCTGGCTCAATACGAACAGCACTTCGCCGCGGCGGGTATCGCCACCCTGGCGTTCGACTATCGGAATACCGGTGCATCCGACGGTCAACCGCGCCAACACATCTCGACGCGAAACCAGTGCCGGGACGTCGTCGCGGCCATCGACCACCTTGGCGATCGAGCCGACATCGACGCCGCACGAATCGGGCTGTGGGGCACCAGCCTTGGCGGCATGAACGTGATCAGGGTCGCCGCTGCCCGCGACGACGTCGCCGTCGCGGTGGTGCAATGCCCCATCGTGCACGGGCCGGGCGCAGCCCGCCGACTCGGACTGCTCGCAGCGCTGCGCCTCGCACCGGCGATCACCGAAGACCTGGTGCGTCTCGCCACGGCGCGCGGTCGCCGCTACGTGCCGATCGTGGGACCGCCGGGAGGCTTCGCGATGGTCACCGTCGCCGGTGCCGAGAGCGGCTGGAACTCCACCGTGCCGCCCGGCGGATGGTTCGACAACCGGATCGCCGCCGCCGGTGCGCTCGCCATGGTGACGACGTCAGCGCTGCGGGATGCACGCGACATCGCGGCACCGTTGCTGGTGTGCGTGTGCGACCGCGAGAACCTCATGGACCCTCGCTACGCCGAACTCGTCGCGCACCGGGCTCCTCGCGGCGTGGCCCGGCACTACGACTCCGACCACTTCGCCATCTACCATCCGCCGCTCGTCAGCCGGGTTCTCGCCGACCAGACGGCCTTCCTGAAGGAGCATCTCGATGTCCGTGCGTGACATGTTGCGCAGCAACGATGAACGATTCCTCGCGCTGGCGGCCGGTCTCGGACCCGACGAGTGGGCGCGGCCAAGCCTGTGCGACGCATGGACGAACCACGATGTGCTCGCGCACCTCGTCATCGGCTACCGCTCGGGCGCCGGTGCGACGACACGCGAAATAATCTGCCATGGTGGCTCATTCGACCGGGCGAACACCGCGATGGCGTGCGCGCTCGCGGCCGCTCGAAGTCCCGAAGAACTGCTCGACGAGTTCGGGGAACTGGTGTATCGGCCCCGTGGATTGGGCCGCGTCTTCCCGCCCCAACTGCTGCTGGGCGACCACATCACCCACGAACTCGACATCCTGTTCGCGCTCGATCGCGCACCGCAGATTTCGGGCGAGGCCGTGGTGGCGGTGCTCAATACGCAAGTAGCGCTTCCCAATCCGTTCGTCCCCGCGTACCGCAACAGCAGGGGACTGCGGCTGCGCGCCACCGACATCGACTGGGCACACGGCGATCGGGGTCCGCTCGTCGAGGGGCGCGGCGTCGAGCTCGTGTCCGTTCTGGGGAGCCGGCCGCGCATGTTGTCAGCACTGCGCGGTGATGGTGTGAAGCTGCTGTCCTCGCGAATCAGCCCGTCCCGGATCCGTAGGGGCGGGTGATGATCTCGAGATAGTGCCCGCCGGGATCCTGGAAGTACACGCCGCGACCGCCGTCGTTGTGATTGATCTCGCCGGGCCGGCTGCCCCTGGGGTCTGCCCAGTGCTGCAGATCTCGTTCGCGGATGCGTCCGTAGATGGCATCGAACTCGCCCTCGGACACCAGGAACGCGTAGTGCTGCGGACGGATCTCCTCGTCACCGCCCACCTGGGCGTAATCGAGGCTGGCGCCGTGGTTGAGCTCGACGACGAGAAACGGGCCGAACTCCTTGGCAGGCGGTAGACCGAAGAGTTCGGTGAAAAACCGGGCTGACTCTTGGCGGTCCTTCGCGGCGACGATGGTGTGGTTGAACGTGATTGCCATGTCAATCGAGTCAACCACCGCTCACGCCGGGGCGGCAACAATGCACGATGGAGCAATGTCGCACGCCCACGTCCCAGGTCCACGGGTGACGCTGAGTCATGATGAGACCGTGATAGGTGCCATCGGGTGGCGGCGCCCGCAACCACACATCGTCGACTTCGGTTACTACCTGGGTCGGCCATGGTGGGGGCGGGGGCTCATGTCGGAAGCGGTGCAGCTCGTGCTCGACAGTGCCGGACGCGATCCAGTCGTGTACCGAATCGCGGCGCATTGCCACGTCGACAACACCGCATCGGCGAGGGTGCTGGAACGCAACGGGCTCTCCCTCGAAGGCCGGCTGCGGCGTTACACCGTCCTACCCAATATCAGCGAGGAACCGCAGGACTGCCTGTTGTTCGCCAAGGCGGTGAAGTAGATGAGTGCATTCGATCTGCGTGACCTCACGGTCCCGATCATCATCGCGCCGATGGCCGGTGGGCCGTCGACGCCCGAACTGGCCGCCGCGGGATCCGAGGCCGGCGGCCTCGGGTTCGTACCCGCGGGGTACCTGACGGCCGAAGTATTCGCCGAGCGCATCACCAAGGCACGTCAGCTGACGACGGGGCCCGTCGGCGCCAATCTGTTTGCGCCACAGCCGAGTGCGGGCACGCCCGCCGCCATCGAGGCTTACGCCAAGGCGCTGGCGACCGAGGAGCAGCGCTACGGCGCGGCCCTCGGGTCGCCGCGGTTCGACGACGACGCGTGGGCCGCGAAAATCGAGGTGTTGCTGGACCTGCGCCCCGACGTGGCGTCCTTCACGTTCGGCGTGCCGAGTGCGGACGAATGCAGACGACTACGCGACGCCGGTATCACGACCGTCGGCACGGTGACGACGGTGTCGGAGGCGCAGGTGGCCATGGCGGCGGGCGTCGATGTGTTGGCGGCGCAGGGCCCGTCAGCGGGCGGACATCGCGGGACGTTTGACCCGTCGGCACAGCCGGCATCCGAATCGCTGGACCAACTTCTGGCGGCGATCAAGAGTGGCGCCGACATCCCGGTGATCGCGGCGGGCGGGCTGTCCACCGCCGACGACATCCGCCACGTCATAGACGCCGGCGCGGTTGCGGCACAACTGGGCACAGCGTTCCTGCTGGCCGACGAAGCCGGCAGTAGTCCTGTGCACCGCGCCGCGCTGAAGGATCCGCAGTTCACCGAAACCGTTGTCACCCGGTCGTTTTCCGGACGCTATGCACGTGGGCTGCGGAACCGGTTCATCGACGAGCACGAAGCCGAGGCGCCGTTCGGCTACCCGGAGGTGCACTATCTCACCGGTCCCGTGCGGGCGGCGGCCGTGCGTGCAGGCGATCCGCACGGTGTGAACGTCTGGGCCGGGACCGGTTTTCGCGAGCTGAAGGCGGGTTCGGTGGCCGAGATCTTCGCCATGCTGACGTAGACGTCAATATAGCCGTGATGTCGGCGGCGGCAAGCTACTCTCTCGAACCATGCAGCTTTCCCGGCGTGCGTTCACGCTGGGTTGCGGCGCGCTTGCAGCCTCTCAATTGCTTCCAGGGTGTAGCAGCAGTAGCGACGCGCCGGAAGCGTCGAAAGAGCGCATCGTGGTGATCGGCGCAGGCATGGCCGGTCTGGCCGCCGCACGGCGTCTTGCCGACGCGGGCATGGACGTCACTGTGCTGGAAGCGCGTGACCGTCTTGGCGGCCGCACGTGGACTGACACGACGACGCTCGGGGTGCCGATCGATCTCGGTGCGGCATGGATCCACGGTCCCGAAGGCAACCCGATCACCGAACTCGCCGACCAGGTCGATGCGCGGCGCGTCGAGACCGACTTCGACAAACCCGTCGTATTCCAGGACGGCCGCGAACTCGCCGCGGAGGTCGTGCAAGTCACCCTGCAGCGCTGGCAGGAGACCACCAACGAACTTGGGGTGCTGAGCGCAGACGCGGGCGAGGACGAGTCGGTCGCGACCGGACTCGCCGAGGTCGCCGACATGAACGATCCGCTCGTCCAATGGAGTGTGGCAAGCGAGATCGTCGGCGAGTACGCGGCCGATCCAGATGAACTGTCGCTCAAGTGGTTGGGCAACGAAGGCGAGTTCGGCGGACCGGATCTGATCCTGCCCGGCGGATACACCCAACTGGTGCAGCATCTTGCGCGCGGGCTGACGATCCGGCTGAGCACCGAGGTTAACCGTGTCAGCTACGGGGGCCCGGGCGTGCGGATCGAGACGTCTCAGGGCGCCGTCGAGGCGGACCGAGCGATCGTCACCATTCCACTGGGTGTGCTCAAGGCGGGCACGATCGCGTTCGACCCGCCGCTGGCCGATGAGAAGCGGGCGGCGATCGAACGTCTGGGCTTCGGTCTGCTCGACAAGGTGGTGCTCAAGTTCGATGAGCCGTTCTGGCCGGACGCCGACGTGATCGGGCTCGTCGGCAGCGAGCAGCCCGTGCCGTTCCTGATCAACGGTGAGACATTCGCCGATGTGCCGGTGTTGATCGGCCTGCGTGGCGGTTCGGATGCGCGTGAGCGAGAAGTCCTTTCCGATCAGGATGCGGTGGCCCAAGTGGTGACGGCGCTGAATGCGCCGGCGCCGACCGGGTCGCTTGTCACCCGTTGGGCCGCAGATCCGTACGCGCGCGGTTCGTACAGCTTCGTCGCCGTCGGCTCGAGTCCCGACGATATGGAGGCTCTCGCCGCACCGGCGAACGACCGGCTCGCGTTCGCCGGTGAGGCCACCAACGCAGAGTTCTTCGGCACCGTCCACGGCGCGTACCTGAGCGGTGTACGCGAAGCCGAGCGAATTCTCGGTTAGCTACCGCAGTTCGTCGACGATCGCGTCGCCGTTCTCAGACCGGACGGTGATGACCGCCGACGCACTCTGCCGGTCAGTCGCCCGGGGGACCCGTATCGCCGTGTGTCCGTTCTCCGTATCTGCGTTCACCACGTAGCGGCCGGCCGCAGGCACGGCGACGGTGACGTCACCGTTGTCGCTGGAAGCCTCGACGGTGCGAGGCGCGACGTCACTGAGGTCCACCTCGATGTCGCCATTTGAGGTTTCGGCCGTGAACGATTCGGACACCGAAATCGGATTGCGGGTCATCACACCGCCGTTCTGGGTGTAGATCTCGATACGACGCGCTGATCCGCCGAGCACCGCCTCACCGTTGTCGGTTCGCGCGATCAGCTGGTCGACATCGGCGTTGAGAAGCACGACGCCGTTGTCCTGCTGGGTATTGACCGTCAGTCGGCGCGCAAGGTCCGGTGGCAGCACGAGCGTCAGCTCACCGGCCCGGCCCCAGTCCAGAAACGACGACCCTTCGCCACTGAGCGTGATGAGGGTGACACCGGCATCGGTGTTCACCATCAACGGGTTCTCGCCCGCCCGAGTTGAATTCACCAGCCGTAGGTCGGCCCGGGGTTCGCGGACTTCACGATCGGCGGTGATGCGGACCGCGACCGGGACGGAGCCCGTGTCGACGGTCAGCGACCGCATCGTCGGCGGCAGCGGTGCGGAGTCGGTGATGACCCGGAAGCTGCTGACGCCGATCGCGAGTCCGCCCAGCGATGCGACGGTGCCGACCACCAGCATCGTCGCCGCGACGATGAGTGCCACACGGATTGCGGTGCGTCCCCGCGGTGACAGCGGGGGCGGTGGCTGTGTTGCCGGACCGGCCGGGGGCGGGGGAGCAAGAGTGGTCACTAGGGATCCTTCCGGTCAGGATTCGAGATAGCGCAGCACCGCCAGCACACGGCGGTTCTCGCTTTCGTCGGGAGCAAGAGCGAACTTGGTGAAGATCGATGCGATGTGCTTTTCGGCGGAACCCACCGAGATGTGAAGGGCCGCAGCGATCGCCGAGTTGGTCTTGCCCTCGGCCATCAACTGCAGGACGTCGTGCTCGCGTTCGGTGAGCTGGTCGAGGACGGTGCGGCGGTGTGTGCGCACGAGGATCTGCGACACCACCTCGGGGTCGAGCACCGTTCCACCGCCGCCGATCACCTCGACGGCGTCGAGAAAGGCGGGAACGTCGGCCACCCTGTCCTTGAGCAGGTATCCGAATCCCCTTGTGTCCGAGGAGATCAGGTCCGCCGCGTAGCGCTCCTCCACATAGTGGGAGAGCACCAGCACGGGCGACTCTGGGTTTTGGCTGCGCAGCAACGCGGCAGCCCTGATGCCCTCGTCGGTGAAGGTCGGTGGCATCCGCACGTCGACGATGGCCAGGTCGGGGCGCTTCTCATTGACCAGTCGGAGCAGGTCGGTGGCGTCGGGCACCCCTGCGACGACCTCGTGGCCCCCGTCGGTGAGGATGCGTTCGATGCCGGCCCGCAGCAGTGCGGAGTCCTCGGCGATCACTACGCGCATGGCAGGACCGCGGTGACGGTGGTCGGGCCGGTGGTGGGGCTGGAGACGCTAAAGGTGCCGCGGGCCGCGCGCACGCGTTCGTCCAGACCGCGTAAGCCGGTGGCGTTCTCGTCGTCGGTGATCGACGCGCCGCCGCGACCGTTGTCGAACACGGACACGAACAGCTGGTTCGACGACGTGTCGAGCCGCACCGTGACCTCCGCCTGCGTGGCGTTGGCGTGTTTGGCGATGTTCGTGACAGCCTCGGCGACCACGAAATATGCGCACGCCTCGACCTCCTCGGGTAGTCGGCGCGGAAGGTCGATATCGAGAACCGTCGGCACGGCCGATCGCTGCACCACCGAAGACAACGCGGCGTCGAGGCCGCGGTCGGACAGAATGGTCGGCGCGATGCCGCGCACCACGTTGCGCAGTTCGACGAGCGCGTTCTTGGCGTCGTCGTGCGCCTCGGCGATCAATGTCTTGGCCGCGGGCAGATCGGTGTCCAGCTTGGTCTGGGCCAGGCCGATCGTCATCGCCAGCGAGACCAGCCGCGGCTGCACGCTGTCATGCAGATCGCGCTCGATGCGGTGGCGTTCCGTCTGCGCCGAGGACACCGCGCCCAGTCTTGCGTCGGCCAGCGCGCTGACCTGATGCTGCAGTGCGGTCGTCGGTGATGGCGTCAGCAGCCACCGGTCGATGGCCGCGTCGAGGATCGGCGCGAAGATCAGAATCGAAACCGCGGCGGCGATCGCCACCGCGGCGAGCAGCCATGCCAACAGCGGTGGGATGAACGTCAGACCCGCATCCGCATCGCTTTGCCGGACAGCAATCGCCGCGGCGGGCCCCAGGACCGCGAAAGCGACTAGACCACAGGCGATCCCGGTGGCCACGAGGTCGTAGGTCATCCGGAGAAAGTGATGGGCGGTGGCCTTCCAGAGCCTGGCGCTGCTGATGTCCAGCCAGAGCTGATGGGCCCAGCGCTGGAACCCGGTATACGGCGACGTCGTGCGAAATGGAACCGCGATGCCCAGCCCGAAGACCGCCTCGCTTCGCATGCGTTCGATCCATTCGACTCCGCGCATCAGATAGACGAAGACGACGCCCGCCAGCAGGAAGCCGATGACACTGGGGATCGACGAGGCGCCGACGATCAGAATGGTGAGAGGAACCCAGAACCACACCAGCGCGATCGCGGCGCCGGTGACCATCGACGCCGTCGGAACCACGCCGATGCTGCGGGCGGGGGCAGGCCGCACCTGATTCTCGGTATCGACGGGGGCGACGGCGGCCTCTGGACTCGTGTCGGTGACTGCGACCATGCCTATCAACCTATGGATCCGGCGCGGTCCACGAAACGGCGTTTTCCTCCCGACCCGGTAAGGAAAACCCCCAGAATCTAGGATTTCGGCTTGCGCTACTTCGGGGCGCTGAGCTCGAGCGCGATGTTGTCGGGGTCGCGAAACTCGAGAATGTAAGCCGGGCCGATGTCCTTTATCGGCTCATGTGCGACGCCCAGAAAATCGAGATGATCGACCGCGGAGTCCAATTCGTCTTTGCTGCCGACCCGGAACGCGAGATGGTCCAGACCGACGCGGTCCTCGTCGAAGCGGTCAGCGGCGACCGGGCGCAGCCCGATCAGTGTGCCGCCCAGGTCGTAGATCACGCCGCCGAACAGAAAGCTCAGCATCTCGCGCGTCGCGGCGTCGGCCTGTTCAGGCACCTCGAGGAGGATCGGCCAGCCGAACACGCTGTCGTAGAACTGCCGGGACTGGTCGATGTCGGTCACGGTGAGCCGGACGTGGGCAATAGACGTGGTGTTGATCGCCATAAAACCCCATCGTGCCAGAATCGCGATCGTGCACATTGGGATGACGATGCCGGTGATGGAGTCGGACCTGGACGCGTCGACGCTCCGAGAATGGGCGCAGGTGATCGATGCCGGTCCGTTCTCGTCGCTGTGCTGGGGCGAGCGCATCGCATTCAGCAACCCCGACTCGCCGACCCTGCTTGGTGCGTTGTCGGCCTGGACCGAGCGGGTGCGGTTGGTGACCACCGTCATCGTTCCCCAGCTTCACGATCCGGTCATGCTGGCCAAGGCGCTGGCCACCGGCGACATGCTCAGCGGCGGACGACTGACGGTCGGGCTCGGCGTGGGCGGCAGGAACGAGGATTACCTCGCCGTCGGCGCGGATGTCGCGACCCAGACGATGCGCGGAATGGCCGACAGCGTCGTGGTGATGCGACGCGTATGGGCCGGCGAGAAGGTCACCGAGTCCGTCGAACCGGTCGGGCCGCAGCCGCTGCAGGCCGGTGGGCCGCAACTGCTGGTCGGCACCATGGGTCCCAAGACCGTCCGCAGTGCCGCCGCGTGGGCTGACGGGCTGGCGGGTACGACGTTGGATTTGGACGTCGACAAGGAGAACAAGCTGTTCGACGTCGCACGCGAGGCGTGGGCGCAGGCGGGCAAGCAACCTCCCCACCTGGCCACGTCGTTCTGGTTTGCGATCGGCAATGGCGATGGCACCCGGGCACAGGTCCACGAGCATCTGCGCCGCTACATGAACTGGATTCCGGTCGAGTACGTCGACGCGATGGCGCCGACCACAGGTTGGGCGGGTACCGGCAGCGAGTTGCTGGAGGTACTGCGCGGATTCGCCGCGATCGGAACTGACGAGATCCATTTGATCCCGACGAGTTCGGACATCGACCAGGTTCGGCAGGTCGCAGAAGTGGTCGAGGAGCTTCAGAGGTCGTCGTAGACCTTCTTGTAGTACGCCGACAGCGAACGCCGCCCGACGAACCGCATCAGGGTCACCGCCGCGAGACCCCTGGCACTCTTCGACGTCTGCTGCCACACGCCGTGTACGGCGCTGCCGCCCTCGTGGTGCGCCGCCGTGAGCGACATGAAGCCGCCCGTCTCGAGGTCGTCGCTTTCGGCGACCGTCAGAACCACCGAGTTCGGTTCCGACCAGTCGTAGTGCCATTTCGCCCAGAGTTTCGGGAAGTTCTGGCCCTCGCGAATGTCGGCATCGGTGTCTCCGATTCGATACACCTCGAATGCGCGGACCGACGAGGCCGGCCATCGGTGGGGGCGGTTCGGGGAGAAGTCGATCATGAGCTCGACGACTTGCGCCGGCGTCGCCGTGGTCACGAAATCGAACTCGAACCTTGTGCGCACGTGGCGAACGTATCAGGCAGGCTTGAACCATGACGACGCCGTTACCGCCTATCGTGTCCCGTTCCGAATGGGAGCAGGCGCGCGCCGAATTGCTGCTTCGGGAAAAAGAACTGACGCGGCTCAAGGACTCCGTCAGCGCGGCCCGGCGCCGCCTACCGATGGTCGAGATCACCGAGCCGTACACGTTCGATTCCGAACAGGGCGCGGTGACGCTGCTTGATCTGTTCGACGGTTGCCGGCAGCTGATCCTGCAGCACTTCATGTTCGGTAGCGATTGGGAGCAAGGATGCGACGGTTGCTCCATGATGGCCGAACACATCGGCCCGCTGTCGCATCTGCACGCGAAAGACACGTCGTTCGTGTTGGTTTCGCGTGCTGCACTGCCCAAGCTGCTGGAATTCCGTGACCGGATGGGCTGGCGGCTTCCGTGGGTGTCGTCGGGAGGCACGACGTTCAACGAGGACTTCGGCGTGACCGTCGACGGAGGGGAGCGCCAATCGGTGAGCGTGTTCCTGCGCGACGGCGGTCGCGTCTTCCACACGTGGCAGACCTTCAACCGCGGGGAGGAACCGTTCATGGTGGTGTTCGACCTGCTCGACCTCACGCCGTACGGACGGCAGGAGACGTGGGAGCAGTCACCGGACGGCTGGCCGCAGCGACCGCCGTACGAGTGGATGCGATTGGCCGACTCCTACTGATGCTGTGTGGCTAATCTCAGAGCGTGACGACACAGTGGGCGCCGAGCCGACTCGGCGATTTGAGCGGCAAGCGCATCATCGTGACCGGCGCGACGAACGGTGTGGGCCTGGGAACGGCGCGGGCGTTGGTCCGCACCGGTGCGCACGTGATTCTCGCGGTGCGCAACCTGGAACTGGGCGCCCAGCGCGCGGCCGAGATGGGCGGCGACACCTCCGTCGTCAAGCTGGACCTGGCCGACCAGTCTTCGGTGCGTGCGTTTCCCGACCTGCTCGAGGGTGACGTCGACATCCTCATCAACAACGCGGGGCTGGTCGCACAGACGCGAAGCGACACCGTCGACGGCTTCGAGATGATGCTCGGCACGAACTTCCTCGGCCCGTTCGCGTTGACCAACCTGCTGTTCGAACGGGTGCGATCGAAGATCATCAATGTCGGCTCGGACGCCCACAAAGGAGGCGTCATCGCCTTCGATGATCCGCATCTGCGCACGCGGAAGTGGTCCTCCCTTCCGGCCTACGCGCGCTCGAAATTGGCCGTCATGTTGTGGGGGCTGGAGCTGGATCGCCGTTTGCGTGAAGCGAATTCGCCGGTCACGTCGTTCCTGACACATCCGGGCTGGGTGGCTTCGAACCTGTCCAACGTCTCCGACACCCGCGTGATGTCTGCGTTTCACTCGGTGGTGACGAGAGTCGCGAACGTCATCGGCAACGACATCGACGCCGGTGCCGCGACGTCGCTGTACTGCATCAGCGAGCCCATTCCGCCGGGCAGTTTCGTGGGCATCGACGGACGGTTCGGATTCAAGGGCGGACCGACGCTCGCCGGCCGCACGGCGAACGCCTGCGACTACGAAGACGCCCAGAAGCTTTGGGAGTTCGCCGAGAGCGAGACGGGAACGACATTCCCCATCAGGGGCACGTGAGGCTGATGTCGAAGGGCTCGGTGACCTGCTTTGGCGGGGTGGTGTCGCTCTCACCAGATGCGGTGCCGATGACCGTGTAGGTGTTGCCGGTCTTGGTGGCGGTGGCGGCGCTTTCGGGCGAACTCAGGTAGACGTCGTCGACGTCGGCGAGCTCCACGCGGTGTACCAACGACGCGTCCGGCTCGAGCTCGACGACGATCTTGAGTATTGAGTTGCCCGCGGTGATGGTGGACCTGCCATTCCAGTACTTACACACCACCGGGCCTCGGACATCCACCGGCTTGCCGCCTATGGTCGCGGCGACGGGAAGGGGCGCGGGGGGAGCGATCTCCGGCAGTTTCGCCTTCAGGATCTCCAGTTGACGCCGAGCGACCGAATCGATGAGTTCCGTTGGTAATCCTTCGAGCTTGCCGTAGGGGCCGTCGAACTCGAGCGTGACGACGGCGTTCTGTTCGGAGAACGTGAGCACCGTGATACCCGTGATTTGATCCAGCGACGTCCCCGCGATCACCGATCCGTTGGTTCCGATCGGCGACGGCTCCCACCTGCCCGAGACGTTTGATATTCCATTCCTGGTCAATTCGAGCACCCTCGCGGCTTCGGCAGGGTCGGCCAGGACTCTGATGGTGGAACCGATCATCGAAGAGTCCTCGGCGAAGAAGCGCCCGCTGACGCCGGCGTCGCCGTTCGGGTTGAGGATCGGCGGCTCAGCGGTGAAGGGTTCCGATGAGTCGATGTCTTCGGTCGTGATGAGCAGGGTGCTGTAATCAGCGGGCGTCGCGGCGTCAGTGGTCGCAGACTCACTGGCCGTACCGCTCGCAGGCTCCGACGGAACCGGCGATGCCTGACCGTCGCTCTTGCTGCAGCCTGCGAGCACACATAGGAATGCCACACCTGCTGCGGTCAGCCTGATCGGGGCGGCAGCCTTCACCACGTCGTCCCTCCTGTGCGAGCCCATAACCTGCGCGGACGGGTGCGGGATCACGATAAGTCAGCCGGGAAGCCGGCAACACGGGATTGCTCAGGCGCTGATCGAATCGGTCGCCTCGGGCGCGCTGTCCTCCCCGCCGCAGCCCCGCATCATCGAGCCGAGGTTGGTTTGGTCGTATTCGGCGGGCAGTGTGGAGTCGAGGAACCGCTCGACGACGGAGACGAAGCGGTCGGGGTGGTCGCGAAAAGGCATGTGCCCGGAGCCTTCGAAGATCTCCAAGCGTGAACCGGGCATTGCCTCGTGAGCTATCCGCGCGTGGCTCGCCGGGATCACCATGTCGTCTTCGCCCCAGATGATCTGCTTGGGGATCGATGGCATGAGGTACGCGCGATCGAGCATGGTGATGAACTGTCCGCGGCCGTCCACCACACCTCGCACCGTCCGCGCGAACGCCGACAAAGCCTTCGGATCGGCCAGCCGGGCGAGCAGATCGATACCGCTGCCCAGATCGCGTCCGTGCTTGGTCGAACCGAGCAGCGACTTGGCGGCGCGGCCGGCGAATTTCAGGGCGGGGACCGCGCCCGGGAGGCGCAACGCGGCCAGCGACTCGGCCCCCATCGGCACTGCTGCCAGTCGCAGAGCCGGGGTGACGTCCTTCGTCACACCGCCACAGCTGACCAGCACGATGCGTTCCACCATATGGGGGTATTGGTAGGCAAACTGTGCGGCGATGCCGCCACCAAGGGAGTGACCCACCAGGGTGACGCGGTCGATACCGAGTACGGCGAGTAGGTCGCGCATGCCGTTGGCGAAGGACGCCAGTGAGTAGTCGGCGCGCGGCTTGTCGGACTCACCGTGGCCCAGGAGGTCCGGCGCGATGACCGTAAATCGTTGCGCAAGTTTGGAATGCACGCTGTCCCAGGTCGTCGAGTTGTCGCCGACTCCGTGGATCAACAGCACCGCGGGGCCCGATCCGGCGATGCGAAAGGCACGGCGATAGCCGTGAACGGTGCGGAACTGAAGCGACGGCGCGACCTTGCGGGCCGGCCGCAAGTCAGGACGTGAAGCAGGCACTGGGTCTCTCCCTTCGTCAGGCGTTTGGAGGAGCCTGAAAGGGAGCACTTGGGAATTCCTTGGAGACCGGCGGTGGCTGCGCCGACGTGGGCGGCGTCCTCGGCGGTGACTCAGCGGTGTTCCAGTGAACTAGTCGCCGGAAGTCAGCATTCGAAATGGTGTTTGGTTGCGGCGAAGTGGCGCAACGCGTCGTGGACGGCGAATGACCGATGCCATCGCCGTCGTCCCCTCCAACCGCAGTCGCAGCACGCATATCCGCCGATCCACGCGTCGACGATGTACGACTGCGGCGCACCGACATCGTCCTGGAGCGGAGGCGTCAGGCGCGGTGGACGGCTTTTGTCGGGGCCGTTGGTTGATGCAAGCGCCGACACGACCGTGTAGGCGATGGATATCAACACGCAGACGACGCTAGCAAAAATGTCGGATGCGGGACAGCTACCGTAATTTGGCCCTCTACCGGGAGATTAAACCCAAAAATGGGACAGCGAGTGCAAAGACAGCACAAGATCGAGCTTCCCTCCCGCCGGGCCAGGGTCAATATCATCAATCGTCGATGAAGTGGCAGGTAGGCCGAGCGCGGAGTCTGCCGGGGGCCACAGACGGCGCCGGCTGGGTGCTCAACAGCATCGCGATGACCGTGCCGGACGCGACAACCCACCGGGCACCTACATGGAGGTTTCGAGCACGCCGGCTGAACAAGTGGGGCGGGTGAACGCTCGCCGGGGGCTACGCTGACGTATATGGCTGAGTCGATGGCCGCGAAGCGGGCCGCAAACGCTGTCGCGAACTTCGTTGCGGCTCAGCGATATACGCGTGACGAAGTATTCGCCGATCCATGTCCGGTGCCCAGCGAATCGGGTGCCCACGGCTGGTGGTTTCGCGATATCCCCGGTGACATCGATATTTCGGGGTGCGAACAACGCGACGGCTGGGCGCTGCTCTATGTCGGAATCAGCCCCGGCCCACCCCGGGCCGGAAGCAAGCAGCAGAACCAGCAGGATCTTCGCAAACGCATCCGGTATCACTTCGGAGCCGGCAATGCGAGCGCAGACGGTTCCACCCTGCGCAAATCGCTCGGGGTTCTGCTCGGCGACCGACTCGGCTTCGCGCTGCGCCGGATCGGTTCGGGGAAGCGACAGACCTTCGCGGGCGGCGAAGCGGTCCTGACCCAGTGGATGGCCGAGAACGCCGCGGTGTCGTGGGTACTGCACCCGGAGCCGTGGTACCTGGAACCAAAGCTGATCAACGCGCTGGATCTCCCGCTGAACTTTCAGGACAACGAGCGCAACAGGTTTGCGCCGGAACTCAAGCGTCTGCGTCGGGATGCGGCCGTTAAGGCAGCCAAGATGCGCGTGCTCGCGGAGTGGTCGTAGGCCCAGAGTCACGGCGTTGATGGTGAAACGTGTTGTGCTCCAGGGTCTTTATCCCGGTGTCGCATTGACCCGCCCCTCCGGTGAACCTGCATCCGCCATCGGCCGTCGACCACGACGTTCAACCACTGGCATGTCTACACCATCGAATGGGCCCCCGGCCGGGTCAGGCTTCTGCTCGATGACGCCGTGGTGCTCGACACAACGCGGTACGTCCCGACGAAGCCGATGCGCTGGCACCTACAGACCGAGACGGAAGGGACCGGGACCAACCGCGGCAATCTGTTGGTCGATTGGGTGTCCATCTGGTCATATGCGGGGAGCTGACGGCCGCACGAGCTCTTAGGGCAGACGGCGATCAGATGGGTGAAAAGCCAAGTCCCAAAATATGCTTGGCGATCGAGGCCCGAGGGTACCCGGGCACGCCTGGTCATGCCGGCTGGACGGTTCGGGGTTCCGCCGTCGCCGAAGCGGTATTTGGACTGTAAACCCGTTGGGGCTCAACACCATCAGGCCGACACCGCTCGTCGCAAGATGACGATTCGCGACTATCATCGGATACCTGATCAGTACCGAGCTGATTCCCTGCAACTATTGGTCATTTTTAGCTCGACACGATGGCCCACGGTGCTGCGTTGCTCATGAGCTGGGACGCTATCGGCGGGCGCCGAGTCCTTTAGGAAGCTCCAAGCCCAAGCCGGGAGGGTCGACTCAGCACGTACTTCTCAATCTCTCGGCTCAGGAAGGTGGAACATGGTTCGGAAGTTGGAGCAGCGCCCGACCCGGGTGCGGGGCGCATTGGACAGGTTTGGCCCGCCACTCGAAAGCATCGGCAGTGTTCTCAGTGGCGCAAAAGATGAGGCTGCAGCTCAACCGCAAGAATCGCTGGAGTTGAAGCGCCGTCCATAGGACCGCCGTTTCGAGTGGGAGGGTCAGGGTATCCGGATGTGAGCGGCGTCACACCGCCGCCTCGAAGGAAGAAGCAAAACATGACCAACCCGGAAACAGAGTCCCAGCAAGTGGATGGCGGGCCAGGCACACACAACACCGGATCAGACGAACCCATCAAGAACGCGGACCGCCCGGCCGGCACCGTTGACCCTGATGCCAACCCGCCCATCAGCGACCCGGACGATAAGACCACTGGTGACGGTGGTGTAGGCAATAGCCCCTCCCAATAGACCGAAGCCGTTCGACCGCCAGACCAGCGCCAAAGACATTGACACGGCCGATGATTCGGGCACAGGTGGGGCGAGCAGACCAGAGAAAGATTCGGAGTATCGGTCTCCGAGGCCGCAGGACACCCCCGGTGGGCGACGGCCTCGCCGGCTGACGAGCGGCCAGCCTCGCAGGGCTCGGAAACGAGAGTGACGATGAAGGTGCGGAGGCACCAGCTCACGTACCGGCACCCGCCGCGGCGAAGATAAACCGCGACCTGGCGATAGATATGGCAGACCTTCCACCTGTTCGGCCCGCCGTTGAGAGGTGAGGGCCGGCCGAAAGACAGGACCCACTAGCGGGCTGCCAGGCTGTCAGGTGCCGTTCATCGGTTAGCCGATGCACGGATCAGTGGTGGTTGGCGACACCAAGGAGTCTCGGGTGTGCACGTATCTGTGCTGGTCAGATGGTGCCCCCGGCAGGATTCGAACCTGCGGCCTTCTGCTCCGGAGGCAGACGCTCTATCCCCTGAGCTACGGGGGCGCACGGGTTTGAACCTGCGCCAATGGGCGTCGACAGCCTAACGCATCGAAATGACCGGAAACCGATTCGGGGCCTGACCACGTCAGACCATAGGATGGACCCTCGTGACCCCAGCCGACTTGGCCGAGCTGCTCAAGACCACCGCGGCCGCGGTGCTTTCCGAGCACGGACTCGACAGCGCCGCGCTGCCGGACATGGTCACTGTCGAGCGCCCGCGTAACACCGAGCATGGCGATTACGCCACGAATCTAGCCCTCCAGCTGGGCAAAAAGGTCGGCGCGAACCCGCGCGAGCTGGCCGCCTGGTTGGCGTCCGCGCTGGCTCAGACCGACGGGATCGCCGCCGCCGACGTCGCGGGGCCCGGCTTCGTCAATCTGCGTCTCGACGCCTCCGCCCAGGGCGTGATCGTCAACAACGTCCTCGCCGCGGGCGAGGACTATGGGCACTCCGAGGAGCTCAAGGCACAGAACATCAATCTGGAGTTCGTCTCGGCGAACCCGACGGGGCCGATCCACATCGGCGGCACCCGCTGGGCCGCCGTCGGCGACGCGCTGGGCCGGCTGCTCTCGACGCAGGGTGCGTCCGTGATACGCGAGTACTACTTCAACGACCACGGCGCCCAGATCGACCGGTTCTCCAACTCGCTGATCGCGGCGGCCAAGGGCGAGCCGACACCCGAGGACGGCTACGCCGGCGAATACATCAAAGACATCGCCGCACAAGTGATCGCCAAGGAACCCGACGTCCTGAGCTTGCCCGACCACGAAATGCGGGAGACCTTCCGCGCCATCGGGGTCGACCTGATGTTCAGCCATATCAAGGCCTCGTTGCATGAGTTCGGCACGGACTTCGACGTCTACACCCACGAAGACTCGATGCACACGTCGGGGCGCGTCGAGCAGGCGATCGCCAAGCTGCGCGAGGCGGGCAAGGTGTACGAGAAGGATGGCGCAGTCTGGTTGCGCACTACCGACTTCGGCGACGACAAGGACCGCGTCGTCATCAAGAGCGACGGTGCGCCGGCCTACGTCGCCGCCGACATCGCCTATTACCTCGACAAGCGCGAGCGCGGGTTCGACCTGTGCATCTACATGCTCGGCGCCGACCACCACGGCTACATCGCCCGACTCAAGGCCATCGCGTCATCGCTGGGTCAGGATCCCGCCACGGTCGAGGTGCTGATCGGCCAGATGGTCAACCTGGTCCGCGACGGTCAGCCGGTGCGGATGAGTAAACGTGCAGGCACGGTGATCACGCTCGACGACCTCGTGGACGCGATCGGCGTTGACGCCGCCCGGTACTCGCTGATCCGATCCTCGGTGGACACCCCCATCGACATCGATCTGGCGTTGTGGTCGTCGGCATCCAACGAAAACCCGGTCTACTACGTGCAGTACGCGCACGCTCGGCTCTCCGCCCTGGCTCGTAACGCCGCCGAACTCGGCCTTGCCGCGAGCACCGAGCACCTCGAGCTGCTTACACACGACAAAGAGGGCGCGCTGATCCGCAACCTCGGCGAGTTCCCCCGAGTACTGAAAACCGCTGCGACTCTGCGTGAACCGCACCGCGTCTCTCGTTACCTCGAAGACTTGGCCGGTGACTATCACCGGTTCTACGACTCGTGCCGCGTGTTGCCCCAGGGCGATGAAGCGCCGAATGATCTGCATTCCGCGCGCCTGGCGCTGTGCGATGCCACACGCCGAGTCATCGCCAACGGTCTGGGCATCCTCGGTGTCAGCGCTCCGGAGCGGATGTGATCGCGCACCCGGCCGGTCCACGGCACGCCGAAGAAGTCCACCACGGTGGTGCGCCGCCGCGTCCGCTCTCGGCGGCCGAAGTCTTGCTGCTCGCGCCGAATGTCTGGCCGCGCAACACGGTTCGCGGTGACGACGGCGTGGTATCTATCGCCGGAGTGTCCGTCGCCGACATCGCCGCGCAGTTCGGCACCCCGACGTTCGTGATCGACGAGGACGACTTCCGGTCGCGATGCCGGGAGATCGCTGCGGCGTTCGGCGGCGGACAGAACGTGCGCTACGCGGCCAAGGCGTTCATGTGCTCAGAGGTGGCCCGCTGGATCGCTGAAGAGGGGTTGTCCCTCGACGTCGCGACCGGCGGCGAGATGGCCGTCGCACTTCACGCCGGCTTCCCTGCTGACCGGATTGCGTTGCACGGCAACAACAAATCGGTCGAAGAGCTGACTGCCGCCGTCAAAGCGGGCATCGAGCACGTGGTGGTCGACTCGATGGTCGAGATCGAGCGGCTCGACGAAATCGCCGGAGCGGCGGGAGTCGTACAGGATGTCCTGGTCCGCGTCACCGTCGGCGTCGAGGCGCACACCCACGAGTTCATCTCGACCGCGCACGAAGACCAGAAGTTCGGCCTGTCGCTGGCCAGTGGCGCGGCCCTGACCGCCGTGCGTCGGGTATTCGCAACCGACCATCTGCGCCTGGTGGGCCTGCACAGCCACATCGGATCCCAGATCTTCGATGTCGCCGGGTTCGAGATTGCCGCGCATCGCGTCATCGGCCTGCTGCGCGACGTCGTCGCCGAGTTCGGCGTCGAGAAGACGTCGCAGATGTCGATCGTCGACCTCGGTGGGGGGCTGGGCATTTCCTATCTGCCACAGGATGATCCGCCGCCGGTCGCCGACCTAGCCGCCAAGCTGAGCGCGATCGTCCGCGAGGAGTCGGCGGCGGTCGGGCTGCCCACCCCCCAACTGGTCGTCGAGCCCGGTCGCGCGATCGCAGGCCCCGGCACCATCACGCTCTATCAGGTCGGCACCGTCAAAGATGTGGCGGTCGCAACCGACCGGTACCGCCGCTACGTCAGCGTCGACGGCGGCATGAGCGACAACATCCGTACCTCGTTGTATGGCGCAGAATATGACGTCCGCCTGATCTCACGCGCCAGTGAAGGTTCATCGATACTGGGTCGGGTGGTCGGAAAGCATTGCGAGAGTGGCGATATCGTCGTGCGCGACACCTGGGTGCCTGACGACATCAGGCCGGGCGATCTGCTCGGCGTCGCAGCCACCGGTGCCTACTGCTATTCGATGTCAAGCCGTTACAACCTCATCGGTCGCCCGGCGGTCGTGGCCGTGCGCGACGGGCAAGCGCGCCTGATTCTGCGCCGGGAAACGGTCGACGATCTACTCAGTCTGGAAGTGGGGTAAGCACATGAGCACCGAGGAAAAGCCCATCGGCGTAGCGGTCCTGGGTTACGGCAACGTGGGTAGCCAGGTCGTACGCATCATCGAGGAGAGTGCGCAGGACCTCGCGGCCCGCATCGGTGCCCCCTTGATGCTGCGTGGTATCGGAGTGCGCCGCGTCGCCGACGACCGAGGCGTCCCAGTCGACATGCTGACCGACAACATCGACGAACTCGTGTCGCGAGACGACGTCGACATCGTCGTCGAGCTGATGGGGCCGGTCGAACCCGCGCGCAAGGCCATCCTGTCCGCTCTCGAGCAGGGCAAGTCCGTCGTCACCGCCAACAAGGCGCTGATGGCCGTATCCACCGGCGAATTGGCCCAGGCGGCCGAACACGCCCACGTCGACTTGTATTTCGAGGCGGCCGTGGCCGGTGCTATCCCCGTCATCCGTCCGCTGACCCAATCGCTTGCGGGTGACACCGTGATCCGGGTCGCCGGCATCGTGAACGGCACCACGAACTACATCCTCTCCGAGATGGACAGCACGGGCGCTGACTACGCCGCAGCGCTGGCCGATGCGAGCGCGCTCGGCTACGCCGAGGCGGATCCGACCGCCGACGTCGAGGGATATGACGCCGCCGCCAAGGCTGCGATCCTCGCCTCGATCGCCTTCCACACCCGTGTAACCGCCGAAGACGTGTACCGCGAGGGCATTACGAAGGTCACCTCGGCCGACTTCGTCTCGGCGCGCGCACTCGGCTGCACGATCAAGTTGCTCGCGATCTGCGAGCGGCTCACCACAGACGAAGGGCAGCAGCGGGTTTCGGCCCGCGTCTACCCGGCGCTGGTGCCACTGACCCACCCCCTCGCCTCGGTCAACGGCGCCTTCAACGCGGTCGTCGTCGAGGCCGAGGCCGCGGGACGGCTGATGTTCTACGGCCAGGGTGCCGGTGGAGCCCCGACCGCCTCCGCGGTGATGGGTGATCTGGTGATGGCCGCGCGAAACCGGGTGCAGGGTGGCCGAGGCCCGCGGGAGTCCAAGTACGCCAAGCTGCCGATCTCGCCCATCGGCTTCATCCCCACCCGGTACTACGTGAGCATGAACGTCGCCGACCGTCCCGGTGTGTTGTCAGCTGTGGCAGCCGAATTCGGTAAGCGTGAGGTCAGCATCGCCGAAGTGCGCCAGGAGGGCATGGTCGACCCAGAAGGCCAACGGTGCGGCGCGCGCATCGTCGTCGTCACCCACCAGGCGACCGACGCCGCACTTTCCGAAACCGTCGAGGCGCTGGCCGACCTCGATGTCGTGGAGGGCATCAACAGCGTGCTTCGACTGGAAGGAACCAGCGAATGAGCGATGATCCGCTTGCGCGACGAGCAGTGAGCACAGTCCCGCCAAAGGCCGTTCATCAACCCTGGCCCGGGTTGATTGCCGCGTATCGAGATCGCCTTCCGGTCGAGGACAACTGGACACCGATCACATTGCACGAGGGCGGTACGCCGCTGCTGCCCACGCCTCGACTGTCCGAATTGACCGGCTGCACCGTGCATTTGAAGGTCGAGGGCCTCAACCCGACGGGTTCCTTCAAGGACCGGGGTATGACGATGGCCGTCACCGAGGCCGTCGCTCGCGGCCAGCAGGCGGTGCTGTGCGCGTCCACCGGCAACACCTCCGCGTCGGCGGCTGCCTACGCGGCCAGGGCGGGTATCACCTGCGCCGTGCTGATTCCCCAGGGCAAGATCGCGATGGGCAAGCTCGCCCAGGCCGTCATGCACGGCGCGAAGATCATCCAGATCGACGGCAACTTCGACGATTGTCTCGAGTTGGCGCGCAAGCTGACCAACGACTATCCGACGGTGTCGCTCGTCAACTCGGTCAACCCGTTCCGCATCGAGGGACAGAAGACCGCCGCATTCGAGATCATCGACGCGCTCGGCGTCGCACCGGACGTGCATTCTCTGCCCGTGGGCAACGCGGGGAACATCACCGCGTACTGGAAGGGTTACCAGGAATACCACCGCGACGGGATTTCCGACCGACTGCCACGCATGTTGGGCACGCAGGCCGCGGGCGCCGCACCCCTGGTGCTAGGTGAGCCGGTGACCAATCCTGAGACGATCGCCACGGCGATCCGGATCGGCTCACCCGCGTCATGGGCGACGGCCGTCGAGGCCCGGGAGCAGTCCGACGGTCGATTCGTCGCCGCCACCGACGAGGAGATCCTCGCCGCCTATCACCTGGTGGCCCGCACCGAGGGCGTGTTCGTCGAGCCCGCCTCGGCCGCGAGCATCGCCGGGCTGCTCAAGTCGATCGAGGACGGCTGGGTCGCCAAAGGCTCGATGGTGGTGTGCACGGTCACCGGAAATGGGCTCAAGGATCCCGACACGGCGCTCAAAGGCATGCCGGTCGTGACCCCGCTACCAGTCGACCCGTCAGCCGTGGCCGAGATGCTGGGCCTGGTCTAGCAGGTGCCCTTGTGACGCAGACTCTGCCCGTCGGTCTGACGGCCACCGCCGTCGTTGCGGCCTCGAGCGCCAACTTGGGTCCGGGCTTTGACAGCCTCGGCCTGGCGTTGAGCCTGTACGACGAGATCGTCGTCGAAGTCACCGAATCCGGCCTCGTGGTCGAAGTCGAGGGCGAGGGCGCAGGGCAGGTCCCGCTGGACTCGTCGCATCTGGTCGTGCGCGCGATCGAGCACGGGCTGCAGAACACAGGGCTTCAGGTCGCCGGTCTTAAGGTCATCTGCCGCAACGGCATTCCGCATTCCCGAGGTCTCGGCTCGTCGGCCGCGGCCGTCGTCGGCGGCCTTGCCGTCGTCAACGGCCTTGTGACGCAGGTGGGTTCGGAGCCGCTGAGCGACGCCGAGTTGATCCAGCTGGCGAGTGAGTTCGAGGGTCATCCCGACAACGCGTCCGCGGCGGTGCTCGGTGGGGCAGTGGTGTCGTGGACCGAACACGAAGGCGTGTTGCCGCGCTACTCGGCGGTGCCGATCCAGCTGCATCCGGACATCCATCTGTTTCCCGCGATCCCCGAAGAGCGCTCCTCGACGGCCGAGACGCGGGTCCTGCTCCCGGAGCACGTCAGCCACACCGATGCCCGGTTCAATCTGAGCCGCGCCGCATTGCTGGTGGTGGCGCTGACGCAGCGCCCCGACCTGTTGATGGAGGCCACCGAAGACGTCTTGCACCAGCCGCAGCGAGCCGCCGCCATCCCCCGGTCCGCGGAATACCTGCGGATTCTCCGGCGTTGTGACGTTTCAGCGGCTCTGTCCGGAGCCGGACCTGCGGTTATCGCATTGAGTACGCAATCGGAGTTGCCGGCGAAAGCCGTTGAGTATGGCATCGCAAACGGGTTCACCGTCAGTGAGATGAGGGTCGGCGAGGGCGTGCGATGGACATCGGGCGTCGTTGCCCGGACTTGATCTGTGCTGGGTCGCACCGACAACAGGAGTCACATCCGAACCAGTGTCTTTCTTGCTTCCAGCACGGAAGCGGGTTATTCTCGCTCTCGTCCAGCAATTGCAGCGTCTCTGCCTGCGTCGACACTAGGACGACCACTCTTCTTTCAAGTGCTCATCTCGTGGACTGACGGTTCGCCGTTTTGCGGCGAATCCCGGCGATCACCGTCGCAGAGGCAATGGTGGGACCCCCGCGTTCAGCGGATTAGCTGATCGCACGAACCCCCGCATGACTTGATCAGCGAGGGAAAGAAAGGAAATCCGTGACCGAAACGGACCTGATCACGGCTGGCGGTAACAGCGATAACGACCAGCTGCCGAGCCCCGTGAATTCAGACATCTCGACTCCCGCGGCCGAGGAAGCGTCCAACAGCACGCCCACCGCGGAAACCGCACCGACCGCCAGCCAAGAAAAAGACGTAGCGTCCGGCAACCGTGCAGGCTCACTATCGACGATGGTGCTGCCCGAACTGCGGGCACTGGCCAAGCAGATCGGCGTCGAGGGCGCCTCCGGAATGCGCAAGAGCGACTTGGTCGCCGCCATCCGTGAGCGTCGCGGCGAATCCAACGGCACGACCCCCAAGGCCGCCGACGCCGCCCCGGCAGAGCCCGCCGCCGAGTCGGCGACCGCTTCTGAGACGACGACGGAGTCCGGCGAGCAAACCGAGCAACAGCGCCCACGCCGTGAGCGTCGCGGGGCCTCCCGCGGATCGGGTGCCCCCAGCGGCTCCGACCAGTCCGCACAGGGCCGTCAGGATGCGAAGCCCGATGCCGACGAGCAGCCCGCCAAACAGCGCGACAAGTCCGAAAGCGACAAGTCCGACAGCGGTAGGTCTGACGGCGACAAGTCCGATGGCGGCGACCAGCAGGGCGGCCAGCAGAACCGCAACAACCAGAACAATCAGAACAACCAGAACAATGACGACGACGGCGAGGGCCGCGGGGGTCGCCGGGGTCGCCGGTTCCGTGACCGCAGGCGCCGTGAGCGTGGCGGTGAAGGTGGCGGCGGGGGAGACCGCGACACCGAGTTGCGCGAGGACGATGTCGTACAACCGGTTGCCGGCATCCTCGACGTGCTCGACAACTACGCGTTCGTCCGCACCTCGGGCTACCTGGCCGGCCCCAACGACGTGTACGTGTCCATGAACATGGTTCGCAAGAACGGTCTGCGCCGCGGCGACGCGGTGACCGGCGCCGTCCGCGTCCCCAAGGAGGGCGAAGGTGGCGGTCAGAATCCGCGGCAGAAGTTCAATCCGCTCGTGCGGTTGGACACGGTCAACGGTGGACCCGTTGAGGACGCCAAGAATCGCGACGAGTTCACCAAGCTGACCCCGCTGTACCCGAACCAGCGGCTGCGCCTGGAGACGACATCGGAGAAGCTGACGACCCGTCTGATCGACCTGATCATGCCGATCGGCAAGGGGCAGCGTGCTCTGATCGTGTCTCCGCCCAAGGCCGGTAAGACCACGATCATGCAGGACATCGCGAACGCGATCACCAAGAACAATCCGGAATGCCACCTGATGGTCGTGCTCGTCGACGAGCGTCCGGAAGAGGTCACCGACATGCAGCGTTCGGTCAAGGGTGAGGTCATCGCCTCGACCTTCGACCGCCCGCCGTCAGACCACACTCAGGCTGCCGAGCTCGCCATCGAGCGCGCCAAGCGACTCGTCGAGCAGGGCAAGGATGTCGTCGTGCTGCTCGACTCGATCACCCGACTGGGCCGCGCCTACAACAACGCGTCGCCGGCCTCGGGCCGGATCCTGTCCGGTGGTGTCGACTCGACCGCGCTGTATCCGCCCAAGCGGTTCCTCGGCGCGGCCCGCAACATCGAATTCGGTGGTTCTCTGACGATCATCGCCACCGCCATGGTGGAGACCGGTTCGACCGGTGACACCGTGATCTTCGAGGAATTCAAGGGCACCGGAAACGCCGAGCTCAAGCTGGACCGCAAGATCGCCGAGCGACGCGTGTTCCCGGCAGTCGACGTCAACCCGTCGGGCACCCGTAAGGACGAGCTGCTGCTCTCGGCTGACGAGTTCGCGATCGTGCACAAGCTGCGCCGCGTGCTCTCGGGCCTCGACCCGCACCAGGCCATCGACTTGCTGATGAGCCAGCTGCGCAAGACCAAGAACAACTACGAGTTCCTGGTTCAGGTCTCCAAGACGGCTCCGGGCTCCGGGGACAACGACTAGTAGCGAATTCGGCGCGCGTACCGCCCGTTGGGGTACGTATGCGCGCCGAAATCACACGGCGGGGTCGGCTTTCAGGCCGGGCATCACGTAGCGGCGCACGTGGATGAGTACCGCGTCGGCGTTCTCCGGATCGAAGGTGTCGCCCGGCACGGTCGCGAGCGAAATCATCACGCGCGCCACCCATTCCGATGCTTCGGCAATGTCGATGTCGGGATGGATCTCGCCACGATCACGGGCGGCGACGAGGTAGCGCGACCAGAAATCCGCCAGGTCGGGCACCAGTCCCTGGACACCTGCCCCCGCGCAAGCGGCGAATTCCTCGGGCTCCTCCATACGCAGCTTCATCAGCAGCGCACCCGGATCGTCGTACGCGGTGCGGGCGTGCCTGATGCCCAGCGCCATCTGGCGGTCCAGACCCTCGACCTGCTCCAGCATCGCGTGCGCGTCAGACCAATACGCTTCGTTCAACCGCACGATCGCCGCGCCGAGCAGCGTGACCTTGTCCGGGAAGTGGCGGTACAACCAGCCGCGGGATACGCCGGCGACCTCGGCCACCTCGGACACCGTGGTCGCGCGGATCCCTTTCGCACGCATGCAGATCTCCGCCGCGTCGGTCAGTCGGTCGCGAACGTTCTTGGTCGCAGTGCCGGTTGTCACCTGGGCATTGTGGCACGGTAGACAGACTCTCAGATCTGTTCAGCCGCAGAGGTCACGCCAGAGCGGGCCGAGGAATAGCGACCCCGTCGCATGCGTTTAGGCCGTTGGCGGTTGACCTGGCATAATGGCGCCGACACCCTCGGTTCCGGTTCACGCCGATACCTCCTGGTCAACGGAGGGGCGACCCGGGGCCCACGATTGAAGAGGAAACCATGAAATCAGGCATTCATCCTGACTACGCCGACACCACGGTGATCTGCGGCTGCGGTAACACGTTCACCACCCGCAGCACTAAGAAGGGCGGCCAGATCCACGTCGAGGTCTGCTCGCAGTGCCACCCCTTCTACACCGGCAAGCAGAAGATCCTCGACAGCGGCGGCCGTGTGGCCCGCTTCGAGAAGCGCTACGGCAAGCGAGCCGGGGCGAGCGCAGCGACGGGATCAAACAAGGGCGCGGGCGACAAGTCGGCCGAAACAAGCACAGACAACTAGCTGTCTTCCCGACGCCCGATGCTGCGCACGAGCGCAGCCCGGGCGTCGGTTTGCGTTTGGCGCAAGAACCGAGGGAGTGCACTGCAGGTAAGGAGGACGACATGGCCGACACGGCACCCGTGATCGAGGCATTGCTCGCCGAGCACGCCGACCTCGAGCGCCAGCTCTCCGATCCCAACCTGCATGCGGATGCGTCTGCCGCGCGGAAGGTCGGCCGCCGGTTCGCCCAGGTTTCGCCGATCGTCGCTACCTACCGCAAGCTCGAGGCTGCCCGCGGCGATCTCGACGCTGCACGGGAACTGGCCGCCGACGACGAGTCGTTCGCCGCCGAGGTGCCCGAACTGGAGGCCACCGTCGAGCAACTCGACACCCAGCTGACCGATCAACTCTCACCCCGCGACCCGCACGACGCCGACGACATCGTTCTCGAGGTGAAGTCCGGTGAGGGAGGCGAGGAGTCGGCACTGTTCGCCGCCGACCTGGCGCGTATGTACACCCGCTACGCTGAGCGGCACGGCTGGTCCGTCACCATGCTCGACGAGACCACCTCCGACCTGGGTGGCTACAAGGACGCGACGCTGTCGATCAGGAGCAAGGGCGATACGGCCGACGGGGTGTGGTCGCGCCTCAAGTTCGAGGGCGGCGTGCACCGTGTGCAGCGGGTGCCGGTGACCGAGTCGCAGGGCCGCGTGCACACGTCGGCCGCGGGCGTGCTCGTCTACCCCGAACCCGAAGAGGTCGAGGAAGTCCAGATCGACGAATCGGATCTGCGCATCGACGTGTACCGGTCCTCGGGTAAGGGCGGCCAGGGCGTCAATACGACCGACTCGGCCGTGCGCATCACGCACCTGCCCACCGGCATCGTCGTCACGTGCCAGAACGAGCGCAGCCAGCTGCAGAACAAGGCACGCGCGCTGCAGGTGCTTGCCGCCCGGTTGCAGGCACTCGCTGAGGAGCAGGCGCAGGCCGACGCGTCGGCGGACCGGGCCAGCCAGATCCGCACCGTCGACCGCAGCGAGCGGATCCGCACCTACAACTACCCCGAGAACCGGATTGCCGATCACCGGATCAACTTCAAGGCGCACAACCTCGATCAGGTCCTCGACGGCGACCTCGATGCCCTGTTCGACGCGCTGGCCACCGCCGACAAGCAGTCCCGGCTTCAGCAAGCATGACCCGGCCCGGCCGGGTGCCAGCCTGCGCCAACATCCGCCAGGCGATCGATGCCGCCGAGGCGGCACTGGCGCGGGCGGGAGTCGGATCGCCACGGGCTGACGCGGAACTGCTTGCCGCATTCGCCGCCGGTGTGGAGCGCGGACGGTTGGCATTCTTCGCCCCCGAATCGGACTTCTACGAAACCTATGACCGACTCGTCGCCGAGCGCGTCAGCCGCAAGCCGCTTCAGCACATCGTCGGAACCGCAGCGTTCGGTCCGGTCACCGTCCAGGTCGGTCCCGGTGTGTTCGTACCGCGGCCAGAAACCGAAGCGATGCTGGAATGGTCTGTTGCACAACAGCTGTCGCCGAACCCGGCGATCGTCGATCTGTGCACCGGTAGCGGCGCGCTGGCGTTGGCCCTTTCGAAGTTCTGGCCCGCCGCCCGCATTGTCGCCGTCGACGACTCGCAGAGCGCACTCGAGTACGCGGCGCGCAATCTCGCAGGCGCCGGCGTCGAACTGCTGCGCTCCGACGTCACCGAACCGGGCCTGCTTCCCGAACTCGACGACTCAGTGGATCTGCTCGTCGCCAACCCGCCCTACATTCCCGACGGTGCGAATCTGGAACCCGAAGTCGCCGAACATGATCCACCGCACGCGCTGTTCGGCGGGCCGGACGGGATGGGTGTCATCGAAGCCATCGCCGACCTCGCCGGCCGATGGCTGCGCGCCGGCGGGCTCTGCGCCGTCGAGCACGACGACACCACTGCCGCGCAGACGGTCGAAGCGTTCGCCCGGACAGGGCGATTCGACGACATCACCAGTCGCTTCGACCTGACGGGTCGGCCCCGCTTCGTCACTGCGGTCCGGAACCGGTGAGAAACTGGACTTCATGACGGAGATGTTCGACTGCCTCGATGAGCAGACGCGGGCGATCGGTATCGCCTCGGCCGTCAGCGCGGTCAAGGGCGGCAGTCTGGTGGTGATGCCGACCGACACGGTTTACGGCATCGGCGCCGACGCCTTCGACAGCGAGGCCGTTTCGGCTCTGCTGTCGGCCAAGGGTCGCGGTCGAGACATGCCGGTTCCGGTGCTCGTCGGGTCCTGGCACACGATCGAAGGGCTGGTGTACTCCGTCCCGAACACCGCCCGCGAACTCATCCGCGCCTTCTGGCCGGGTGCCCTCAGTCTCGTGGTGCGGCAGGCGCCGTCGCTGCAATGGGACCTAGGCGACGCACACGGCACCGTCATGGTGCGCATGCCGCTGCACCCCGTGGCCATCGAGCTGCTGCGCGAAGTCGGGCCGATGGCGGTGTCGAGCGCGAACATCTCGGGTCGGCCCGCCGCCGTCACCGCGAAAGACGCGCGCGACCAACTCGGCGACCTCGTCGAGGTCTACCTCGACGCCGGACCGTCGCAGCAGCAGGCGGCGTCGACGATCGTGGACCTGACCGGTGCACATCCCCGGGTGCTACGCCAGGGGCCGGTCACCGTCGATGCGGTGGCGAAGGTGCTCGGCGTTGACGCGGCGACGTTGACGGACTGATCTGGGGCGACCTGAGAGAACATGGCATACGGTTCATCGGTGGTCTACGCGGCAGACAGTCTGCTGGCGCTCAGTGATCGCGGTGCAGGCGTCCCGCTTCGCGAGCTCGCGCTGGTCGGACTCACCGCAGCGATCATCACCTACTTCGCTACGGGATGGGTGCGCATCATCGCCCGCCGACTCGGCGCAGTGGCCTATCCGCGCGAACGGGACGTTCATCTGCAGCCGACGCCGCGGATGGGCGGGCTGGCGATGTATGTCGGCGTGGTCTGCGCCGTCCTGCTGGCGTCGCAGCTTCCGGCGCTCACCCGTGGGTTCGTGTACTCGTCGGGAATGCCCGCGGTCGTGGTCGCGGGCGGGCTCATCATGGCGATCGGTCTGATCGACGACAGATGGGGATTGGATGCACTGACGAAGTTCGCCGGCCAGATCACCGCGGCCAGTGTGCTTGTCACGATGGGCGTCGCGTGGAGCGTGCTCTACATCCCCGGTGTCGGCACCATCGTGCTCGACCAGGTGTCGTCGATCCTGCTGACGCTGGCGCTGACCGTCGCGATCGTCAACGCCATGAACTTCGTCGACGGGCTGGACGGCCTCGCCGCAGGCCTTGGGCTGATCACCGCATCGGCCATCTGCATCTTCTCGATCGGGCTGCTGCGCGATCACGGCGGCGATGTCCTGTTCTATCCGCCTGCCGTGATCTCGGTGGTGCTCGCCGGAGCATGCCTGGGGTTCCTGCCGCACAACTTCCATCCCGCCAAGATCTTCATGGGCGACTCGGGCTCGATGCTGATCGGCCTGATGCTGGCCGCGGCCTCGACCACGGCCGCGGGCCCGATATCGCAGACCGCATACGGCGCCCGCGACGTGTTCGCCTTGCTGTCGCCGTTCCTGTTGGTGGTCGCCGTGCTGTTCGTGCCCGCACTGGACATGCTGTTGGCGATCGTCCGGCGCACCCGCGCGGGTCGCAGCCCCTTCAGCCCGGACAAGATGCACCTGCACCACAGGCTGCTTCACATCGGTCATTCGCACCGGCGGGTGGTGTTGCTGATCTACTTGTGGGTGGGCATCATCGCGGTCGGCGCCGCGAGCACGATTTTCTTCGATCCGCGTTACACCGGCGCCGTCATGCTGGCGGCGATTCTGGTCGCGATCGTGGTGACTCTCATCCCGCTGTTGCGCCGCCGAGACGGTCAGCCAGACGAAATGTACGACAAAAGGTAGTAGACGTCTTTTATGGCTCTCACCATGTGTTAGGGTGCAGTCAGAACCCGAAAAAACCTCGCGGGTTGCCGGCCTCCGGGCCATCGGTGAGCCACCGATTAGCGCGGAACAACGACCGACAAAGGGAGCGACCCCAGGGTGATTCCAGTGAGCCCAATGCACTCCGATACGCTCGGGGCGCCACTCACAGGAACCATTCGGCAACTTCCTCTGACCGCGGGATTGAGGTGAAGCAGTGACGACGCCAGGGCATGACGCGCCGTTGGTGTTTCCGTCGGTTGCATTCCGGCCATTGCGGCTGCTCATCGTCTGCGTGGCGCTCACCGCCATCGCCGTCGCCGCGGCCTGGTTCACCGGCCATCCGTTCTTCGGTGTTTTCTTCGGTGTCGGACTGGGTCTCGGTTTGCTCAACGCCCTCCTGGTGAAGCGGGCGGTCGAGTCGATCACCGCTGAGGAACACCCGCTGAAGAAGAAGATGGCGCTGAACTCGGCGGCGAGGTTGCTTGTGATCACCGCGATCGCGCTCACCATCGCCTTCGTCTTCAGAACCAACGGCGGGCTCGGGGTGGTGTTCGGACTTGCGATCTTCCAGGCGCTCCTGGTGATGAGCACCAGCATCCCGGTGATGAAGAAGATCCGAAGCGACGGTTTGGATTACGTGGACACGGATTCGAAGGGTTGAGCAGGCTTTCATGAACTGGGCTACGACAGGGACGTCGGAGATCATTCTCGCGGCCGAGGAGGGCGGCGGTGGCGCCGCTATTCACGTCGGCCATCACACGATGGTGTTCGAGCTGTTCGGCATGACGTTCAACGGCGACACCATCATGGCGACCGGTATCACCGCGCTGATTGTCATCGCCCTTGCATTCGTGCTTCGCGCCAAGGTCACGTCGACCGGCGTTCCCGGTGGCGTGCAGCTGTTCTGGGAGGCGCTGACCATCCAGATGCGCAATCAGATCGAGAGCGCCATCGGCATGAAGGTGGCGCCCTTTGTCCTGCCGCTGTCCATCGCGATCTTCGTCTTCATCCTCATCTCCAACTGGCTGGCGGTGCTGCCGTTGCAGTACGGCGGAGCCGACGGCGCTGCGGCCGAGCTCTACAAGCCGCCCGCCTCAGACATCAACTTCGTGCTCGCGCTCGCCCTGTTCGTGTTCGTCTGCTATCACGCGGCCGGGTTCTGGCGCCGCGGCCCCCTCGGTCACCCGATCAAGGTGATCAAGGGTCACGTGGCGCTGCTGGCGCCCATCAACATCGTCGAGGAGCTCGCAAAGCCGATCTCGTTGGCACTGCGACTTTTCGGCAACATCTTCGCCGGCGGCATCCTGGTGGCGCTGATCGCAATGTTCCCGTGGTACATCCAGTGGGCGCCCAACGCGATCTGGAAGACCTTCGACCTCTTCGTCGGCCTCATCCAGGCGTTCATCTTCTCGCTGCTGACGATCCTGTACTTCAGCCAATCGATGGAGCTCGACGACGAGCATCACTGAGCGGTAGTCCGAAACAACTGAATCTTGTAGCACCAACGACCACGAACTCTGGCGGAGGCCGCCAGTTATCAAGGAGGATAAAGGAAATGGATCCAAACGCCCTCATCACCGCTGGCGCTCTGATCGGCGGTGGATTGATCATGGGTGGCGGCGCCATCGGTGCCGGTATCGGTGACGGCATCGCGGGTAACGCGTTGATCGCCGGCATCGCCCGTCAGCCCGAGGCACAGGGCCGGCTGTTCACACCGTTCTTCATCACCGTCGGTCTGGTCGAGGCGGCCTACTTCATCAACCTGGCCTTCATGGCGCTGTTCGTCTTCGCCACGCCGGGTGCGTCGTAGTTCGACAGCATGACCGAACTGACCACGACGATCCTCGCCGCGGAAGAAGGCGGGGGACAGAGCAACTTTCTGGTCCCCAACGGAACCTTCTTTGCCGTGCTGCTCATCTTCCTGATCACGCTCGCGGTGATCTGGAAATGGGTGGTGCCGCCGGTCGGCAAGGTGCTCGCCGCACGGGAAGCCATGCTGGCGAAGACGGCGGCCGACAACCGCAAGTCGGCTGAGCAGCTCGCGGCCGCACAGGCCGACTACGACGAAAAGATGGCCGGCGCGCGCAGTGAGGCGTCGGCCATCCGCGACGAGGCTCGTTCGGCCGGCCGGAAGGTCATCGACGAGAAGCGTGCCGAGGCGAGCGGCGAGGTCGCGGACACCCTGCGAGACGCCGAGCAGACGCTGTCCCAGCAGGGTGCGGCAACGCAGACGGAGCTTTACTCGTCGGTCGATGGCCTGTCGGCCACGCTTGCCAGCAAGATTCTGGGCGTCGACGTGAAACCAGGTGGGAGCCAGTAAATGTCGACATTCATCGGCCAGCTGATCGGCTTCGCGGTCATCGTCTTCATTCTGATGAAGTGGGTCGTCCCGCTCGTGCGCGACATGATGCACAAGCAGCAGGACGCGATCCGCGCCGCTCTCGAGGAGAGCGCCGAGGCGGCGAAGAAACTCGAAGACGCCGACGCGATGCACGCCAGGGCACTTGAAGATGCCAAGGCTCAGTCGGAGAAGGTGACCGAGGAAGCGCGACAGGACTCCGAACGACTCGCGGCGCAGTTGCAGGAGCAGGCGGGCGCCGACGCCGAGCGGATCAAGGTTCAGGGCGCTCAGCAGATTCAGCTGCTACGTCAGCAGGTCATCCGACAGCTTCGCAACGGCCTCGGCGAGGGCGCGGTGCAAAAGGCTGCCGATCTGGTGCGTGAGCACGTCGCTGATCCGGCCGCCCAGGCCGCGACCGTCGACCGTTTTCTCGACGAACTCGACGGCATGTCGTCGTCCACCGCGGCGATCGAGACCGGGGCGTCGGCCAGGTTGCGTTCGGCCAGCCGGCAGGCGATGGCGGCGTTGTCGGAGGCATTCGACAACGTGGCGGGCCGGTTGCGCGAACCGGGGCTGAAGACGTTGGCCGACGAATTGGCTTCGGTGGTCACGCTCCTCCTGACCGAGCCGATTCTGAACCGGCATCTCGCGGAGCCCAGCGACAACCCTGACGCCAAGGTCCGTCTCGTCGACAGCCTGCTTTCTGACAAGCTGGACACCCATACCCTGGAACTCCTGCGCACCGCGGTTTCGCAGCGGTGGTCGACCGACGCTGACCTGCTGGGCGGTATCGAGCACATCGCACGGTTGGCGCTGCTGAAACTCGCAGAGGTCAACGACGAAGTCGACGCCGTGGAGGATCAGCTCTTCCGGTTCGGCCGAGTACTCGACGCCGAGCCGCATCTCACGGCTGTCCTGAGTGACTACACGGCGCCCGTTGACGGCCGAGTCGCCCTGCTGGACAAGGTGCTCGGAGGCGGCGACGTCAACGAGACAGCCAAGGCGCTGCTTGCGCAGACTGTGACGCTGTTGCGCGGCGAACGCGCCGACGAGGCCGTCATCGACCTGGCCGAACTGGCTGTTGCGCGGCGAGGCGAGATCGTCGCCCACGTGACAGCGGCGGCCGAACTCACCGATGCACAGCACAACCGGCTGACCGAGGTGCTCACCCGGATCTACGGGCACCCCGTGGCCGTGCAGTTACACGTCGATCCAGATGTGCTCGGCGGACTCTCGATCACCGTCGGCGATGAGGTGATCGACGGCTCGATCGCATCTCGCCTGGCGGCCGCCGAGAACCAGCTGCCGGATTGACCGAACACCACCAGACCACCCGTTAACGCTAGGCAGGAAGACGAAAAACCATGGCAGAGTTGACCATCTCCGCTGCTGACATCGAAGGCGCCATCGAGGATTACGTATCCTCGTTTTCCGCCGACACCGAGCGGGAAGAGATCGGCACCGTCATCGATGCAGGTGACGGTATCGCCCACGTCGAGGGTCTGCCCTCCGTCATGACGCAGGAGCTTCTCGAGTTCCCCGGCGGCGTGCTCGGGGTGGCCCTGAACCTCGACGAGCACAGCGTCGGTGCCGTGATCCTCGGCGACTTCGAGAAGATCGAAGAGGGTCAGCAGGTCAAGCGCACCGGCGACGTTCTCTCGGTGCCGGTGGGTGACGCCTTCCTCGGGCGCGTCATCAACCCCCTCGGAGAGCCGATCGACGGACAGGGCGACATCGAGTCCGACACCCGTCGCGCGCTCGAGCTGCAGGCGCCGTCGGTGGTTCAGCGCCAGGGCGTCTCGGAGCCGCTGCAGACCGGCATCAAGGCCATCGACGCCATGACGCCGATCGGGCGCGGCCAGCGTCAGCTGATCATCGGCGACCGCAAGACCGGCAAGACCGCCGTCTGCGTCGACACCATCCTCAACCAGCGTGAGGCATGGGAGACCGGTGACCCCGCGCAGCAGGTGCGCTGCGTCTACGTCGCGATCGGCCAGAAGGGCACCACGATCGCCAGCGTGAAGCGCGCCCTCGAAGACGGTGGCGCGATGGAGTACACCACCATCGTCGCGGCGCCCGCTTCGGACGCGGCGGGCTTCAAATGGCTTGCGCCCTACACGGGTTCGGCCATCGGCCAGCACTGGATGTACGACGGCAAGCACGTGCTGATCGTGTTCGACGATCTGTCCAAGCAGGCCGACGCCTACCGCGCGATCTCGCTGCTGCTGCGCCGCCCGCCGGGTCGCGAGGCCTTCCCCGGCGACGTGTTCTACCTGCATTCGCGGCTCCTGGAGCGTTGCGCGAAGCTGTCCGATGAGCTGGGCGGCGGCTCGATGACCGGACTTCCGATCATCGAGACGAAGGCCAACGACATCTCGGCCTTCATCCCGACCAACGTCATCTCGATCACCGACGGCCAGTGCTTCCTGGAGTCCGACCTGTTCAACCAGGGCGTGCGTCCGGCCATCAACGTCGGTGTCTCGGTGTCCCGAGTCGGCGGCGCCGCTCAGATCAAGGCCATGAAAGAGGTCGCGGGCTCGCTGCGTCTCGAGCTGTCGCAGTATCGCGAACTCGAATCATTCGCCGCCTTCGCCTCCGATCTGGACGCGGCCTCGAAGGCGCAGCTTGACCGCGGCGCCAGGCTCGTGGAGCTGCTCAAACAGCCGCAGTACACGCCTTACCCCGTCGAGAACCAGGTGGTGTCGATCTTCCTCGGCACCGGTGGTCACCTGGATTCGGTTCCGATCGAAGACGTTGCGCGTTTCGAGCAGGAGGTGCTCGAGCACGTCAAGGCCTCCCACGACGACATCCTCAAGGGGATCCGGGAGACCAAGAAGCTCTCCGAGGAGGACGAGGAGAAGCTGTCGGACGTCATCAACGAGTTCAAGAAGGGCTTCTCAGCCAGCGATGGCAGTTCGGTCGTGGTGAACGAGGCCGACGCCGAGGCCATGGACGAAGAAGACGTCGAGAAGGAATCCGTCAAGGTCCGCAAGGCCGGTAAGAAGTAGAGACGGAAAAGGCCGAGAAAGGGTCTGGAGAAGCTAGATGGCTGCAACACTGCGCGAGCTACGTGGGCGCATCCGTTCCGCCGGGTCGATCAAGAAGATCACCAAGGCCCAGGAACTGATCGCCACGTCGCGGATCGCCAAGGCGCAGGCCCGAGTCGAGGCCGCCCGGCCCTTCTCGACCGAGATCACCAGCATGCTCACCGAACTCGCCAGTGCCAGCGCGCTGGACCACCCGCTGCTGGTCCAGCGGGAGAACCCGAAGCGAGCCGGTGTGCTGGTGGTGTCGTCGGACCGCGGTCTGTGCGGTGCCTACAACGCCAACGTGCTGCGCCAGTCCGAGGAACTGTTCTCGCTGCTGCGCGAAGAGGGCAAGACGCCGGTGCTCTACACGGTCGGCCGGAAGGCGTTGGGCTACTTCAGCTTCCGCCAGCGTGAGGTGACCGAGTCCTGGACCGGCTTCTCCGAGCGGCCCACCTACGAGCAAGCGCGTGAGATCGCCGACACCCTGGTGACGGCGTTCATGTCCGGTGCCGACGACGAGGGTGAGGATCCCGGCGAGGACGGCATCCTCGGCGTCGACGAACTACACATCGTGTTCACCGAGTTCAAGTCGATGCTCTCGCAGAGTGCGGCAGCGCGACGCATCGCGCCGATGGTCGTCGAATACGTCGAGGACGAGACGCCGGAAGACGGTCCACACACGCTGTTTTCGTTCGAGCCGGACCCCGAGACGTTGTTCGACGCTCTGCTGCCGCGCTATGTCGCCACCCGTGTCTACGCCGCACTGTTGGAGGCCGCGGCTTCGGAATCGGCGTCCCGACGCCGCGCGATGAAGTCCGCCACCGATAACGCCGACGATCTGATCAAGGATCTGACCTTGATGGCCAACCGCGAACGTCAGGCGCAGATCACCCAGGAAATCAGCGAGATCGTCGGCGGCGCCAACGCGCTGGCCGACGCGAAATAACTTGACGAGCAAAGCCCCTTCCAGGAAGCGAAGAGAGATATGACTGCTACCGCAGAAAAGACCGCAGGCCGAGTAGTCCGCATCACGGGTCCGGTTGTCGACGTGGAGTTCCCGCGCGGCTCGGTGCCCCAGTTGTTCAATGCGTTGCACGCCGAGATCACCTACAAGGAGATGGCGAAGACGCTGACGCTGGAGGTCGCACAGCACCTGGGGGACAACCTCGTGCGCGCCATCTCGATGCAGCCGACCGACGGCCTGGTGCGTGGTGTCGAGGTGACCGACACCGGCGCGTCGATCTCGGTGCCCGTCGGCGACGGCGTGAAGGGCCACGTGTTCAACGCACTTGGCGACTGCCTCGACGAGCCCGGCTACGGCAAGGACTTCGACCACTGGTCGATCCACCGCAAGCCGCCGGCCTTCGCCGACCTCGAGCCTCGCACCGAGATGCTGGAGACCGGCCTCAAGGTCGTCGACCTGCTGACCCCCTATGTGCGTGGCGGCAAGATCGCCCTGTTCGGTGGTGCCGGCGTGGGTAAGACGGTGCTCATCCAGGAGATGATCAACCGCATCGCCCGCAACTTCGGTGGTACCTCGGTGTTCGCCGGTGTCGGTGAGCGCACCCGTGAGGGCAACGACCTGTGGGTCGAGTTGGCGGACGCCGACGTGCTCAAGGACACCGCGCTGGTGTTCGGTCAGATGGACGAGCCGCCCGGCACCCGTATGAGGGTCGCGTTGTCGGCGCTGACCATGGCGGAGTTCTTCCGTGACGAGCAGGGCCAGGACGTGCTTCTGTTCATCGACAACATCTTCCGGTTCACCCAGGCCGGCTCCGAGGTGTCCACGCTGCTCGGCCGTATGCCTTCCGCCGTGGGTTACCAGCCCACGCTGGCCGACGAGATGGGCGAGCTGCAGGAGCGCATCACCTCGACCCGTGGCAAGTCCATCACCTCGATGCAGGCCGTGTACGTGCCCGCCGACGACTACACCGACCCGGCGCCCGCGACCACGTTCGCGCACCTCGATGCCACCACGGAGCTCTCGCGTGCGGTGTTCTCGAAGGGCATCTTCCCGGCGGTGGACCCGCTGGCGTCCAGCTCGACGATCCTCGACCCCGCGGTCGTGGGTGACGAGCACTACCGGGTTGCACAGGAAGTCATTCGAATCCTGCAGCGCTACAAGGATCTTCAGGACATCATCGCCATCCTCGGTATCGATGAACTCGCCGAAGAGGACAAGCAGCTGGTGCAGCGTGCACGCCGTATCGAGCGCTTCCTGAGCCAGAACATGATGGCTGCCGAGCAGTTCACCGGTCAGCCTGGTTCGACGGTGCCGCTCAAGGAGACCGTCGAGGCCTTCGACAAGCTGTCAAAGGGCGACTTCGACCACTTGCCGGAGCAGGCGTTCTTCCTCATCGGCGGCCTGGACGATCTGGCGAAGAAGGCGGAAAGCCTCGGCGCCAAGATCGACAAGGGCAGCAGTGGCGGCTCGTCGAAGAAGGACGACAAGAAGGACGAGAAGAAGGACGCGCAGGTCGACGATTCCAAGAGCGAGGACGACTAGCTCATGGCCGAAATGACCGTCGAGATCGTCGCCGTCGAGCGCGAGCTCTGGTCGGGTGAGGCCACTTTCGTTTTCACCCGCACCACCGCCGGAGAGATCGGCATTCTGCCGCATCACATTCCGCTGGTGGCTCAGCTCGTCGACGACGCGATGGTGCGCGTCGAACGCGAAGGCGAAGACGATCTGCGGATCGCGGTCGACGGTGGGTTTCTCTCAGTGACCGAAGAGACGGTTCGGATCCTCGTCGAGAACGCCGAGTTCGAGTCGGAGATCAACGGCGACAGCGCAAAGCAGGACTCGGAGTCCGACGATGAGCGGACCGCAGCATGGGGCAGAGCGCGTCTACGCGCTCTAGGCCAGATCGACTAGCCAGCCGATGAGCGTGTCCATGTTCGTCATGGTCGCGCTGATTGGTGTGCTGCTGGTGGTCGTCGTGATGATGTGCTACCGGCTGTGGAAGCTTCGGCAGGTCGGCGGTACGGCCGCAATCTTGCGTGACGTTCCCGCGATCGGCGGGCACGGATGGCGGCATGGCGTAATGCGGTATCACGGTGGAGAAGCCGGTTTCTATCGGCTGTCCAGCATGCGATGGTGGCCCGATCGCACGCTGAGCCGTCGAGGGTTGGAGATAGTGTCACGGCGTGCGCCCAGAGGCGACGAGTTCGACATCATGACTGACGAAATCGTGGTCCTCGAGCTTCGGGATACCAGCCCCGAGCGCCGGCGCGGCTATGAGGTGGCGTTGGATCGCGGGGCCCTGACGGCGTTCCTGTCGTGGGTTGAGTCGAGGCCATCGCCACGCGCGCGACGCCGCACGTCCTAACCTGTTGCGGGACCGCCGGGTTGCCACAGTACGTCGCCGTTCGGATTGGCTGCCCTGGAAAGAATGAACAGCAGGTCCGAGAGCCGGTTGAGGTACTTGGCAGGCAGCACGCTGATTGATTCCCCGTGCGTTTCGACCGCAAACCATGCCGACCGTTCGGCCCGCCGCGCCACGGTTCGAGCGACGTGCAGCAACGCAGATAGTGGTGAACCGCCAGGCAGTACAAAGGAATTCAACGCCGGTAAGTCCGCGTTGAACTCGTCGCACCACGCCTCGAGCCGGTCGATATAGCTCTGGGAGATCCGCAGCGGTGGATGTTCGGGGTTCTCGACCACCGGCGTGGACAGGTCAGCGCCTGCGTCGAAAAGGTCGTTCTGAATCTGCCTGAGAACCTTGAGAATCTCCTCACGCGGGCTTCCCAAAGCAACCGCCACGCCGATGGCGGCGTTGGTTTCGTCACAGTCGGCGTAGGCCGCGAGCCGGGCGTCATTCTTTGACACCCTGCTGAAATCGCTGAGTCCAGTGGTTCCGTCGTCACCCGTCCGCGTATAGATACGGGTCAGATGAACTGCCATGTGGAAACCGTACCGGAGAAGGTGGCTGGAAAGCTGTCGGGAAACTGACACGGCCCACGGCGCTGTTTACACTGACCGGCGTGAGCGAGCGATTCGTGGTGACCGGTGGAAACCGGTTAGCAGGCGAAGTTGCCGTCGGGGGTGCAAAGAACAGCGTTCTGAAGCTGATGGCGGCATCGCTGCTGGCAGAGGGCACCAGCACGATCACGAACTGTCCCGACATCCTGGACGTGCCGCTGATGGCCGAGGTGCTGCGCGGCCTCGGCGCGACCGTCGAGCTCGAGGGCGACGTCGTGCGGATCACCTCGCCCGATGAACCCAAGTACGACGCGGATTTCGCCGCGGTCCGTCAGTTCCGTGCATCGGTATGTGTGCTCGGCCCGCTGGTGGGGCGCTGCAAACGTGCGAAGGTCGCCCTGCCCGGCGGTGATGCGATCGGATCGCGGCCGCTGGACATGCATCAGGCCGGACTTCGTCAGCTGGGTGCGCGATGCAATATCGAACACGGTTGCGTTGTTGCCGAGGCGGATCACCTGCGAGGCGCAGAGATTCAGCTGGAGTTCCCGTCGGTGGGTGCCACCGAGAACATCTTGATGGCGGCGGTCGTCGCCGAGGGTGTCACGACCATTCACAACGCCGCGCGTGAGCCCGACGTCGTCGACCTGTGCACGATGCTCAGCCAGATGGGCGCTCAGATATCGGGGGCGGGCACGTCGACCATGACGATCACGGGGGTCGACCGCCTGCATCCGACCGAGCACCGGGTCATCGGTGACCGCATCGTGGCGGCGACGTGGGGTATCGCGGCCGCCATGACCCGCGGGGACATCTCGGTCACCGGTGTTGACCCACAGCATCTGCAGTTGGTGCTGCACAAGCTTCACGACGCCGGCGCCACCGTCACCCAGGACGACAACGGGTTCCGGGTGGTCCAGTACGAGCGGCCGAAGGCGGTCAACGTCGCCACGCTGCCGTTCCCGGGCTTCCCGACGGACCTGCAGCCGATGGCCATCGGCTTGGCGTCCATTGCCGATGGCACCTCGATGATCACCGAGAACGTCTTCGAGGCGCGGTTCCGCTTTGTCGAGGAAATGATCCGGCTGGGCGCCGACGCCCGTACAGACGGTCACCATGCAGTGATACGAGGGATTCCGCAGTTGTCCAGTGCTCCGGTGTGGTCCTCGGACATCCGTGCCGGCGCCGGGTTGGTCCTGGCCGGGCTGGTCGCCGACGGCGACACCGAAGTCCACGACGTGTTCCACATCGACCGCGGTTATCCGCTGTTCGTGGAGAATTTGACCAGCCTCGGGGCGGAGATCGAGCGCATCGCGTAGGGCTCGGAGACCCGGGTTTGGGACTGGGTCGTTGAAGGCGTACTATTTTGTCCAGAAGCCAAGGGCCCCAGTCCAAATGGATCGGCGGACCGGGTTTGACCTCTCTGACCACATGGAGTACAGTGGCAGGGTTGCCTGAAAACCGGGTGTGTTGTTTGAGAACTCAATAGTGTGTTTGGTGGTTTTTGTTTGTTGTTG
>NZ_JAMQTI010000029.1:0-91599 GCF_032883055.1 Mycobacterium sp. 29Ha
CCCACCAACCCCAAGCCGCATAGCGACTGGACCACCAAACGGGTCCCCCTCAGGTTCCTGATGGCGAATCGCGCGCTTGCGGTCAAAAGACGGACCTTCGGTTCCGCTGGCCCTTATCGAGCCAGCGAAGGTCCTGCACACAAGCGATCGACTTTCGACGCTGCAGCCGGTTGGAGCGCTGTTCAATCGAAACGTCTGATTGTCTCCTGCTCAAACAGACGAGCCCGCAGCGGACCACTGACGTCGAGCACGTCGAGCGGGCGGGTGGCACCAGTGCCTGGATGCATGCCTGTGTTCGTGACCTCGAATCCACGGGCCAGGTATGCCAATTGTGGGTCGCGGGTTGCGAGTTTTGCCCACAGTTGGGAGATAAGAGTTGCCACGGCGTTGGGGTTGACCACCGGTATCTCATCGATCTCTGGTGGCTGGTACGCAGAACGCCAGAAGTCGATGTATTTGTCGTGGGGCGACGGCTCTCGAGTCTCGACCTCGTCAGCCCACACTTCTATCGTGCGATACCAGCAGTCGAGGTCGGCGACGCAAACGATGTCGAGTTGTCGTCGAGGGTCTGCTTGCTTCTTCGCTTCGGCGCGAAGCTTCTTGGTAACGCTGGCCCGAGGGTCCCTCGTGCGCTTGCTGTAGGAATGCGCAAGCACGCCGTATATAAGTGGTGACAGCAATTCACCGACTTCGGACCCTCTCCGCTCTGCAAAGCCTGCGCGTACTAGGCGTGCGTTGGTGATCGCATCACCCAATAGCGTTGTGCTCAGCTCAGATTTGACGCTGAAGGCTGCAACGACCCCCGATAGCAATACCTCCGACCGCTCCCGCAGATCGCGAGGATACGACGGATGAAAGATAACCAGGTCCGTCTCCGCAGAATGAATTGCTCCGCCAACGGAGCGTTCCAGAACTAGATACTTCCGAGTCCCGATCTCGTACTGCGGGGGGAGCCAGCCGAGGAGCATACGACGAAATATCGCCTCGTAGTTATGTCCTCGCTCTTGAATGGTGTCAGGGCTCTTAAATCGATCGCGCACCATCTGGTACTCGCGGGCGGCATCCTTGGCGACTGCATCCAGCCATGCGTGGTGCGCGTACTCCATGCGCTTTTATATACGCCTCGCGCAGACCTCTTACGGCACTGCCGGGCCGTTGACCTGGAGAACCTGAGTCCGAGGCAGCAAACATGTTTCGAGCGGGTGCGTCGTCAAACCACGGTCAAGCGACGGTCAAACCAGCCCCAGTCTGATGGTCGGGATCGGTGGATACGCCAACTGAGTTGGGGTTTCGTGGAGCCGATGACGGGAATCGAACCCGCGTATTCAGCTTGGGAAGCTGATGTTCTGCCATTGAACTACATCGGCTTGGCTGGCTGCACCAGTGATCACGAAGGCTAACACTCGAGCGGCTACGCTCGTCGCGTGCTGCTCTCCGATCGCGACATCAGGGCCGAAATCGCCACCGGACGGTTGGGCATCGACCCCTTCGAGGAAAGCCTGATTCAGCCGTCGAGCGTCGACGTCCGACTGGACAACCTGTTCCGGGTGTTCAACAACACCCGCTACACCCACATCGACCCGGCGATCCGCCAGGACGATCTCACCACCCTGGTCGAACCCAAGGAGGGCGAGCCGTTCGTACTGCATCCCGGCGAGTTCGTCCTCGGCTCGACGCTCGAGCGCTGCTCCTTGCCCAACGACCTTGCCGGCCGTCTGGAAGGCAAGTCCTCACTCGGTCGCCTCGGGCTGTTGACACACTCGACGGCCGGGTTCATCGACCCCGGCTTCACCGGCCACATCACGCTGGAACTGTCCAACGTCGCGAACCTGCCGATAACCCTGTGGACCGGCATGAAGATCGGCCAGCTCTGCCTGCTGCGGCTGACCAGCCCCGCCGAACATCCCTACGGCAGCTCGCAGGCCGGCTCGAAATACCAGGGCCAGCGCGGCCCGACCCCGTCGCGGTCGTACCAGAACTTCATCAAGTCCAGCTGAAACGGGCACGACGGAGCCGTGAGCTTTCGGTAACTGCGGCGAAACACGAAACATGCCGGAAACACTTTTGCCGCGCAGCTGAAACGTAGGGCCGAAATGCTCTCTCCGAACTTCGCCGAAGGAGCTGACGTGCCCGAGATAGATCCCGCCGCGACCGCATGGCTGCTGGCCGCCACCGCGATGGTCCTGCTGATGACCCCCGGTCTGGCCATCTTCTACGGCGGCATGGTCCGCACCACCGGCGTGCTCAACATGATCATGATGTGCTTCATCTCGATCCCGGCATGCACTGTCGCCTGGCTGTTGCTCGGCTACACCGTCGCGTTCTCCGAGGACGCGGGCGGTGGGCTGATCGGAAACCTCTCGCACTTCGGCATGCTCGGTATCGATCCGACGACCGTCCGCGGGTCGGTGCCCGAACTCCTTTTCGCCACTTTCCAACTCACCTTTGCGATCGTCACCGCAGCACTCGTCAGCGGCGCCATCGCCGACCGTGCCCGGTTCTCCGCGTGGGTGGTCTTCGTTCCGCTGTGGACCGTCGCCGTGTACGCCGTGGTGGCGCACTGGGTTTGGGGTCCCGACGGCTGGCTCTTCAACCTCGGTGTTCTCGACTACGCCGGCGGCCTGGTCGTCGAAATCGTCTCCGGTGCTTCGGCTTTGGCGCTGGCGCTGGTACTCGGACCCCGCATCGGCTTCAAAAAGGACGCGATGCGCCCGCACAATCTGCCCTTCGTCCTGCTCGGTGCGGGCCTGCTGTGGTTCGGCTGGTTCGGGTTCAACGCCGGCTCGGCACTGGCGGCCAACGGCACCGCGGCGGCGGTCTTCCTCAACACGTTGGTCGCGGGCTGCCTCGGCATGCTCGGCTGGATCACGGTCGAGCGGTTCCGCGACGGTAAGCCGACGACCTTCGGCGCCGCCTCGGGTGTGGTCGCCGGCCTGGTCGCGATCACACCGTCGTGCGGGACGGTCAACACGCTCGGTGCCATCGTCGTGGGTCTGGCGGCGGGCATCATCTGCTCGTATGCAGTCGGCCTGAAGTTCCGGTTTGGCTACGACGACTCGCTCGACGTCGTCGGCGTGCACTACGTCGGCGGGCTCGTCGGTGTGCTGCTCATCGGATTCCTGGCCGCAGAGGTGATGACCGCCGGCCCCGAGGGCCTGTTCTACGGTGGCGGACTCGCCCAGCTGGGCAAGCAGGCCCTCGCGGCCCTGGTGGTGACCCTCTACGCCTTCACCGTCTCGTACGCGCTGGCCAAGATCATCGATCGCGTCCTCGGGTTCCGCGTCAGCCCCGAGGACGAGACGACGGGCGTCGACTTCACCCAGCACGCCGAGACCGCATACGCCGAGGGCGTGCACGGGCACCAGCCCGGTCGTCGACCGACTCCCGGCGGTCCTGGCGCTGTAGGACAGCGCACCGAGACCGCGGACGACAGCGCGGACTGACAGTTCCCAGGACATCTTTCTTACCGTTTGAACGGCCTCGCGCATCCGGCCGTTGACCCGAGTAGGGTCGTAGTACCGGCGTCGTCGGGGCGCCGGAGCTGCCACAGATCCGGCCACGACTCGATTGTTGTCAGCAAATGCGTTTTGGGATGTAACGCACCTGCAGATCACGTCGATGAAGTACTAGTGGTCGGCTCGTGCGGAATGCGGGGTCCATCAAAGAACTTGACCGATTAGCAAACTTATTTGGAGGAGTAAGTGGACATCGTATTGGGTGTGTCTACGACACCTACGACGGTCCGCATGGTGCTGGTCGAAGGGGAAAAGGGCGACGGAGTAACCGTCGACCACGACTCGTTCGACGTCGCCTCTAAGGAAGGCTCGGCTAACTCGGCGGCCGATCAGGTTGTCGAAGCGGTGCTGGGCACCCAGGAGAGCGCGGCAACCGGCGGTCACCACCTCAAGGCGATCGGCGTCACCTGGAGCGACCACAGCGAGGGTGCGGCACTGCGCGATGCGCTGGCCGCCAAGGGCTTGGACGACGTGATGTTGGTGTCCGCGAGCCACGCCGCGGCGTCACTGGCGCAGGCGGCGGGCCGCGCGGTCGGATACGCGACCACTGCACTGCTGTTCATCGACCGTGACAGCGCCACGCTGTCGGTCGTCCAGACCGACGACGGCTCGGTCGTGAAGGTGCTGAGCAGCAGTCTGCACAGCGAGGACGCGATGGGAGTGCTGTCCGAGATGGCCGCCGCCGTCGACGCGCAGGATTCGCCACCGCAGGGCATGTTCGTCGTCGGCTCCGGCGTCGACGTGTCCTCGGTCAAGGAACACCTCCGGCACCTGGTCAGCCTTCCGGTCAGCGCGCCGGACGAACCCGAACTCGCCCTCGCCCGCGGTGCGGCCCTGGCCGCCGCCAACGCTCCGGCAATGGAGTCGTCCACCGTCGGCCTGGCGTATTCGCTGGACCCCGACGGCACCACCGCAGGCTCGGTTCTCGCCGGCCTTGCCAATGCGGAGACGCAGCTGCGGGCGGTCGGCTCCGATGGGGCGGCCCTCGGTGACTATGACCCCCAGACCGACATGCAGCTGGCCGAGCCCGAGCGCAAGCCGTTCCTGCTGGTCGGCAGCGCGCTGACGTCCATCTTCGTCGTCGGCGTGGTGGCGCTGGTCATTTCCTTGGCCGTGAGCATCCGTCCGACGGCCGACCAGCGGCCGAGTCCCGGGCAGAACGCGCTGGTTCCGACCACGGTCGTCCCCGCCGCACCGGCTCCCGCGCCCCCTCCGGCGGCGAAGCCGGTCGAGGCGCCCCCGCCGCCGCCAGCGGCGCAAACCATCAAGCCTCCGGTGCCCGTGGCGCAGCAGGTACCGCAGGCACCGCCGCGGACCGTGTACGTCGAGGCGCCGCCACCCGCGGCACCACCGCCGCCTGCGGCACCGCCACCGGCGCCCGCGGCTCCGGTTCCCGTGCCGGCGCCAGCCCCGGTCTACACGCCGCCGCCGGTCTACAACCCACCGCCGTACTACCGGCCGTGGACGCCCCCGTGGCGCCCGACGTATGTGCAGCCGAAGCCGTGGACTCCGCCATGGAGCCCGCCGTGGGACGACGAGCCCGAGACCCCGCAGCTGCCCGAGATTCCGCAGATCCCCCAGCAGCCGCAGGTGCCGCAGATCCCGCAGTACCCGCAGCAGCAGTACCCGCAGTCACCGTCACGGAACGGTTCCGGGGACGGCGCCAATTCGCGCGGTGGTCCTCAATACCCGGGTTCGGGATACCCGGGATCGGGTTCGTCCGGCCGTGGCGGTGGCGGAAACAACTGCTTCCTGATCTTCTGCAGCTGAGACGAGCCGCGTTCACTCGTAACCTAGCGTTGGTGTGTTGCTAAGTGTCGCGTAGCAGTTAGCTCATCGCGGCTGCATACAAGGGTGGTATGCGATGCGCAGTATTCGGCACGGGCTATCTCGGAGCGACACACGCCGCCGGCATGGCCGAAATCGGGCACGACGTGATCGGTGTCGACATCGACCCCGGGAAGATCGCCAAGCTCGCCTCCGGCGACATTCCGTTCTACGAACCCGGCCTGCGAAAGATGTTGAGCGACAACATCGCTGCTGGTCGCCTCCGCTTCACCACCGATTACGACGCCGCGGCCGAGTTCGCCGACGTCCACTTCCTCGGCGTCGGAACTCCGCAGAAGAAGGGTGAATACGGCGCGGATCTGCGGCATGTACACGCCGTCATCGACACGCTCGTGCCGCGCCTGGCTCGATCGGCGGTCATCGTCGGAAAGTCCACGGTCCCGGTGGGCACCGCCGCCGAACTCGCCGAACGGGCGCGGGCATTGGCGCCGGCGGGTATTGACGTCGAGGTGGCGTGGAATCCTGAATTCCTGCGTGAAGGGTTCGCCGTACACGACACGCTGCATCCCGACCGGATCGTCCTTGGCGTGCCAAAGAATTCGGTGAACGCCGAAGCCGCCGTGCGTCAACTGTACGCGCCGCTGCTACACGACGACGTGCCGTTCCTGGTCACCGACCTGCAAACCGCCGAACTCGTCAAGGTGTCGGCCAACGCGTTTCTCGCCACGAAGATCTCGTTCATCAATGCGATTTCCGAGGTTTGCGAGGCGGTCGATGCCGACGTCACAATGCTGGCCGACGCGCTGGGTCACGACTCCCGGATCGGGCGGCGATTCCTCAACGCGGGCCTCGGATTCGGCGGCGGCTGCCTGCCCAAGGACATCCGCGCGTTCATGGCGCGTGCCGGTGAGCTCGGCGCCAATCACGCGCTGACGTTTCTTCGTGAGGTGGACAGCATCAACATGCGCCGACGCACCAGGATGGTGGAGCTGGCCACGACCGCCTGCGGCGGTTCGCTTCTCGGCGCGAACGTCGCGGTACTCGGTGCGGCGTTCAAACCAGAGTCCGATGACGTGCGTGACTCGCCGGCACTCAACGTCGCGGGCATGCTGCAACTCAACGGCGCCACCGTCAACGTGTACGACCCCAAGGCGATCGAGAACTCGCAGCGCTTGTTCCCGACCCTGAACTACTCGACGTCGGTGGTGGAGGCCTGTGAACGCGCCGATGCCGTGCTGGTGCTGACCGAATGGCGCGAGTTCGTCGAACTGGACCCCGCCGAGCTGGCCGACACCGTTCACGCCAAAGTTGTTGTGGACGGGCGCAATTGCCTCGATGCCGAGCGGTGGTCCGCCGCGGGCTGGCAGGTGTACTGCCTGGGTAGGAACCCGCGCGTGGTCAGCTCGCCGTCGCTTGTTTGAGCATTCCGTCAAAGCCCTGCCACAACAGCATGAACACGAGTTCGACGACCCGCTCGCGCGGCACGTCGCGATTCTCGTACCACCAGCTGGCGACGCCGTGACATGCCGCCTGGGTGGCCCTGGCCAGGATCCACGCCGCCTCGTCAACGGTGATGCCCTTCACCGGTTTTGACTCGCCTGCCCCGAATCGGATCAGATCGGCGATACCGGCGGTGCCGCGGTCGGCCAACTCCTGCCGCACTTCGGCGATCTCGGGGTCGGCGGGTACGTCCTGATGGAAGACGCGCCAGATGAACGGATCCTCCTCGACGAACGCGAAGTAGTTCGCGATGCTGGCGCGCACCAGCTCTTCGACCGTCGCGCCTTCGAGGCGACGCAGTGACCGCTCCCGCAGCTGCTCGGCGTGCGCCAGCAGGAGCGTCACGTGCAGGTCGCGCTTGGAGCCGAAGTGGTCGTAGAGCACGGACGGGACGACGCCTGCCCGCGCGGCGATGTCCGACATCTTGGCGGCTGTATACCCGTGCTCGGCGAACACCTCGACGGCCGCGTCGAGGATGCGGGCCCGGCGTTCTTCGGCGGGTATCCGCTTCCTTGCCATACCGAATGATAATTCGGTAGGCTCCGGATCCATAACCGAACCACGATTCGGTAAACCGTGTGGGCGGTGTCGACGGAGCGGAGGCTCATGGCTCAGACCAGGATCAAGCAGTGGATTCACTGGCTCTCCGTGCACGGCCTGATCAGGGGCTTCGCCACGGTCGTAGCTCGTCGGGGCGATCCGCAGGGACGAATGCTCGCCGACCCCACGGTGCGGACGGACCCCATCGCATTCATCGAGGAACTGCGCGCGCGCGGCCCGATAGTCCGATGCCGTGCCCTGTTCATGACTGTCGACCACAAGGTCGTCAACGACCTGCTGCGCTCCGACGACTTCCACGTGTTCCAGATGGGATCGACTCTGCCCAAACCGATTCAGTGGGTGGCAGCACGCACCAAATCCGATCTGCTGCATCCGATTCAGCCACCGTCGATGCTCTCGGTGGAACCGCCTCAGCACACGCGTTATCGCAAGCTGGTGTCATCGGTGTTCACCACACGTGCTGTTGCAGCCCTGCGCGACCGCGTACAGGACGCGGCGAACGCCCTACTGGACGGCCTCACCGAAGCGGGCACCGTGGACATCGTCGATCGGTACTGCTCGCAACTTCCCGTCACGGTCATCGGCGACATCCTCGGGGTGCCCGACGACGCGAGGCCCCGCATCCTCGAGTTCGGTGAACTGGGTGCGCCGAGCCTCGACATCGGTCTGACGTGGACGCAGTACAAGACGGTCTACCGCGGTATCAGGGGCTTCAACGACTGGCTGTCCAATCACCTGCACGAGCTGAGTCGCAACCCCGGCGACGACTTGATGAGCCAGATCATCGTGGCGTCCCAGGACGCCGAAGGCGGCCCGCTGACTCATCAGGAGTTGCTCGCGACCGCGGGCCTTGTGCTCGCCGCAGGCTTCGAGACGACGGTCAACCTGCTGGGCAACGGGATTCGAATGCTGCTGGACACCCCGGAGCATCTCGACACGTTGGCCGAGCGTCCCGAGCTGTGGCCGACGGCAGTCGAGGAGGTTCTGCGGCTGGATTCGCCGGTGCAACTCAGCGCCCGGATCGCGACGAGGGACATCGAGGTCGAGGGCACCCTGGTGAAGCGCAACGAGGGCGTGATCCTGTACCTCGCCGGCGCCAATCGAGATCCCAACGTCTTCGACGACCCGCATCGCTTCGACATCGAACGCGCCAACGCGGGTAAGCACCTGTCGTTCTCCGGCGGGCGGCACTTCTGCCTCGGTGCGGCGCTGGCGCGCGCCGAAGGTGAGGTCGGGCTGAGGACCTTCTTCGAGCGCTTCCCGGATGCGCGACTGGCCGGCGAGGGCAGCCGTCGGGAGACGCGCGTACTGCGCGGATGGTCGTCGCTCCCGATCTCGCTTGGTGAGGCGCGCACCGCTGTAAGTTCGTGACGTGGACTTCCGAGCCGCCCTGCTCGATCAGACCCAAGCGTTCGGCGAACTGATTCGCGCTACCGATCCGTCGACACCGATTCCGACCTGTCCGGGCTGGACAATGCAGCAGTTGTTCCGCCATGTCGGGCGCGGAAACCGGTGGGCCGCGCAGATCGTCGCCGAGCGCCGCAGCCAGCCGCTGGACCCACGCGCTGTACGCGACGGCAAGCCGCCCGACGATCCCGACGCCGCCATCGACTGGCTCAACGGCGGCGTACAGCAGTTGATCATCGCCGTCGAGCAGGTCGGCGCCGACGCCCGCGTGTGGACGTTCAACGGGCCGCGGCCCGCCGGGTTCTGGATCCGCAGGCGGCTGCACGAGGTGCTCGTGCACTCCGCCGACGCCGCGCTCGCATCGGGCGCCGACTTCAACCCGGCACCCGAACTGGCGGCCGACGCGATCAGCGAGTGGATCGAGCTCATGGTGGTACAGGCCGACAAACACGCACCGCCGGTCGACCGTGGGCGCACGCTGCATCTGCACGCCACCGAAGCGGATCTCGGGCCGACGGGTGAGTGGACGATCGGCAACGACGAGGACGGTTTGTCCTGGACCCACGACCACGGTAAGGGGGACGTCGCGCTGCGCGGACCGGTCAGGGACCTGCTGCTGGCGATCGTGCGTCGACGCCGGTCGTCAGAGCTCGACATCGAGGTTTTCGGAGACGAGGCGGTGTGGGACGCATGGTTGCAACGCACGCCGTTCTGATTGGCGTATTTTCACGACCATGACCACTTCGGAGATCGCGACCGTCCTCGCTTGGCATGACGCGCTCAACGAGCAGGACCTCGACACGCTCATCCAGGTTTCCAGCGACGACATCGAGTTCGGCGACGCGAGCGGCGCGGGACAGGGACACGCCGCGCTGCGCGAGTGGGCGAATTCCCTGGCGACATCGGCGGCCGTTCCCGGCCGCATGTACGTCCGCGACGGCGTCGTCGTCGCCGAGGAAGAAGACGGAAAGGCGGCGGCGTTCCGTGTCGTGCACGACCACGTCACGTCGGTGTTCCGGCACGACGATCTTGCGTCGGCGCTGGCCGCCACCGAGCTGAGCGAAGGGGATCTGGCGGGCTGATGCGGGGGATCATTCTGGCCGGGGGGTCGGGGACGCGGCTGTATCCGATCACGATGGGTGTGAGCAAGCAGCTGGTGCCGGTGTACGACAAGCCGATGATCTATTACCCGCTGTCCACCTTGATGATGGCGGGGATCCGCGATATCCAGATCATCACCACCGCCGATGACGCACCGGCATTTCACCGATTGCTCGGTGACGGTTCACAATTCGGCATCGACCTCACCTACGCCGTCCAGGAGAAACCTGACGGCCTGGCGCAGGCGTTCATCATCGGCGCCGACCACATCGGAAACGATTCGGTGGCACTGGTGCTGGGGGACAACATCTTCTACGGACCGCGCCTGGGCACCAGCCTCAGCCGATTCCAAGAGGTCAGTGGGGGTGCGGTTTTCGCGTACTGGGTCGCCAACCCTTCCGCGTACGGCGTGGTCGAGTTCAGCGACGACGGCCTCGCGCTTTCGCTGGAGGAGAAGCCCGAGACGCCGAAGTCGCATTACGCGGTGCCGGGGCTGTACTTCTACGACAACGACGTCATCGAGATCGCACGCGGGCTGAAGCCCTCGGCGCGAGGCGAATACGAGATCACCGACATCAATCAGATGTACCTCAATCAGGGCCGGCTATCGGTCGAGGTGCTTGCCCGCGGCACGGCGTGGCTGGACACCGGAACGTTCGACTCGCTGCTCGATGCCAGCGACTATGTGCGCACCATCGAGCGCAGGCAGGGTTTGAAGATCAGCGTCCCCGAGGAAGTCGCGTGGCAGGTCGGCTTCATCGACGACGAACAGTTGGCCGCGCGCGCAAAAACTCTGCTCAAGTCCGGCTATGGCCGGTACCTGCTGGGCCTGCTGGAGCGCTAGTAGGCGTAGCGAGCACCGCGGCGATCGCCGTTGTCAGCGGCACCGACAGCGCCAGAGCTATGCCACCGACTGCCGACCGTGCGATCTCGATGGCCACGCTCTCGCTGGTCAGCACGTCGCCGAGCGAGCGGTTGGCGACACTGAACAACAGCAACAGCGGCAGAGCGCTACCCGCGTAGGCCAGCACCAGCGTGTAGACGGTGCTGGCGATGTGGTCACGCCCCACTCGCATGGCGCCGACGAACACCGCCGGGCGTGAAGTGCCCTCCAGCGCGGCCAACTCGAACGCCGTCGACGCCTGGGTGACGGTGACGTCGTTGAGCACGCCGAGCGAACCGACGATGAACCCGGCCAGCAACAGCCCGGTGATCGACACGTTGCCCAGGTACGTCGCGACGGCGTTGTTCTCCTCCTCGGAGAGACCGGTCAGATGAGTCAACTCGATTGCGGCCCAGGACAACAAGGCGGCCAACAGGAGCGACGCCAGTGTGCCGAGCAACGCCGCGCTGGTGCGAAGGCTGACGCCATGCGCCAGGTAGATCACCGCGTAGAGGATCACCGACGACGCCACCAACGCGACGGGGATGGCGGCGGCCCCGTCGCGCAGGGCAGGCAGCATGAACGCGACCAGCACCAGAAATGCGACGACGATCCCGATCAGCGCGCGTAGTCCGCGCCAGCGGGCGACCGCGACGACCACCACCGCGAACGCGACGGCCAGTCCGATCAACGGCCACGTCCGCTCGTAGTCGTAGAACGAGTAGGTCGTGGTGCCGGTCGGGTCGACCTGGCGGGTGATCCGAATCTGGTCGCCGACCGCGAGCTGTGGCTGGCCGGCCCCGCCGCTGAACTCCAGCAGGGTGTTGGCGCCCGCGTTCGGACCCGAATCGATCGCGATGAATGCCTGCACGCATGGGGTGCCCTCACCCTCGGCGGGGGCGGGAGGGGTTGTCAGCACCGAGCCCACCGACTGGTAGCCGCAGGTCGACGCGGTGGTGGACACCACGTGCCCGGCCTCGGTGGTGACAGCGCCGCCCTCGGCGTTCTGGAACGGCAGCGGGATGTCGACCTTCTGCTGACTGGGCCACAGCCATGCGGCCCCGGCCAGGGTCACCACGCCGATGGCGATCAGCAGTCCGACGACGACCTTGGCGGCCAGCGGTCCCAGCGGAGACGGTGCGCTCAGGGAGTGGGAATGGGCGTGCGAGTGCGTCACCCGCAACAGGGTAGGGGTGTTACCTGATTCCTGCGGTCGTGGGAGCTATACGGGTTCGAGTGTCAGCGCCTGATCGCTCAGCTGGTCGAGGGATCTGGACAGCAGGCGCGACACATGCATCTGCGAGATACCGAGGCGCTCGGCGATCTGTGTCTGGGTCATGTTCTCGAAGAATCGCAGCATGAGCACGTGTTGCTGCCGTGCGGGCAACTTCGCCAGCAGTGGGCGCACCGTCTCGACATCGAGCACCTTATCCAGATTGCAGTCGATTGCCCCGATCTTGTCAGTAATTGATTGTCCGTCGATGTCGTCTGCTGCCCTCGGGCCGGTCCAATCCGACGACACGGTGGAATACGCGGTCGCGGCAATCTGCGCTTGCACAACTTCTTCACGTCCGAGCCCCAGATGGTTGGCCATCTCGCTTGCGGTCGGCGCACGACCCAGTTGTTGGAACAGCTCGTCACGTGCCCTATTCAGTTGTAAGCCAAGCTCTTTCATTCGGCGTGGAACTTTCACCGCCCATCCGTGGTCACGGAAATATCGGCGAACCTCGCCCATCATCGTCGGAATGGCAAACGCCAGGAAGTCAGCACCGTTGTCTGGATCGAAGCGCTTCACTGCCTGAACCAGGCCGAGTCGTGCCACCTGAACGAGGTCTTCGTACGGTTCCCCACGCCGACTGAAGCGGCGTGCGATGTGGCTGGCCAACGGCAGGCAGCGCTCGACGATGGCGTCGCGTTGGCGCCGATGCTCATTCGACTGCTCGTCCAGCCTTTTCAAATGTTGGAACATGCCTACGAGATCGGCATATTCGGATCTAGACCTCGGGGTCACCAGGACGCCCTTCAACCGGTTGATCCTGGATAGGGCGGCTCGCAGAAGAACCGGGCAATGGTGCGCGGCGGCCGGTCAGCTATTCACACACGGCGCAGAATGCTTCTCGGCTCGTTACCCGCTGCTGGATACAACACAGCCGAGACTCGAGCCTACCCCGGCGTGCCGCACTTGCGCACCGAGTTGCGGGCGGCACAGCCGGGTAGTTGGGAGTAGGACTAGCTGGGTGACTCGTTGGCGGCGTTCTCGGCCGCCTGGTCGGTGCCGGTCGGGTGATCGGTGTCGCGGGGATCGGGTGTCGTGGCTTCGACATCCGCATCTTCGGCGACACCGACCTTCTCTGGCTGAGTTGATTGCTGCATCTACTTGGTGACCGATCCGTTGGTCGCGATCTCCACCTCTGCGGTCGCCTGAATGAGCGCCAGCAGTTCCTTGTCCAGGCCGGGTGCGAACTCTTCACGCCGTTCCGGCGCGATGGTCATCGGGAAACCCTCCGGCATGACGGCGGTACTCAATTCGGTGCCGTCGTTGGACGGCGATGCACCCTGGTACAGCTTGGCCGCTTGGCTTTCGTCATCGGCGCTGAAGGTGTACTGGACGCTCTGCAGGCCGAGATCGAGAAGTTTCTTGACCTCGGGGAACTGCTCGGCGTTTGTCTTTGGGATCGGCAGTGCTGCACCCCAATTCACTCCCAGGCTCTCCAGCGCCTTGGCGAATGCGTTCTCGTGAGCCTGATCGCGAACGATCAGATAGGCGATGGTGGAACGCGCCGTCTTGTTGTCCGTCATCTCGTAGATCCGGCACTTCTGCAGCCGTCCGGTCGACTCGAGCATGAGATTGTAGAGCAGGTCGAGGACCAAGTTTCCGCTGTTGTAGACGTAGGAGCCGCTCCACGGGTTGCCTGCCGCGTCGACGGGCAGAGCGCCCTGCGCCCCCACCAGGTAATGATGAATGTTGCTGGTATCCAATGCGATTTTCAGCGGCGTGGCGCCGCCGGCGCCGGGCTTGTCGACCGCGTCGGTCTTCCTGCCCTTGTATTCCGGTGAGCCGTCGAGGAGGCGCGAGATGGTGGTCCCGATGAGTTCGACGTGGCTGATCTCTTCGGTGCCTACGCCCTGCAGAAGATCCTTATAGGGCTTGGAGGCCGCATCGCCGCGGAAGTTGATGCTCTGGAACAGGTATTGCATCATCGTCCGCATCTCGCCGAATTGGCCTCCCAGGCCCTCCTGAAGCGCATTGGCGGCAGCGGGATCTGGCTCATCGACGACGATCTCGTTGATCAATTGCTGAGTGTGCAGGTACATGATTCTCCTTGAATGGGTTGAGGTGTTGGTCAGTGGAGGGGACCGTTGGACGCGCTTTGCGTCCGCACCCCCGTGCCGACCGGCCTGCCGGTGTCATCGTGAGTGCGACCCAGCGCGACGCCGAGTGCGATCATCGCGATCGCAAGCCCGAGATGCAGCCAGTTGTCAGCGTCGTTGACGGGGACGAAGTTGGCTGCGCTGTCGTGATCTATCACCAGGCCGTAGACGAAGAGGATCAGGTACACGATGCCGCCGCCGACCAGGTAAGAGCGGGCGCTGTTGAACGTGCGCGCCAGGGCAATCCCTGCGACACCGAATGCCAAGTGCACCAGGTTGTGCAGCACGGACACGTTGAAGATTCCGAGCAGTGCGGCTTCAGAGTGATGGCCTGCGAAGCTGAGCTGGTCGTAGTTCGTGGTGATTCCAGGGACGAAGCCGAGAATGCCGACGGCCAGGAATACGGCACCGACTGCGAGAGCCGCTTTCTGGACCGCAGAAGTGAATCTTGGCGTCTTGACGGGTTCGTGGACGGGATGGGTCATGTATTTGCCTCAAGCTTGGGGGTTCACCGCCAGGGGCTCCCCTTGCTGGAAGCGGTCGGTTCCGCAGTGATACCCGTGCGCAATTGATGCAAACGCATTGACAGGAGCTGATTTTGCCTCCGTCGCGCATGAACATTCAGCCAGATCGGGGATTGCCAGATTGCGGAGCAGGAGTCGACACCGCTCCGCAACCGGAGCTCAATTTTTGACACGGACGAATCGCAAAGTGTCCCGAAGATGTTGTGGTTCAGGCGGGTTAAGACATCCGTGTGCGGAGTGCGGAAACCAATGTCTGGGCGGTGAACAGGATGTCCACGGGAGCGCGACCCGAAGGGTAGTGCGTATCCCGGCCCCAGCCGGTTACTTCTAACGTAATCCACCTAACTCCCAAACGGCGACGCTGTCAATCCGTGCGTGCTGCCCCGCTTTGGGGTCGGCGGACTAACACATCATTGACTCGTTCTGCGGGCCGTACCGCACCCGCACTTTGGTGTTCACCTTGCGCACGTCATGGGTGGCCGTGCGGCCGCGCAAGGCGAGCAGATGTCCCCAGCGCTGTATGACCTCGGTGCTGCGCGGCAGATTTCGGCCGCTGGCCAGACCGACCAGTGCGCGCCCTAGATCGTCTGCGCTGAGACCGGTTTCGTGAATTCCATCGGTGAAGTCCTTCAGCGCCTCGCCCGGTGAACATCCTCGCAACTCCATGAGCACTCCGACCGCGACCTCGAACTCGGTCTGCGACCGAAGGGCATCCGCGACACCTGGTCGCGGTAGCTGTTCTTCGCTACCCCCGATGAACTCCTCGATCGCCGAGACGAATTCGGCCGGCGCTTCGACGTGTGGGAAGTGGCCCAATCCGGTGAGTACTTCAAGCCGGCTCTCCGGTCGCGCCGCGCGCACCCCGTAGCCGTGTTTGACCGGGATGATGCGGTCGCTTTCCCCCCACACCACCAAGGTGGGCACCTCGGCCCGCAGCCGCAATCGGCTCAGGGCACTGACCGATTGTCCGCGGTAGTCGACCACTGACCGCAATGTTCGGAGAAATGCCGCTCTCGTAGGCGGATCGGAAAGCGAGCTGTAAGTCCCCCAGAACTGCTCGACCAGCGGTGAGCTCAGCCCGACTGAACTCAGCCACGAGCGCACTCTGTTTCCGGCCCCGAGCACCAGTTTCGGTGCTATGACCGGCAGCACGAACTCGGCTCCGGGTGCCGCCAGCAGCCGAAGGATCCAGCCCACATCGGGTCCCAATCCTCCGCTGCTGACGAGTACGAGTCGCTGACAGTACTCAGGATGCTGATAGATGAATTGCATTGCCACCCCGCCGCCCAGCGAGTGGCCGACAATCGTGGCCCGGCTGATTCCCAGCTCATCGAGCAGGTCACGCAGGCCGGCGGCGAAGGCGCCCAACGAGTAATCGGTTCGGGGTTTGGCGGACTGTCCGTGCCCGAGCAAGTCTGGGGCGATGACCCGGTATCGCTGAGCCAACTGGGGGATAACCGCCTGCCAAGTGTCCGAGCTGCCCGCCATTCCGTGAATCAGCACTACAACGTCGCCGCTGCCCACGTCTCGGTAAGCCACCTGCTCACCGTGTAGCTCGACATACTCAACGTCGCTCATTGATGCCTTCCATGCCCTTGGATGTCGCTGGGTGCCGGTTCGGCAACGCCAGCCGATGAATTGTCCGAATCGTTTGCAGGTACTGGCTCAGCAGCGTCCCTGTGGTGTACGGGATGTCGAACTTGTCGCACAACGCTCGGACCCGGACAGCGATCTCGGCGTAGCGGTTGCTCGGCAGGTCGGGGAAGAGGTGGTGTTCGATCTGGTAACACAAGTTCCCACTCGAGAACGCCATCAGCGGCCCGGCGTCGAAGTTGGCGGTACCGATCATCTGACGCAGATACCACTCCGGTCGACCTTCCTCCTCGATCACTGCAGCTGTGAATTTCTCTGCGCCGTCAGGGAAATGTCCGCAGAAGATCACCACGTAAGCCCACAGGTTGCGCAAGACGTTCGCGGTGACGTTCGCGCCGAGTGTGCGTCGCCAACGCCTACCGCTCAAAGCCGGAAAGGCCACGTAGTCTTTGACCACTTGGCGGCCGATCTTCCTGACGACGGCGCGCGACTGCGCACTCTTCTCACCCGCCGTCTTTGCTCGCTCCTGCGCGGCGCGGACGCCGTTCAGCGCAATTCCCCACTCGAATCCAACCGCCAGCAGCAGGTTGCGCAGTGGCTGCAGCAGGTAACGGGGTTCCCACAGTTGATCGCTGGTCATCCGCATGACGCCAAAGCCGATGTCGTCATCCTTGTCCAGGACGTTTGTGTATACGTGGTGACGGAAGTTGTGGGAATACCGCCATTGTGAAGACAGGCCGGCCATGTCCCATTCCCAAGTGGCCGAATGGATCTCGGGGTCGTTCATCCAATCCCATTGGCCGTGGCCCACGTTGTGGGCGATCTCCATATTTTCAACGCTCTTTGCGAACGCCAGCGCCGCGGTCCCCAGGAACCATCCTGCTTTGGAGTGGCTGGCGGCGATGAGGAGCCGCGCAGCGATCTCCAGCGTGCGTTGGAACGCGATTGTGCGTCGGATGTAGGCGGCGTCATTGGCGCCGCGGGACTCCTCGATATCGCGGCGAATGGTGTCGAGCTCATCGCCGAGTGTTTCCAAGTCGGTTTTGTTCAAATGCGCATACTGTGCGACGTCGATGATGGCCATGAGGATCCTCGGGTTGATCTGGCAGCCGCCCGCGAGGCGCTCACCACAAATGAACTGAGATTTCGGGACGGTTCCACGCTGCCTGGGGACCTGAACCCGCTGGACCCAACAGACGGTCGTGGTGGTCGTCACCGCGAGGTTCTGCCCCAGGGGTACCCGGTGTGGCGGAGGGGAAACTGGGCGCTACGCATGCCGGGCGCGGCCGGGCATGTTGATTATCGCTCCACAACAGGCAGGACTGCCGCCGCACCGCGAAAGCCTCAGCGGTACAGCGACAGTCCCTTCACCACAACTAACTCAAACTTACTTGTTGTTCGCCCGGGCGGCTTGACGCTTGCGCTTCTCGGCGTCGGCCAGATCCTCGATGCGATTCGCCTGTGCCCGCTTGGCCCCGGCCTCTGTGCGCCTGGCCTGAGCATCGTCGAGCTTTGACTTCGCGGCCTCGGCGGCCCGTTGTTCGTTGGACTGATTTTGGCGTGCTCCATGCGCTTGGCCGCCTCGGCCGACTTGGTGCGCTGTGCAGCCACGTCGTCGGCTTGCTTCTTCGCGGCAGCGGTACGTTGGGCCGCAGCCTCTTCCGCTGCGCGCTTGCGCTCTTGTGCGGAATTGCGAGCTTCTTCGACCGTTTGCTCCTTGGCCACACGTGCGTCGTGCCGCTCTTGGCTGGCCTCGTCGCTCTTGGCCTTCAGGTCGGCACGGGAACGCTGCTGCGCCTGCTCCGCCTCCGAATCCAGCTGCGCCGCGCGACCGAGTACATCGCTACGCCTGGCGAGCGCACTGCCGCTCCTTTGAAGCTGCCTGTCGCCCAATACATTTCCTATCGAAGCGTCAAGCAGTCCCAGCGACCGTTCGTAGAACAGTCGTGCCGGTGCTTCTGCATCCATCCGAGCGACCACACGCTGCTCGATCAGTTGGAGGGGAAACCGTGCAATCCGGTACTGAACCCGCAGGACCGCCAGCGGTGCGTCGATGATTCTCATTGATAACTCCTGTTTCTCGCCGGTGCTCAAGGCAGGTCGGCCTGGTTGGTCAGTTTGTCTGCTTGCCGTCTGATTCGGTCGGCTTCCGCCTTGGCGGTCGACGCCTCCTGAACAGTGGTCAGGTGATCGTCGACGGCATCGACCACTTCTTCTGCGGCCGAATCCATTTCGGCACGCTCCTGGTCTTTGGCACGCCGAATCTCGGCCTGCGCCTCGAGCTCGGCACGGACTCTCTCCTGAGAGGCCTGTTGCTGACCTGCCTGCTCGGCCCTGCGCTTCTGATCAGCCTGCTGTTCGCGCACTGATCGCTCCGCAGCGGCCGTCTGTGTGTTCACCGCGACTCGGTCCTGTGTGGCCTCGGCCCGGGCCTCTGATACCTGTGCGCGGGCCTGCGCGGCCTCGGCATCGGCAACGGCTTCGACGCTGTTGGCCTCTTTGCGTTGGTTGGCCTGGGTCTGCTCGAGCTGGCCCTCTGCGGTCAGCGAATCGTTCCCGGTGATAGCACCGGCGACTTCCTTTACCTTGCCCTTTACCGAATCGAACAGCCCCTTACGGGCTTCGTCGGCCTTCTTGTGCTCGCTCATTTGGCTCTTCTCCTGGCGTCAATCGACAACTCGTAAGCCGTCGGGCCGCTCGATAAATGCGGCTACGCCCTAAATGGTTGAATCGGTCCATGGCGACCCGTGGCGGTCTGCGGACCAGTTGCTCTAGTCGTGAATGTCTGCCCCATGACTCGCCGGCAGTTTTTCAACTCGCAGAACTGCGGTTACCCTGCGCGGGTCGAGTTAAACAACGAGCTGGTTCGTAGACGCGCGGAGCTGACGATTACTGGCGGTAGCTGACGAGGAAGTTACCGAGCCGCTCGATGGCGTTGGCCAGATCGCGCGCCCAGGGCAGCGTCACGATGCGCAGGTGGTCGGGTGTCGGCCAGTTGAAGCCGGTGCCCTGGGTGACCAGAATCTTCTCCTGCAGCAGCAGATCGAGCACCAATTGCTCATCATCGACGATGTCGTAGACCTCGGGGTCCAGCCGCGGGAACGCATATAGCGCGCCTTGGGGTTTGACGCACGAAACCCCGGGGATCTCGTTGAGCTTCGTCCAGGCGATGTCGCGTTGCTCGAGCAATCGCCCACCCGGCAGCACGAGATCCTCGATGCTCTGATGCCCGCCGAGCGCGACCTGAATCGCGTGCTGCGCGGGCACATTCGGGCACAGCCGCATATTGGCCAGCAGGCTGATGCCCTCCAGGAAGCTGCCCGCGTGTTCCTTGGGCCCGGTGATGACCAACCAGCCGGAGCGGTAGCCGGCCACCCGATAGGCCTTGGACAGGCCGTTGAACGTCAGCGTCAGCAGATCCGGCGCCAGGGTTGCGAGGCTGATGTGCTCGGCGTCGTCGTACAGAATCTTGTCGTAGATCTCGTCGGCGAGCAGCAGCAGCTGATGCTTGCGCGCCAATTCGACCATCTGCTCGAGGATCTGCTTGCCGTACACCGCACCGGTGGGGTTGTTCGGGTTGATCACGACCAGCGCCTTGGTTCGGTCGGTGATCTTCGCTTCGAGGTCGGCGATGTCGGGCTGCCAGCCCTGGGTCTCGTCGCACAGGTAGTGCACCGGCGTACCACCGGCGAGCGAGGTCGACGCGGTCCACAGCGGGTAGTCCGGTGCGGGGATGAGCACCTGGTCGCCGTTGTCTAGCAGCGCCTGCAGCGTCATGGTGATCAGTTCGGACACCCCGTTGCCGAGGTACACGTCGTCGACGTCGAATCGGGGGAATCCCTCGACCAATTCGTACCGGGTGAACACCGCGCGGCGGGCCGCCTGGATGCCCTTCGAATCGGAGTACCCCTGCGCATATGGCAGCGCCTGGATCATGTCGCGCATGATCACATCGGGTGCCTCGAAGCCGAACGGGGCCGGGTTGCCGATGTTCAGTTTGAGGATGCGGTGACCCTCGGCCTCCAGCCGTGACGCGTGCTCGTGCACCGGGCCACGGATCTCGTACAGCACGTCCTGCAGCTTGGATGACTGCGTGAACGTGCGCGGCCGCGGATGCTGCCCGGCGGCTCCAGAAGAATGGAACGGCACGTGGTGCGTAGTCACGTCCACAATGCTCTCATTGCCGTCCAGCGAATATCGAAAAACGCTGGTCAGCGCTTACCGGGCGGACGCGCACCCTTCGCGATACCCAGACCCTTCACCGGCGCCTCTGGCGCTTCACCGTTGTCCTCGGCGGCAGGCTCAGGCGCAGGACCGGATTCGCCGTTGGCCTCCGGTTCCGACTGTGGCGCAACAGGTTTCGGGGCAGCGGCGGGCGCTGGCTTCTTCGCGCCCGGGCGGCGCGCACCGGGCGCGATGCCCAGGCCCTTGACCTCGGGTTCGGGCGCAGCTGGCGCGGGGGCTTCTGCTTCTGCGGGTGCCGCAGCTTCAGCCGCCGGTGCTGCGGCCTTGGGCGCCGCGGCCTTCTTGGCGCCTGGGCGGCGCGCGCCGGAGGCGATGCCTAGGCCCTTGACCTCGGGTTCGGCCTTGGCCGGTGCTTCGGCTTCGGGCGCAGCTGGCGCGGGGGTTGCCGCGGCGGGAGCGGCGGCGGCCTTCTTGGCGCCCGGACGCTTGGCGCCGCCGGCGATACCCAGGCCCTTGACCGGTGCTGACGCGGCCGGCTTGTCGGCAGCAGGCGCTGCTTCGGCGGCGGGAGCGGCGGCGGCCTTCTTGGCACCGGGACGCTTGGCGCCGCCGGCGATACCCAGCCCCGTGACGGGCTTGGTGTCCGCGGTCGCGGTGGACGCCTTGGCCTCGGGCTCGGCCACTTCCTCGTCGGCCTCGGTCTTTTCCTCGACGGCCGGCACGGCCGCTTCCGCGCGGCTTGCGCGCTCTTCGGATTGCTTGGCAGCGGTGCCCTTCTCGGGCAGCGTCACACCGCTCGTGTCGAGCGACTCCAGCAGCAGCTGTGCCACGTCCTTGACTTCGGCCTTGGGGACGTCCCTGGTCGCGGCGACGTCGTCCACGCCGTCGGTGATCATCACGCGGCAGAACGGGCAACCCGTCGCGATCGTCGACGCGGTGTCCATCGCCTCTTCGGTGCGTTCCACGTTGACGCGCTTGCCGATGTGCTCTTCCATCCACATCCGGGCACCACCCGCACCGCAGCACAGGCCGCGGTCGGCGTGTCGGGGCATCTCGGTGAGCTTGGCCCCGGACGCCCCGATCAGCTCGCGCGGCGCCTCGTAGACCTTGTTGTGCCTGCCGAGGTAGCAGGGATCGTGGTAGGTGACCTCGACTCCGCCGTCGGCGGGCTTGACCGGCACCAATTTCTTGTCGCGGATCAGCCGGTTCAGCAGCTGGGTGTGGTGCAGGACCGTGTAATTGCCGCCCAGTTGCGGGTACTCGCGGCCCAGCGTGTTGAAGCAGTGCGGGCATGTCACGACGACCTTGCGATCCACGCGCTCGACACCCTCGAAGAGCTCGTTGAGCGTCTCGACGTTCTGTGCGGCCAGCTGCTGGAACAGGAACTCGTTACCCGAGCGCCGGGCCGAGTCGCCGTTGCACGTCTCGCCCTCGCCGAGCACCAGATACTTCACGCCCGCCGTCGCGAGAAGTTCGGCGACCGCCTTGGTGGTCTTCTTCGCGCGATCCTCGTACGCGCCCGCGCAACCCACCCAGAACAAGTACTCGTAACCCTCGAAGGACTCGACGTCCTTGCCGTAGACCGGCACGTCGAAGTCGACCTCGTCGATCCAGTTGGTGCGGTCCTTGGCGTTCTGGCCCCACGGATTGCCCTTGTTCTCAAGGTTTTTGAACAGCACACCGAGTTCGCCGGGGAACTCTGACTCCATCATCACCTGGTACCGGCGCATATCGACGATGTGGTCGATGTGCTCGATGTCGACCGGGCACTGCTCGACGCAGGCGCCGCACGTGGTGCACGACCACAACACGTCGGGGTCGATGACGCCACCTTGTTCGAGGGTGCCGACCAGTGGCCGGGTGGCCTGCTCGGGACCCGAACCCATGATTCGTTCGAACCCGGACTCGGGCACGTGATCGTGCGAGTGCTCTTCGTCGTGCTTCTCGCCGCCGAGGTCTTCACCGACGCCACCCTCGGAGGTGTTCTCCAGCGGCGACTCCTTGTCGCCGAGGATGTACGGCGCCTTCGCGAACAGGTGATCGCGCAGGTTCATGATCACGAGCTTGGGGGACAGCGGCTTGCCGGTGTTCCACGCCGGGCACTGCGACTGACAGCGTCCACACTCGGTGCACGTGGTCATGTCGAGGTAGGCCTTCCACGTGAAGTCCTCGATCTTGCCGCGCCCCAGGATGGCGTCCTCGGCGGGATCCTCGAAGTCGACCCGCTCGCCGTCGTACTCGACGGGCAGCAGCGGACCCAGCCCGTTGGGCATCCGCTTGAACGTGACGTTGACCGGCGCCAGACCGATGTGGAGGTGCTTGGAGTGCAGGACGATCAGCAGGAAGACCAGCATGACCGCGATGTGCCCGATCAGCGCCAGCGTCTCGATCCACTCGTTGGCGGATTCGCCGAGGGGATGCAGGATCCAGCCCATGAACTGTGAGAAGAACGCGCCGTTCCCGTAGGGCAGGGCTCCGGTGTTGGCGCCGGCGCCGCGGACCAGCGCGTAGGTCCAGATGACGTTGAAGATCATGAACAGGATCAGCCAGGCGCCGCCGGTGTGCGAACCGTAGAAACGCGAGTCGCGACCGTGCTTCTTGGGCTCGCGAACGATGCGGATGATCGCGAACGTGATGATGCCGAGCAGCACGGCGACGGCGAAGAAGTCCTGCAGGAAACCGAGCGCGTCCCAGCGGCCGACGAACGGGATGTGGAAGTCGTGGTCGACGACCTGACCGAACGCCTCGACGTAGACCGATCCGAGGATGAAGAAGCCCCACATGGTGAAGAAGTGGGCGATGCCGGGGATCGACCAGCGCAGCAGTCGGGTTTGCCCGAAGACCTCCTCGAACTGCGTGGTGATGCGCTTTTTGAGGTTGTCCTTGCGGTTGTTCTCGACGCTGGTCTTCGCGCCGGAACGGATCAGGTTCGTCAGGAAGAGCACGCGCTTGAATGCAAAGCCACCGACGAGGGCGAGCATCAGGACCACTGTGACGATCCTGATCAGCATCTGCGTTTCCACCGCGCGCCTCCCGTCGTTAAGTTACTCAAGGGTAACTTATGCAATGTTACTCGTCAGTAACTTTCGCTGCATGCCTGCTCATAGTTACACCACAGCTGGATTCAGGTCTACGCAGGCTGACCTAACTACGGTTCGCCACACTCATCGGATGGCTGTCGGGGTTGCCGGTGTCGCCGGCGAATGGACTCGCGCCGGCACCCTTTCGGGGCCTATCGGCGGTGATGGCGGCGGTGGCGGCGGCGCGCACTCAGTGGCCGGCGGCGCTGCTGCGGCCGCCGCTGACACCGGTGGCAGGAATCACAGGTAATCAGCCTTGTGGTGCGACCATCGCGCGCAACATCGACAACATCTCCGAACGCGATTCGGCTCCCAGCCGTCGCCGGATCCGCGCGACGTGATGCTCGACGGTCTTCGCTGAGATGAACAGCTGGGTGCCGATGTCGCGGTACGGCATGCCGAGCAATAGGAGCTCGGCGACTTCGCGCTCGCGGTCCGACAGTTTCGTCGCGGCCGGGCGGGTGGGACCGGGGTGGCTGTCGAGGGCTGCGGGTGCGTCGAGGCTCGGCGTCGCATCCAATGCGGTGGTCTGTTTCAGGTCGCGAGCCAGCTGCAGCATCGCACCCGAAACGCGGCCGTCGGGCGTGTGCAACGCGGCCTGCCCCGCCAGCCGGGTGGCATCCCAGGTGAGCCCGAACTGTGACAGCCCGCGCGCCGCCGTGCCGACTTCGTCGGTATCCACGTGGTTGGCGAGCACGCGCAGCCACGTGCGGCCCGCGGTGGCCAACGCCTTGGCGAAGGGGCTGTGTGCGGCGGCGGCGGTCAACGCCTGACCGTGCGGCGCCACCGCCTCCGGTGAATTGGCGAGGATCCCCGCGTGCACACCGGCCCAGCGCAACGGCACCGACCACAACAGCGGGTTGCCGAGCGAGTCCAGCAGGGCGAACGCCTCGTCGAGGGTGTGCTGCAGTCGGTCGATCTGACGCAGCCGGGCCGCTGCCACCCATAGCTCGCCCAACGGCAGCAGGGAGAACAGGTCAATCGAGTACTCGGCGAGCACTTCGGCCGCCGCATACCAATGCTTCTGCACCGCGCCGCTGTCGCCGCTGCGACGCGCGATCGCCGTCTGCAGCGCCGCCGCCCACAGCGCGTCGCGGCGGTGCAGCGCATCGGCGTCCGCGGCAACGGCGGCGACGTCGGCCGTCGCGGCCTGTAGGTGGCCGTCGAGCATTCGCACCCAGCCCAACAACAGCCGGTGTCTGCGGGCGGCGAAGGTTGTGTTCTCTGGGCTTCCGTCGAGTGATGTCCGCACGGCACGGCCGATCACGCTGCGCGCCCGTACGGGGTCGCCGCCATGCAGGGCGGCCAGCGTCACCAGCGCTGCGGGGGTATCGGGTGCGACGCCCGTCGGCGACTGATCGGCGGTGATCGACTGGCCCAGCCGGGCGACCGCCGAAGGGTACGGAGCATCGAGGGACATCAGGAGGCCCTCGGCGAGGCTGCGGGCGGCGCGCGACGTCGACGTCGGCGGGCCCGCGTTCTCGGCGCTGAGCGCCGCCCGGGCTGCGGGCAGATCCCCAACCGCGAGTGACACGATGGCGCCTGCCGAGCCGACGAACGCGTCCGGATAGGGGCCGAGCCAGCGGAAGATGTCGGCGGCCTGCGCGGAGCTGCCGTCGTGCGCAGCGATGCTGGCCGCGATGCGGACCGCGGCCGCGCGTTCAGCCGCGTCGTCGGACCCGAGCAGCTCGTCGGCTATCCGGCCCGCGGTCGCACAGTCGCCCGTCAGGGCGAGCGCGTCCGCCAATCTCGCATTGAGCTTCGTCGCCCCTGCGTCGGCTGCCGCGCGATAAAGCCTTGCTGCCCTTGCGGGTTGGCCATGGCTTTCGACCGCGAGATTGGCCAAAGCACTCGCCAGCCGATCGTCGCGAAGCCCATGCTCGGCCAGCCGCAAAGCGAGATCAGCTGACAGCGTGGACGATTCGATCTGAGAGACGAGCAATGCGATCTCGGTGTCGTGGTGGCGCGCGGTACCGATGATCTGTGCGATGCAGTGGTGTACGGAACGCAGGAAGGTGTGACTGTGCGACGGCTCGATCAATCCGGTCGCGCGGGCGCGGTCCACAAGGAATTGGGCGTCCTGGGCTCCGATGCGCAGCGTCGCAGCGACGTCGTCGGGGCCCAGGCCGGGACTCAGCGAGGTCACCAGCAGCGTGTCCAGCACCGGCTCGTCGAGTCGACGTAGCCGTTCGATGAGCGCGAAGCTCGCCGCCCGCGCGATCGCCGACGTCGGCGCATCGCCCTCGCGGGAGGACGCGGCGGTGATCGCCGGCCCCAACAGGAACGGCAGCCCGGCCGTGGACACCATGAGCGCCCGGATGAACTCGGGTGTCGGTGTGGCGCACAGGATTTCGGCTGCGGCACGCGTCACGTCAGGCGGGCTCAATGCGCCTATCGTCACAACGGGGTTCTCACGTTCGATCGCGGTGGCCAAGGCACGCAGCGCGGGCCGGTGCGCGAGGGGTTCCGTCGCAACGACGACCGTCGAAGCGGGATCGGCCACGCGGTCGACGAGCTGTTCGAGTTCGACATCGTCGAGCAAATGCGCGTCGTCGATCACGATGGCCGCTGCGGGATCGTCACCGCTGCGCGGCGGCCGCGTGAGCAACGGAATCCCGGCCGTACGCAAGGTGTTTCGCACCGCGGCGAGGATCGACGTCTTACCGCTGCCGATGCCTCCTGCTACCAGGAGCTTCACCGGGTCGCCCGGCGCTGCCGTCAGCGCCGCGATGGCGTCACGCGCGGGCGGCGGGATTTCGTTGACGTGCTCCGGCGCCGGTTTGGGCATGGATCACGTGCCGTCGTCGGGAATCACCACGTCAGGAACCACTGTTGTCGTGATGATCGGCTCGTCGGTGGTGGTCGGCGCTTGGGTGGTCGTCGGTTGGGTGGTGGTCGGCTGGGTCGTCGTTGGCTGGGTGGTGGTTGTGGTCGTCGTTGTAGTAGTCGTCGTCGTGGTTGTCGTCGATGACGTCGTCGCTGACGTCGTGGTCGTGGGGGGCGTCGTCGAGGGAGGCGGCACGACGGTGGTGCTCGGCTGGCCGTCGGATCCCGTGACGGTGATGGTCTGCGAGGTGGGTGGTCCCGCGGGCGACGGGCCGGTCTCGAAGGTCGTCGCCGTCTCGGTCACCGGACCCGTGTTGCTGGACGTGCCGGTCAACGTGACCGCGAGACCGCCGATGGCCAACAGCACGGCGGCCGCGGCCGCACCGAACAGGATGGTCGGCCGCTTGTACCAGGGCAGTGGCCCGGGCTCGGGGGTGAAGCCCTCCTCTTCGTGGCTGAACTCCATCGGCGGGCGGGCCGCGGCGCCGGTGGCCGGGTCGAATGTGTAGTCCTCACCTGTGTAGGGCACGGGTTCGCCACCGCCGGGCGCATCTTCTGACCATGCGAGCGAGCGGAACGTCGACGAATCCGTCGCATCGCCGGCCGCGCTGGCCGCGCCCGCGGCGGCCGCGCCCGCACCGGCTGCCCCCGCGACCCAGCCCGCGGTCGGGGCCATCCCCGTGGGAGCATCCGCAGCGGTGGCCATTCCGGTTGCCGCGTCAGCACCTTCGGCCAGCACCGCAGCGCCCGCGGCCGCGTTCACTTGCGATTGCGGGGTTGTGACGACGGGCGCGCGCAGCCGCGTCGAGAGCTGCTGCGTGACCAGCGGGATGTTCGCACCGCCGCCGACGGTCGCCACGGCCGAGACATCGGCAGCGGCAATGTTGTTGCGCTGCAATGTTTCTTCGACGGTATTGAGGAAGCCGTTCAGCGGTGCGGCGATGAGCTGTTCCAACTCGGTGCGCGTCACGCGGACATCGGATGCGAAGCCAGGTAGATCGGCGTGGACGGCCGCGGCGGTCTCGGCGGACAACCGCTCCTTGGCCAGCCTGCAGTCGTTGCGTAACTTGGCCAGCGAACCGACGGCCGCCGTGTTCGCGGGATCGGCGTCGCTCGCCTCCGCGATGCCGGCGACGACATGGTTCAGCAGCGCCTGATCGATCTGATCGCCGGAGAAGTCGGCGTACCGCACCGTCTCACCGATGGTGTCGTAGTTGGCGCCCGCGTCGGCTAGCGTGACGCTGGTACCGCTGCCGCCGAAATCGCACAGCACCACGACGCCGCTGGACGGCAGCCCCGGCGCCGACTGCAACGCCGAAAGTGCGGCGACCGAATCCGGGACCAACGCCGGCGCGACACCGTTGGGAGCCAGGCTCGGGGTGGCGCGCAACGCGCCGCGCAATGCGCCGACCGTCGCCGCACCCCAGTGTGCGGGCACCGCGATCGCGATGGGTGCACCACCGCCGACGGTGCGTGCCATTGCGTCGAGGGCTTCGACGAGCACCTGCTCGCCGCGGTGGGCCGAGCCGTCGGCCGCGACCAACGGCACCGGATCGCCCACGCGCTCGACGAATCCCGTCAGCACCATTCCCGACGGCCGGGTCGAAGGGTCCCCTGAATACTCGGACGGCACGCCGACTTCGGCTGCTCGGTCCTCGAACAACGTGAGCACGGAACGTCGCATCACGGGGGGACGGCCCATGCGAGCCGCCACCAAATTGGTCATCCCAATGGACAACCCGAGAGAGTCGCTCATCTTTTCCTCTGCGTTTCGGCCGACCATCACGATAGCGGCTCTGCATCCCAAAACCCGGAACATCCCCCTATGCCGCGAAAACCCCTAACGTCGGGCCCCCTAATGCCCCGGGTGTAGAGGTGGGTTTCGCACCGATCTCTGCGGCGTCCGCGGTGGATAGCATCGTGACAAGCCATCTGGCTCGTGCCATCTGTCTGTCATCTATATCTGTATTGGGAAGGAGGGTGTTTCATGGCCAACTCGCTGCTCGACTTCGTGATGTCCCTGGTGCGAGATCCCGACGCCGCCGCGCGCTACGCAGAAAACCCAGACCAAGCCATTTTCGACGCCAACCTCACCAACGTGACCACTGCCGACGTCAGCAACCTTATTCCGGTTGTCACGGAGTCACTGGGCGCGGCCCTGCCCGACTTGGCCGACAACGTGTGGGCGAGCGGCGCCGCGACGGCGGCGTTCGACGCGTTTGACGACCAAGTGCCTGTTCAGGCGGTCGACGATGTGCACACGACCATCACCGACTATGTCGATTCCTCCGACGACGTGTTGGACTCCGGACTGGATGCGCTGCACGATTCGAACATCCCCGGGGTGGTCGGTGCCGACGACGGGTCACTCCAATTCGACCAGCCGATCATCGACGACCTGCCGGTGTTCGACCTGCCGGCCGACGGAAATCTCAGCGATACCGTCATCGAGGTCGCCGACATGGATTCCGACCCGTCGGGATACGACATTTTCTGAATCTTCTGAATCTTCTGACCCCCCACCACCACGACTGCGCGGCCGCAAGCGGCCGCGCAGTTTTGTTTTCCGCCCATTGTGAGAGCGACCCCCTAATAACCCCCTAATCCCCTAATGCGGGTCCATGACCCATCCCGAGGTGCCTCGTAGCAGGCAGGGGTTTCGACCCCGTTTCAGAGGGCTCGGCAGCTCCCTAACGTGGTCATCAGTTCGCCGGACAGCCCGGTGACGAGCTTCCGACAACACGACCGAAGGACGACAAAAATGACGAACGTAATCGATTGGCTCCTGGACCTCTTCCGTGATCCGATCCGGGCCCAGGAATTCATCACCGATCCGGCCCGATCCATGGCCGCGGCCAACGTGTCCAACGTGACCGCCGCTCAGGTGCAAGCGGTTGCCGCGACGGTCGCACCCGCTGCAGTCCTGCACGGCGGCGGCGACCCCGTATTCGGGCTGCAGCAGGCCGTTGCTCAGACCCACGGCATCGCCTTCGCCCCGCAGCGCCAGACCGACCTGCTGTCGAACAACGACACCAGTTTCATGAGCCCCGAAACCAACATGTCCAACAGGACGGGTGAGGACTCGCAGCAGGGCGTCGGCAACTTCGACCTGGAATTCGGTGACATCACCTTGGGTGACAAGACCAGCAACACCGCCACCAACGGCGGTGTGGTCAACACCGGGACCGCGGGCGATATCGACGCGACCCATGTCGACGGCGACGGCAATGTGGTCGGTGACGACAACGAGAACGTCAGCACCGGCGACATCGACGATTCCAACGTCAACATCGGTGAGGACAACGAGATCGACGACAGTGGCGACCAGACCGCCGGCGGCGACATCATCTCCGACAACGAAGGACCCGTCATCAACGACAACGACATGAGCGGTGGCAGCGGCGGTGGCGCGGCCGGCGGCGACGGTGGCGGTGGCCTGATCGGCATCGGCAACGACGGCGGCAGCGCGTCCGGCGGGGCCGGTGGTTCCGGCGGCGGCATCGTGATCGTCGACAACGACACCACCGCCGTCGGCGGAGATCAGACCACGGTCGGCGGCGATGCGTCCGGAGGGGCCGCCGGTGGTTTCAGCGCGGTGGACAACTCGGGCCAGGACAACTCGGTCGACAGCTCGATCGACAGCTCTGTGGACAACTCCGGCCAGGACAACTCCGTCGACAGCTCGGGCCAGGTCAACACCTCGGTCGACACCTCGACGGATGTCGACAACACGATTGACGCCGGTCTGTTCTGATACCGCACGACAACGCCACTGGCGGGGATCGAAATTCGATCCCCGCCAGTTCGCGCATCTACCGTTGGGTGCACAACCGCGCTACAGAAGGACCTCATGACGCAACCGAGTGACCCTCGCAAGGTAGCGGCCGGCGAGCCGGCCAGACAGGTCAAGGTCATCGTCGAGCTGATCGACCACACCAGCAAGATCGCTGATGTCAACGAGCGCGGCGACCTGGTCGAGCGGTTGGCGAGGGCCAAGACCCGGATCACCGACCCGCAGATCCGGGTGGTCATCGCCGGGCAGCTCAAGCAGGGCAAGAGCCTACTGCTCAACTCGCTGCTCAATGCTCCCGTTGCGCGCGTCGGTGACGACGAGAGCACCGTGCTGCCGACGGTGGTGTCCTACGGCGAGAACACGTCGGCCAGGCTGATCGTCGCACGCCCGGACGGCGCGGAGCCGGAAGCCATCGACATCCCGATGGCCGACATCAAGACCGATCTGCGCCGCGCCCCACAGGCCGGCGGCCGCGAGGTGTTGCGGGTCGAGGTCACCGCGACGGGCCCGCTGTTGAAGAACGGATTGGCATTCGTGGACACGCCGGGGGTCGGTGGACACGGTCAGCCGCACCTGTCGGCGACGTTGGGCTTGTTGCCCGACGCCGACGCGCTGTTGATGTGCAGTGACACCAGCCAGGAGTTCACCGAACCCGAAATGACCTTCATGCGGCAGGCTTTCGGTATCTGCCCGGTCTCGACGATCATCGCCACCAAGACCGACCTGTATCCCCACTGGCGCGCGATCGTCGAGGCGAACAAGGCCCATCTCGACCGGGCAGGACTGTCGATACCGATGATTCCGGCGTCGTCGCTGTTGCGTAGTCACGCCATCCAGCTCAACGACAAGGAACTGAACGCGGAGTCGAACTTCCCGGCCATCGTGAAGTTCCTCACCGAGCAGGTGCTGTCGCGGCAGAACGATCATATCCGGGATCAGGTGGTTGCCGAAATACGCTCGGCTGCTGAACATCTCACGCTCAAGGTCAGCACCGAGCTGGCGTCGCTCAACGACGCGGATGTGCGGGCCCGGCTCACCGAGGATCTGGAGCGGCGCAAGGAGGAGGCACAGGAGGCGCTGCAGCAGACAGCGCTGTGGCAGCAGGTGCTCAACGACGGAATCTCCGATCTCACAGCCGATATCGACCACGATCTGCGCGGCCGCTTCCGGATCATCGGCCAGCACATCGAAAAGGAGATCGACAACTGCGACCCGACGCAGCACTGGGCCGAGATCGGGACCGAGCTGGAGAACGCGATCGCCACCGCGGTCGGGGACAACTTCGTCTGGGCGTACCAGCGTGCAACGGTGTTGGCCGAAGAGGTGGCCCGCACGTTCACCGAGGCCGGCCTTGAGGCGATCAAGATGCCGCAGATCGACGCCCGCGAGATGGGCGCGAGCCTCGGCGAGATCAAGTCGCTGGCCAATCTCGAAGCCAAACCGGTCGGCAAGGCACGCAAGGTCGGGATAGGCATGCAGGGCTCCTACGGAGGTGTCCTGATGTTCGGCATGATGACGTCGCTGGCGGGCCTGGGCATGTTCAATCCGCTGTCCCTCGGTGCCGGCCTGCTGATGGGCCGCAGCGCGTACCGGGAGAACATGGACAACCGGATGATGCGGGTGCGCAACGAGGCGAAGCTGAGCACGCGCCGGTTCATCGACGACGTTTCTTTCGTCGTGAACAAGGAGTCGCGGGACCGGCTCAAAGGTATTCAGCGCCAACTGCGCGATCACTACCGCGGTATCGCCAACCAGACGACGCGATCGCTGAACGAATCGCTGCAGGCGACGATCGCCGCGGCCACACTCGAGGAGAAGGAACGCAACACGCGCGTCAAGGAACTCGAGCGCCAGCTCAACATCCTCAAACAGGTGACCGACCACGCGGACAAGCTGCTGTCGGAGGCACGGTCGGCGCCCAGCTGACAGGCCTTAAGCTGGTCTGTCGATGAGCACGAGTGACCAAGTGCGCGCGATCCTGGGCGGAACCATCCAGGCCTACCGCTCCGATCCCGCCTACGCACAGCGTCCCGACGTGCACAACGAACTGGACCGCATCGGCCGCCGGCTCAACCAGCCCATCCGCATCGCACTGGCGGGAACGCTCAAGGCAGGCAAGTCGACCCTGGTGAATGCTCTTGTGGGCGAGGACATTGCGCCCACCGACGCCACCGAGGCCACCCGCATCGTCACCTGGTTCCGGCACGGTCCGACACCGAAGGTCACCGCCAACCATCGGGGTGGACGGCGCTCCAACGTGCCGATCGGCCGCGACGCCGTCGAGGGTGGTCTCACCTTCGACTTCGCCACCCTCGATCCCGACGACGTCGTCGACCTGGACGTCGAGTGGCCCGCATCTGAACTGATCGACACCACGATCATCGACACGCCCGGCACGTCGTCGCTGTCCAGAGACGTCTCCCAACGCACGCTGCGACTGCTGGTCCCCGACGACGGCGTTCCACGCATCGACGCCGTGGTGTTCCTCCTGCGCACCCTCAACGCCGCCGACATCGCGCTGCTCATGCAGATCGGCGAGCTGGTCGGAGGATCGGCGGGGGCGCTCGGAGTCATCGGTGTCGCGTCGCGCGCCGACGAGATCGGTGCCGGCCGGATCGACGCGATGTTGTCCGCCAAGGACGTGGCGGCCCGGTTCACCAGCGAGATGGACAAGACCGGCATCTGCCAGGCGGTGGTGCCGGTGTCGGGGTTGTTGGCGCTCACCGCGCGCACCCTGCGACAGAGCGAGTTCGTCGCGTTGGAGAAGCTGGCCGGGGTCGACGCGGCAGAGCTGACCAAGGCGATGCTGTCGGTAGACCGATTCGTGCGCGAGGACAGTTCGTTGCCGGTCGACGCCGCCACCCGGGCCGCGCTGCTCGACCGGTTCGGCATGTTCGGGATCAGGATCTCGATCGCCGTGCTGCGTGCTGGCGTCAGCGATTCGGTGGCCCTGGCCGACGAACTGCTCGAGCGCAGCGGGCTGATCGCCCTGCGCGACGTGATCGACCAGCAGTTCGCGCAGCGGTCGGATCTGCTCAAGGCGCACACCGCGCTGCTGTCGTTGCGGCGCTTCGTGGAGAACAATCCGATCTACGCGAGCCGCGCCATCATCGCCGACATCGACCCGCTGCTGGCCGACACCCATGCATTCGAAGAGCTGCGGCTGCTCAGCCAATTACGTTCGCGGCCAACCACGTTGAACGAGGACGAGATGGCGTCGCTGCGGCGCATCATCGGTGGCTCCGGCACCGATGCCGCCAGCAGACTCGGCTTGCAACCCGATGCCCCCTACGACGGGCCCCGCTCCGCGTTCGCCGCCGCCCAGCGCTGGCGCCGTCGCGCCGAACACCCGCTCAACGATCCGTTCACGACGCGCGCCTGCCGGGCCGCCGTGCGCAGCGCCGAGGCGCTGGTCGCCGAATATGCGGCCAGGGGTCGTTAGGGAGCGTCCGGCGTCACCGTTTCGGTGACCGTGCTCGTTTCCGTGCTCGTGCTGATGCTGGTGCTGACGCTCGGTGTCGTGGTCGTCGTGGTGGTCGTCGTCGGCGGTGTCGTGGTGGTCGTCGTGGTCGTCGGGGACTCGGTGGTCGTCGTCGGCGTGTACGTCTCCGTCACGGTCTCGGGCGCTGACGTGGTCGTCGGCGTGACCGACCGCGAGGTCGTGGTGAGCGGAGTCAACGTCGTCTGCTCGGACGGCGTGTCGCCACCGGTGATGAGCTTGGCCAGGCCGAACACGATCAACGCGATGATCACCGCGCCCAGCGCCCCGAACCCGACGAGCGCGCCCGGCCGACGGAACCACGGGACGTCGTCACCGGGCGGTGGGCCAGGCGGCTCGTCATATCCACCGCCGCCGTAGTTGGCATAAACGGTCGGGTCGTCGTCCGGATGGTTCTGGTCGTCAGGAGATCCGTATCGCGCCACGGGGACCGATAGTAGGCGCTCAGGGATAAGGATTGAGCGTACGCGTGATGTTGGTGCGTGGCGTGCGCCGTGTCGTGCGGGTAGTGGGGCCTTCGTCCTCGTCGTCATCGTTGCGGGTCGTCGGCCGTCTGGTCGAACTCTCGCTGCTCGACGTCGTCTCTGACGATGACGTTGGAGACGTCGAAGGCCCGTCGATGTCGGTGGTCTCTGGCGGACTCGTGCTCGTGATCGTCTGCGTAGTGGTGGTGTCCGTTGAGGGCGACGCCGTTGCCGAGAACGACGGCGTAACGAAGTCGAGAGGGGCTTCTTCGGTCTCGCCGAACTGGCGGGCCATGGCGGTCGCGGCGACGATCAATATGCCGATCACCACGATCGCGAGCACGCTGGCCCCGAGGACCGTGGAGGTGCGATTGTGCCAGGGCTGCCCGTCGTCGTCGTCGAACTGCCGGCGGGCCACGGCGCTGATAGTAGTGGCGACATGCAGGTGAGCGCCTGTTCAGCGGAGCTGCGGGATCACCTCTGCGGCGAAGAAGTCCACGTGGTCGAGATCCGACATATCCAGAACCTGCAGGTAAACCCGCTGCACGCCGATGTGCAGGTAGGCGCCGAGCTTGTCGGCGATCTCGCCGGGGGTCCCCACCAGCGGAGAGTTGCTGCGCAGCTCGTCGACCTCGCGACCGATCGCGGCGGCCCGCCGGGAGATCTCCTGCTCATTTCGACCCGCGCAGATCACGAAGGCCGCGGAGTACGTCATCGACTCGGCTGAGCGGCCGGCGTCGGCCACCGCCGCGGCGACCCGGTCGAACTGAGTCTGCGCCGTTTCGAGCGGCGCGAACGGGATGTTGAACTCGGCGGCGAACTGCGCAGCCAGCGCCGGTGTCCGCTTGGCGCCGGCGCCACCGATGATGATCGGCGGATGCGGCGACTGGACCGGTTTGGGTAGGGCGGGAGATTCCGCGACGACGTAGTGGGCGCCTGCGTAGTCGAACGTCTCGCCGCCCGGTGTCGTCCAGAGGCCCGTGATGATGTTCAGCTGTTCGGTCAGCCGGTCGAAGCGTTCGCCCAGCGGAGGGAACGGGATGGCGTAGGCCTTGTGCTCGGCTTCGAACCAGCCCGCGCCGATGCCCAATTCCACACGGCCGCCGCTCATTTCGTCGACCTGTGCGACAGCGATCGCCAGGGGGCCCGGATAGCGGAAGGTGGCCGATGTGACCAAGGTGCCGAGCCGTATCGAAGTGGTTTCGCGGGCGATGCCGCCCAGCGTGACCCAGGAGTCGGTGGGTCCCGGTAGGCCGTCACCGCTCATGGCGGTGAAGTGGTCGGAGCGGAAGAACGCCGAGAACCCGGCGGCTTCGGCCGTGCGGGCGACCGCCAGTTGGTCGTTGTAGGTGGCGCCCTGTTGAGGTTCGACGAAGACCCGGAAGTCCGGCGGTGAATCCACGCGCTCCACCCTAGGCGGTTCAGAAGACCTCGACGCCCGAGGTGTTGACGAACATGCCGTGACCGGTGCCGTCGTTGGTGAACCGAGTGCCGTCAGCTGTCGCGGCGATCGTCCAGCCGAGCGCACGGTAGGACTGGTAATCCAGCGTGACGGCCGGGATGGCGCCGAGGTTGCCGACCACCCAGCGCATGCTGCCGTCGGCGGTGACGTTCACCCCGTTGGCGGGCATGCCGTTCACTTCGACGGAGTTGGTGAACTGCGATTCGCAGCCGACCTCGGCCTCGGAGATCTGGCAGCGGGTCAGACCCGACTTCGTTTCGATGAACACGTAACCGGATTCGTCGGGCGACAGCGTCGTCGCGCCGGGCAGCCCGGTCGGCGGCGGTGTGGACGGTGGTGTGGACGGTGGTGTGCTGCTCGGCGACGGCGTTCGCGTCGGCCTGGATGTCGGAAAGCTCGGTTCGGTCGGTGAGGCACTGGACGCGACGGGATTGCCCTCGACGGTGGTGGAGCAACCGGCCAGTACGGCCGCGGACAGCAGAAGCCCAGCGGCGAGGCCGCCCTTCACAGGCCTCGTCGTGCGGCGCGCACGGCTTGAGCGGCTTGGGCGTCGGAGAAGGTGAGCCGGGCTTCGTCGCGACCGGCGACGAACATCGTGAGCTCGCCGATGTCTCCGGTGACGGTCAGCCCGGGGCCGCTGCCGACGACGGCCACTGTTTCGCCTTCGGGTGTCTGTAGCGTCACTCGGGCGGGCACTTTCCCCATGGTCAGCCTGGCCATGATGCCGACGGGGCGCCGGAGCGCCGCGATTGTCTCGGCATCGAGAGACCTTGGCTCCCAACCGGGTTGGGCCCTGCGGACGTCCTCGTGATGGATGAACATCTCATCCATGTTGGCCACCGAATCGAGAAGCTTGAACGGAGACAGCAGTGGCGGGCCCGACGAGACCTTCTCCACCAACTCGTCCCAGCCGCTGGACGATGCGGTCCTTCGCTGCACCTTGTCGGTGTAGCCGGCGAGGAAAGGGATCGCGATACCGGGCGCGGCGTCGAGTCTGCGCTCCCGGACCACCAGGTGCGCCGCGAGATCGCGGGTCGTCCATCCCTCGCACAGGGTGGGCGCGTCAGGCCCGATCTCGCTCATGGTCGCCACCAGGGCGGCGCGCTCACGCTGGGCTGCAGTCATCGCGGCGATTCTGCCACTGATGCGTAGCCGTCGGCCAGTGCACGTAACTGCACCGCGCTGTCGCCCGACCGCAGGGCTACGGGCCGGGAGGAGTCGTCTGGCGGGGCTGCGGGCCCATACCGGGGCCCATCATGCTCGGACCCATCATGCCTGGACCGGGCATCTCGTTCCACCGGTCGTGGTGGTATTCGCGATCAGTGCTGCGGCCGATGACGAACCCGGAGAAGAACACCACCGCGACGATGAACACCGCTGCGGCGGCGATGCCGGTCCACGCCAGGATCTGATTGACAGGACGGTGCTGGGCGGCCGCGGCGGTCGGCTCGGGCACCGTTTCGGATGGATCAGCCATGTCTCTACCCCCTGCCTCATCCGGTTTTGGTGCGGCTTGCTCAGGATGCGCTTCGGCGACGTTGGATCGTAGGGCCGATAGTCACACGGCCGAACGAAGTGACATGGGGCCCTATCCCATCGGGCGGCCGAGGCGTGGGCTGTCAATGGGATGCACAATCACCGAAAGGAGCCGACGATGCTGACCCTGGAATCGCAGATGACCGTTGATGGTCTCACCGGACGCCAGATCACCGACTTCCTGCTGGAGTGTGACGACGACAGGTATCAGGCGTGGTGGCCGGGCACGCACCTCGAACTGCATGTGCTCGAGCACGGGGGCGCCGACCACGTAGGTGACGTTGTGCTTATGGACGAATACGTCGGATCGCGGCATCTGCGGATGGTCGGCGAGGTGGAGACCGCCGTGCCCGGTGAGCAGATCGTGTGGCGTCTCGGTTGGGGTAGGCTCCCGCTGCCCGTCCGGTTGACCCTTACGCTGCGGCCGCAGGAACGCGGAGTTCACCTGTGCCACACCATCATCGCGGGATGGACAGGGTGGGCGCGGGCGCTCGACCCGCTGTGGCGGCTGTACCTATCGCCGGCGTTCGCGGGCGCCATGGACCGGCATGTGCATACAGAGTTCCCGCTGCTGCGCGACCTGTTGCAGCGCGAGCGCGCCAGCGCGACGTGAAGCACGGGCCCGACGTCAGACCGTCTGGGCGCCGCTATCGCTCGGTCGGTAATCCGCGTAGACCTGTCGGAACTTACCGCTTCGAGGATGCAATTGCGGTGGTAGGTCGTCTCTTTCGATCGACACGCCGGTCGCGCCGTGGTCGGCCAGAAAGTCGCCGAGGCGCCGCCGCAGTACGTCCCAAACCATGGGTTCCTCGGTACCTTCGGTGGCTCGGAATCGCACCGCGAGTGTCGACGGGCCACGCTGAATGATCTGACAGGTCGCTACGCCCGGGGTTTCCTCGACGACCGTGGCGATGGCCAACGGCAGAACCCGGACCGATTTGTCCCCCGCCGTCGCGAACACGAGCGTGTCATCCGTGCGCCCGATCACGTCGACCATCGGGAACGGGCTTCCACAGGAACATGATTCGGGACTGAGAACGATTCGATCCCCGATCTGGTACCGGATGATGGGCTGAACGCGGTTCGCCAGGTTCGTCACCAGAGCGCCGTGCGACAGTTGTCCCGGTGGTATATGTCGGTTGTGCTCGTCTACGGGTTCCAGTATGTACCAGTCACTGTTCACGTGGAGGCGTTGAGACGGACACTCGAATGTCAAACCGACCGCCTCGGAGGTCCCGTAATAATTGCCGACGCGGCATCCGAACGCCGACGCGATCCGCTGTCGTGCCGCTGGTGTCAACGTTTCCCCCGCGGCGTTGACCAATACCGGCGAGATGTGGAGCGAGCCGGCGCACTGCTCTGAGGCGAGCGCTTCCAACGCGCTTGGATATCCGCCGAGGACGACGGGCTGAAAAGCGTTGAGTTGGGCCACGATCTCGCTCACGGGAGCGAGCGCGGAGAATATCTTCTGCATGTGCGCGCGCCACGGCTTGGCGCGGATGCGGCGGGCCATCATCGTGTTACCCAGGAAGTGACCGTCGGTCACAAAGACCGCAGCGAGCCGCCCGTGACCACGAATCAATGCCGACAGGACGTCCCACCGCAGCATTGCGATCGGCATCGATCGGACGTAGCCGAGCGCGTTGTAGACCGCCAGGGCGTGGTGGTCGTGCATGAGTATGGTGGGCGTTCCCGTCGAACCGGACGTGGTGCACACGACGTAGCGGCCGTGGTAGTCGTGGCCGATCTTCGTGGGGTCGGCGATGAACGCTTCGACTTCGTCGCGGTGCACCGCCGGGTCGGTCATCCACTCGTCGAAGTGGCTCATCAGGTCGCTCTTCGTGGCCGCGGGCAGTTGAGTGATATCCGTCAGCGTCTGCGGCACGTCGCGGTATCGCTCGGCAAAGTAGGTCGAATGCGTGCGTGCGTAGGAGACGAGGTCGCGCAGCCGCTTCTGTTGGCGCCGCGCGATGCCGGCTCGCCCCTGCCGGCCGGCCCAGTAGGTCTGCCAGCCCGCGGACAGGTGTAGCCGGAGGGCGTCAATTGTTCTGTGCGAGGTGTTCTTTGCCATCACCGGTGTCCAGGTCGGCGGCCACGGCGTCGTCGGCGAGGGTGAAGTAGTTCTCCTCCTCTTGCAGGAAGTGCAGCCGCAGCACCGCGTGCAGCCCGTACAGGCACGCGAGTAGGTCATCGATTTGGTCGGACTGGATACCGTCGCTGGCTCGGGCGAGTTCGACGTGGGCTGCGATGCGGTCGGACAATCGGCGGATCTCGGCGTGGGTCCTGCTCATGGTGGCCGTCGCTTCGCCGCTTCCGAGCGGACGGGCCAGCGCCGGATACAGCCCCGACTCCTCCGCCTGCTCGTGCGGCAGGATCCGTTCCTCGAGAAAGGTCTTCGCGCGGATCACCGATTCCAGTGCGCCCCGATCGGCGCCGGTGACCAGTCGGTCGGCCGCGTCGCGAAGGAGATCGACGGTGTCGCGCAGTTCGTCGTGCTCGGTTGCGAAGCGCCGCAACATGTTCTCCGTATCAGCGGGTAGATCCACCTCGACGTCGGGGTTGCCGCGCAGGGCGCGAAGCGCGTTGAGGATGACGGCCACATCGATGCCCTCCTGCAACAGCGCGCCGGCGGCGGGAGGTAACCAGCCCAAGGACGCAATCACCATGGCCGCCAACGACAACGCCATGCCGACCACCGCACTCTGCACGGCGATTCGCCGTGACCACCTGGCAATGTCCATCGCATCGGCGAGGCGGTCCAGACGATCCGTCGTCAACACGATGTCGGCGGCTTCCGAGGACGCGGTCGCGCCGCGCGCCCCCATCGCGACGCCCACCGTGGCCGCCGCGAGCGCGGGCGCGTCGTTGACGCCGTCGCCCACCATCACGGTCCCGGCCCGCTGTTTCTCCTTTCGGACCGCGGCTACTTTGTCGGCCGGGGTCTGCTGGGCGTAGACCTCGTCGAGTCCCAGCACCGTGGCGACTTCGCGGGCGGGTTCTGGACGGTCGCCGGTCAGCATCACCAGGCGGTTGAGGCCAGCCGCTCGCAGCCGCCGTACCGTGCGAGGGGCGTTCCGCCGCAACGGGTCTCGTAGCAAGACGGCGCCTGCCAGTTCGCCGTCGATGCGCACCCACGCGATCGCGGCCGAATCCAGGCTCGCCCGGTTCACCGCGGCGCGGGCCCAATCCGCATCGCCGGTGGGGCCGGACAGCTTCCCGACTTCAATGTGGTGACCGTCGACGGTGCCGGTGACACCGCGGCCGGCCTGCTCGTCGACTTCGGTCGGCAGCGACGGCTGCAGGCCACGGGTCAGCGCTTCGGTGACGATCGCCTCGGCCAGCACGTGCGGCGACATCTGGTCCACCGACGCCGCCAACCGAAGGATCTCCGCGCCGTCTCGGCCCGGCGCGTTGAGCACACCCACCACGACCGGGCGGCCCATCGTCAGCGTCCCGGTCTTGTCCATCACCAGGGTGGTCGCACTTCCCAGTGACTCCAGCGCGCCACCGCTGCGGATCACCACGCCGTGGCGGGAAGCACGCGACAGGCCGGACACGATCGCCACCGGTGCCGCGAGCAGCAGCGGGCAGGGAGTGGCCACGACCAGGACGGCGACCGCTCGCACCGCCGATCCGGTCGCCATCCAGGCCCCGCCGGCGACGGCGAGCGTCAACGGCAGGAACCAGGCCGCGTAGCGGTCGGCCAGCCGGACGATCGGCGCATTCTCCACACGCGCGGCTTCGGCCAGCCGCACGATGCCGGCGTAGGTGCTGTCGTTCGCGGTGGCGGTGGCACGAAGCTCGAATGGGCCGCCGGCGTTCACCACGCCGCTGCGGACTGGCTCACCGGACCGGCGCTCCACCTGCTCGGACTCACCGGTCAGCACGGATTCGTCCAACACGGCCAGCGCGTCGGCGACCCGTCCGTCGACCGGCACTGTCTCGCCCGGGCCGACGATCAACAGGTCGTCGACCACGACGTCGGCGATCGGGACGACCCGGACCTCCGTGCCGAACCGTCGGCGAGCGAATCGCGGCGCGTGCTCGAGCAATGCGCGCAGGTCATGAGTGGCACGACGCTCCGCGGCGGCTTCGAGAGCGCGGCCACCGGCGAGCATCACCGCTATCAGGGCGCCGGCCAGGTACTCGCCGACGAGCAGGGTGCCGCCCAGCGCCAGCACCGCGATCACGTCGACCCCGAGGCGTCCCTGACGCAACGTCGAGATCACCCACCACACAGCAGGTACCACGGCGATCGCCGTCCCGACGATCCAGCAGATGTCGGCCGCCTCCCGCAGTCCGATCAGCCAGAGGATGCCGCCGACGGCCAACGCGCAGACGGTCAGTGCCACCAGGATGGGCTCGCGCAGCGATCGCCAGCGCGCGTCAATCGCATGTGTCCGCTCCACACCGTGAACGGTGCTCGCGTCGACGTCGACGAGGTAGCGGCTTGGGTCACTTTCCGCTTGGTGAAAGTCCTCGACGGCAGGGCAGAAGGTCCTATCAGCCGCAATGCCCCGATAACGTCGAGCGACGCCCCTCGGAAGACGCGGGAACAAACTCCGATGCCGTGCCGTTGAGCCTTCTGACAGTTGAGCGTGCTTGACTCAAGTCTGGGTTGACAAGATAAGGTTGGCCGGAGCAGTCTTGAGTGCGGTGCACTCAGACCCAAAGATTGACTAATTCAGGAGGAACAACCATGGCTCGTGCGGTCGGAATCGACCTCGGGACCACCAACTCCGTCGTCGCGGTACTGGAGGGTGGCGACCCCGTCGTCGTAGCCAACTCCGAAGGCTCCCGCACCACGCCGTCCGTCGTCGCGTTCGCGCGTAACGGCGAGGTGCTGGTCGGTCAGCCCGCCAAGAACCAGGCGGTGACCAACGTCGACCGGACGATCCGTTCGGTCAAACGTGAAATGGGCACCGATTGGTCCGTCGAGATCGACGGCAAGAAGTACACCCCCCAGGAGATCAGCGCTCGGGTGCTGATGAAGCTCAAGCGCGACGCCGAGGCATACCTCGGCGAGGACATCACCGACGCGGTGATCACCGTGCCCGCGTACTTCAACGACGCCCAGCGCCAGGCCACCAAGGAATCCGGCCAGATCGCCGGTCTCAACGTGCTGCGCATCGTCAACGAGCCGACCGCCGCGGCGCTGGCCTATGGGCTGGACAAGGGCGAGAAGGAACAGACCATCCTGGTCTTCGACCTCGGCGGTGGCACGTTCGACGTGTCGCTGCTGGAGATCGGCGAGGGTGTGGTCGAGGTCCGCGCCACCTCGGGTGACAACCACCTGGGCGGCGACGACTGGGACGACCGCATCGTCGAATGGCTCGTCGACAAGTTCAAGGGCACCTCGGGCATCGACCTGACCAAAGACAAGATGGCGATGCAGCGGCTGCGTGAGGCCGCCGAGAAGGCCAAGATCGAGCTCTCGAGTTCGCAGGGCACGTCGATCAACCTGCCCTACATCACCGTCGACGCGGACAAGAACCCGCTGTTCCTCGACGAGCAGCTGACCCGTGCCGAATTCCAGCGCATCACACAGGATCTGCTGGATCGCACCCGCAAGCCGTTCCAGTCGGTGATCGCCGACGCCGGTATCTCGGTGGCCGACATCGACCACGTGGTTCTGGTCGGCGGCTCCACGCGTATGCCTGCGGTGTCCGAGCTGGTCAAGGAAATGACCGGCGGCAAGGAGCCCAACAAGGGTGTCAACCCGGACGAGGTTGTCGCCGTTGGCGCCGCGCTGCAGGCCGGTGTGCTCAAGGGTGAGGTGAAAGACGTTCTGCTGCTTGACGTCACACCGCTGTCCCTCGGTATCGAAACCAAGGGCGGCGTGATGACCAAGCTGATCGAGCGCAACACCACCATCCCGACCAAGCGGTCGGAGACCTTCACGACGGCCGACGACAATCAGCCGTCGGTGCAGATCCAGGTCTTCCAGGGTGAGCGTGAAATCGCCGCGCACAACAAGCTGCTCGGCAGCTTCGAGCTGACCGGCATCCCGCCGGCCCCGCGCGGTGTGCCCCAGATCGAGGTCACGTTCGACATCGACGCCAACGGCATCGTGCACGTGACCGCCAAGGACAAGGGCACCGGCAAGGAGAACACGATCCGAATCCAGGAGGGCTCCGGCCTTTCCAAGGACGAGATCGACCAGATGATCAAGGACGCCGAGGCGCATGCCGAGGAGGACCGTAAGCGTCGCGAGGAGGCCGACGTCCGCAACCAGGCGGAGTCGCTGGTCTACCAGACGGAGAAGATCGTCAAGGAGCAGCGCGAAGCCGAAGGCGGATCGAAGATCCCTGCGGAGACGCTGGACAAGGTCGATTCCGCGGTCGCCGAGGCCAAGTCGACGCTCGAAGGCAGCGACATCGCAGCCATCAAGTCGGCGATGGAGAAGCTCGGCGTCGAGGCCCAGGGTCTGGGTCAGGCGCTCTACGAGGCCACCCAGGCCGAGCAGGCCGCCGGTGCCGGCGGCGGTGAGTCGGCGGCTGGACCGGCCGACGACAACGTCGTTGACGCCGAGGTGGTCGATGATGACCAGGAGCGCAAGTGAGCCAGAACGATTCGCACGAGCCGGTGACAGTCACCGACAAGCGGCGCATCGATCCTGACACCGGCGAAATCCGTGAACAATCCTCCGGCCCGGCCCCCTGGGGGAACCGCCCGCCCGAAGGGCAGGGGGACGGGCCGGCGCCGGGGGAGTTCGCGGGCGAGAGCCCTGAGGAGGCCGGAAAAGCCGCCGAACTGCTCAGTGATCTGCAACGGGTGCAAGCCGACTTCGCGAACTATCGCAAGCGTGCCCTCCGCGACCAGCAGCTCACGGCAGACCGGGCCAAGGCGTCAGTGATCACCCAACTGTTGCCCGTACTCGATGATCTCGACCGCGCCCGCAGCCACGGGGACCTGGAGTCCGGTCCGCTGAAGTCGGTCGCCGACAAGCTCGCGACCGCCCTTGAGGGACTTGGCCTATCGGGTTTCGGTGACGAAGGTGACGATTTCGACCCCGCCCTGCACGAGGCCGTGCAGCACGAGGGCGACGGTACCCACCCCGTCGTGGGAACCGTCATGCGTCGCGGATACAAGGTCGGCGATCTTGTCGTGCGACACGCCCTGGTGGGCGTCGTCGACACCGTGCCCGATGCCGATAACCCCAACCCCGCCTCGCCAGAGGCCCCACAATCAGACGACAACTAGACACCGTAAGGAGGTGACGCGGTATGGCCCAGCGTGAATGGGTCGAAAAGGACTTCTACAAGGAGCTCGGCGTCGCCTCCGATGCCAGCGAACAGGAGATCAAGCGAGCAGCCCGAAAGCTGCTCGCGGAGAACCATCCCGACCGCAACCCCGGAAACCAGGCGGCCGAAGACCGGTACAAAGCCGTGTCGGAAGCCAAGGAAGTGCTGTCGGATCCGGCCAAGCGCAAGGAATACGACGAAACGCGAAGGCTTTTCGCGAACGGCGGCTTCGGTCGTGGTCGTTTCGGCGGCGGAGGCGGCGGGAATTTCGGCGGTTTCAGTTCCGACGGCGGCGAGTTCAATCTGAACGATTTGTTCGATGCGGCCGGCCAGACCGGCGGAGCCAACATCGGCGATCTGTTCGGCGGATTGTTCGGGCGTGGAGCGCAACAGCCGAGGGCAAGCCGGCCACGGCGCGGCAACGACCTCGAGACCGAGACCGAGTTGTCGTTTCTGGAGGCCACCAAGGGCGTGATGATGCCGTTGCGGCTCACCAGCCCCGCGCCGTGCACGAACTGCCACGGCAGTGGCGCACGGCCCGGCACCAGCCCGAAGGTGTGCCCCAACTGCAATGGATCCGGTGTCATCAACCGCAACCAGGGCGCGTTCGGGTTCTCCGAACCGTGCACTGAATGCCGGGGCAGCGGTTCGATCATCGAGCACCCCTGCGACGAATGTAAGGGCACCGGCGTGACCACGAGGACACGCACGATCAACGTGCGGATCCCGCCGGGTGTCGAGGACGGCCAGCGCATCAGGCTGGCAGGCCAGGGAGAAGCCGGGCTGCGCGGCGCACCGTCAGGCGACCTGTATGTGACCGTACACGTCAAGCCGGACAAGGTCTTCGGCCGCAACGGCGACGACCTCACGGTGAGCGTGCCGGTCAGCTTCCACGAATTGGCGCTCGGGACAACGCTTTCGGTGCCTACGCTGGAAGGCAAGGTCGGTGTGAGGGTGCCGAAGGGTACCTCCGACGGCCGGATCCTGCGGGTACGTGGCCGAGGCGTGCCGAAACGTTCCGGCGGACATGGCGATCTGCTCGTCACCGTCAAGGTGGCGGTGCCGCCGGACGTCGAGGGTGAGGCCGCTGAAGCTTTGGAGGCCTACGCGAAAGCCGAACGGGCCAGCGGCTTCGACCCGAGAGCGAACTGGGCCGGTGCATGATGCCCAAGCGAGCCAATGACGAAGCGCGGACCTTTCTGATTTCGGTCGCCGCGGAGTTGGCCGGTATGCATGCGCAGACCCTGCGTACGTACGACCGGCTCGGGCTGGTCAGCCCGCAGCGGACTTCCGGTGGTGGAAGGCGCTACTCGCAGCACGACGTCGATCTGCTCCGTGAGGTGCAGCGGCTGTCGCAGGACGAGGGCGTCAACCTCGCGGGTATCAAGCGGATCATCGAGTTGACCAACCAGGTCGAGGCGCTGCAGAGCCGCCTGCAGGAGATGGCGCGCGAGATCGAGGAACTGCGTTCCCAACCCAGGTCCAAGAGCACGGCCCTGGTGGTCTGGCAGCCGCGCAACAAACGCTAGGGGACGGCGGTTGCACACCTAAACCCCGCGAGCGGCCGTGTCTGTACACGACACACCGGCGATAGCCGTACAAATGCGGCCGCTCGTCCTTCAGAGTTAGGTCACCGTGATTGAAAAGCGTGCCGTGGACGGGTGTCCGGGCATCGCGCTGCGGTAGTCGCCGCGGCGCAGCGCGTCGGTCGGCGCCGCCATCGGCTCGATGGCGATGAGACTGTCCGTACCGGGGGCGAACAATTGTGCTGCCGGGTAACCGGTTTCGAACACGACGTCGACACGACGGTCGCCACCGGCCAGTGAGAACACCGCACCGTTGGCTACCTCGTCGAAGCCGTCGTCGTATGTCACGGACTGCAAGGACCCGGTGCCCCCCTCCCAATCGTCGTGCTCTCCGGTCGGGATGCCGCGCCCGTCCACCGGCAGATGCCGCATCGTCGGTGTCGTGAGCTGCCATTCGTCGCGCGGCACCCCGGGAATCGTGAAGTACGGGTGGTACCCGAAGCACAGCGGGACGGGCGCCGATGCCGTCGGCGATACGGTGGTCTCGATCGTGAGCCTGCGGCCGGCCAGCGCGACGTGTTGCGTGAGCACGTGCGGGAAGGGAAACGCCGCGAGCAGCTCCGGCGTGTCGAAGGTGACGCTCGCCGTCAGCGTGTTCTCCGACTGCGCGGTGACCTGCCAGCCCGGGTAGGCGGCGAGTACGCCGTGGATGGGCAGACCGTGTTCGTCGGCGCGGACGCCCCCCTGACCAGGAGTCAGGGTGACGACGGTCCCGTCACTCTCATAGTCGCTGGCGCTCAACCGGTTTGCCCACGGATACAGAATCGGGATGCCCATCGTCTTTCCGGCGGTCACGTAGGCATCCAGTCCGCGACGCTGGCCCAGGAACTCTGCGTCACCGTCGGCGAGCGAGGTCCCGATCATGCCCGCGTCGGGTACGAACGTGGCTGTCATCGATGACGACGGATCGCGAAGTGTTACGGGCTCGAATTCCGGCATGCACGAGATCCTCGCACGGTCCGGCGGACCTGATTCAATCGACAGATGATCGCTTCACATGAAGACCTCGAGACCCGAAATGTCGCGACCGTGCGCGCCAGGTTCGATGCGCGGCGTGACGGCACGGGCGGACCGCGGGAGATCCGGTCTAGTCGTAGACGATGACCGCACGTCCGACGAAGTCACCTCGGCCCAGTGCATCGATGTGGTCGTTGACGTCTTCGAAGTTCACCGGCGTGACCGAGTCCTTGATCTTGCCGGCCTCGGCGAGCGCGACCACTTCGGTGAGGTCGTTGTAGTTGCCCCAGAACGACCCGAACAACGAGTACTCGCGGCTGACCAATGGGAACAGCGAGATGTCCACCCGGTTGCCGACCAGTCCCACCGAGGCGACGGCACCCTCGGTCGCCAGTAGCGAGAAAGCCAGCCTGATGCTCTCCTCGGCGCCCGCACACTCGATGACCGCGTCGAACTCCCGCCTGCCCGTGGCCTGCTCGAGTGCATCCCGCGCCTCGTCCTCGGACCTGCCGCCGATGTTGATGGTGTGATCAGCGCCGTTCTCCGTTGCCAGCGCCAGCTTTTCAGCGTTTCGGCCGAATGCGACCACGGTGGCCCCGCCGCCGAGCAGCTTGGCGTATTGCACTCCGTAGGCACCGAGTCCGCCGATACCCATCACCGCCAGCGTCGTTCCCGGACCAAGCACCCCGGCGGCCTGCAACTTCTTCAGTCCCCGGTACGGGGTCAGCCCGGCATCGGTCAGCGGTGCCAGCGACAGCGGCGATAGGTTGCCACTCACCTTGATCAGTTGTTGGTAGGCGACGGGAACATACTCCTGATAGCCGCCGTGGGGGCCGAACCCGATCCAGTGGCCCTGGTTGCAGATGTGTTCGTTGCCGCGGTGACATTGGCGGCAGGAGCCGTCGCCGCGTGGCCCGAACACCACCACCGGGTCGCCCTCTGCCAGGCCAGCCGCGGCGGGCACTTCTGCGCCGATCCGGTCGATGGTCCCCGCGATCTCGTGCCCCGGTGTGGCAGGCATCGGCATGTCGGTGCCGAAGTAGCCGTCGATGAGTTGAAAGTCCGTGCGGCACATGCCCGCACCGCCTACCTTGACGAGGACCTCGCCGGGTCCGACGGCCGGAATCGGAATCTCTTCCAACACCAGCGGCTGCTTGTATCCGTGCATCCGTGCCGCGCGCATCATCGCCACAGTCTAGGGCTCAGGCAAGTGGATCGTGCTGGATACGTTCGGCCGGAGCACCTTTGGCGAGCAATGCGGCCTTGGTGGCCTCGACCATCTCCGGGCTCCCACAGATCAGGATCTGCCGGTCGCTCCAACTGCCGTACCGCGTAACGACCGCCGGGAGTGTCCCGGTCTGGCGGACGTGCAGACCGCGCGGCGGTTGCACATCGGGGAAGTCGGCCGCCCACGGCGGATCGGTGTTGTACTCCGACACCGGCGTCACGGACAGCCACGGGTTGTGCGACGCGACCTGCCACAGTGTCTGGAGGTCGTAGAGCTCACACGGATAGCGGGCGCCGAAGAACAGATGCACCCGCGGGTTCACGGCCTTGCGGGTGAGATCCATGATCAGCGTCCGCAGCGGCGCGAGGCCGGTGCCCCCCGCGACCATCAATACGTCGCCGTCGTCGCGGTCGATGTGCATCCCGCCGTGTGGGTTCGATATCCGCCACCGGTCACCCGGCCTCGTCTCGGCGACGATCGCCGGACTCACCATGCCGCCCGGCACCGAGCGGACGTGGAACTCGATGCCCCCGCCGCGGTCGGCGGGGATGGACGGACTCAGATAGCGCCACCGCCGCGGCCACTGCGGGACCTGGACGGTGACGTACTGGCCGGGGTGGTAGTACAGCGGACGGTCCAGTTGCAACCGGATCACCGAGACGTCCCGGGTGGCGCGGATCAGTTCGATCACCGTGCCGTCGCAAAAGGGCGGGCCCTTCTCGGCGTCGGCTGCCCCGCGCATCACCCCGACGAGCAGTGCCACCGCGTCGTGGGTGGCCTCGGCGAGCCTGTCGTCCCACTGTTCGATCAGCTGGGTGCGCAGCGTCGTCAGCAGCGCGTCCTGCAGGCTGTCGTAATGCCGTTGTGTCACACCATATTTGCGATGGTCGCGGCCCAGCTGCGCGAGGAACGCCACAGGCTCCTGGGCCCGCTGGTCGACGAGTTCGCCGAACAGCCAGGTCACCGCCTTGGCGAAGGCTTTTCGCTGAGCCGTCATGTCCGGGGGGAACAGGTCGCGGACCGACATGTCGATGGCGAACCAGCGGGTGTAGAAGCGACGGATCAGTTCGTCGGAGCCGAACGCGGGGTCGACGGTGTCGCGCAATATGCGCAGCGCGTCACGATCGTCGAGTCCCACGTCGTTCGATAGTAAGCGCCGACGCGACGATCAGTGCCAGACCGAGCAGCGACCAGCAGATCAGCACCACGGTCGGCAGTGTTCCGCCGGCTCCGTCGAAGAACGCCGTCGACCTCAGCAATGTGGCGTTCGCACCCTGGGGCAGCCATTGCCCCAGTTGACCCCAGCCGCTGGGCAGCATCTCCGGTGCGCTGTTGAGGCCCGATAGAGGGTTGCCCAGCAGCATCGCCACCACCGCCCCGCCGATCAGCCCGGCCCGACCGAACAATGATCCAAGCCCCAGGATGAACAAGGCCATGGCCAGCACCCCCAGCGTCAAACCACCGGCCACACCCCAGAAGTTCGCGTCGATCGAACCAAGCACGTACTTCAGGAGTGCGGCCACCGACACGCCTGCCACCCCGGCGAACACGACCGTCGCGATGAGACGGGTCCACACCTCACGCTTGAGCGCGAACATCAATGCGATCGCCGGTAACAGTCCGGCCAGTGTGATCGGCAGCGCGGACGCGGCGAGCCCGACGCCGCGCGGATCATCGGTGGTCGGCGGGGCCAGGTCCTCGGTGGCTATCGGCACCCCAGCGTGCTGGGCGATGCCGTTGCCGATCTGTGTGAGCATCTGCGCGATCATCGGACTTCCGCCAGTCGCGATCAACATGTTTGGCCCGTCGGGGCCGAAGGAGATGCCGCCGTAGACATCGCGGTGGCGGATCGCGTCGCGAAGTGCGGCCTCGCCGGGGTAGTAGGTGATGGCGAAGGCGCCCGGCGCCTGCTTCTCCAGGGTCGCGGCGACTTGGCCGCTCGCCGCCTGCGGGCCGGCGACGCCGATGGGCACGTCGTGCGGCGCTGTGCGCGCGGCGGGCAGCGCGAACGCGATCGCGACGAGGGCGAGCGCGACAGTGAGCACCGCGATGATGCCGGTCGCCCGGATCGCCGCGGGGGGTTCGTGCGCGGGTATCGCGTGGGTGTGCCTGGGCACGGTCTCCATGACCATCAGCCGACCTCTTTTCATTCATCGTTGAATTAATCGCACGGTGAGCGTATCGCGGGCTGGTCATCATTTCAACAGTCAGTGAAATGATAGTGTCGATAGATGCCTTCACCAGCGAAAACGAGGAAGCGGCGAGGGCGACGCCAGGGAGATCCGGTGTCGCGGGAGGCCGTTCTGGCTGCGGCCAAGGTGCGGTTCGCGGCAGAGGGCTACGAGAAGACCACGCTGCGGTCGATCGCGGACGACGCCAACGTGGATCCGTCGATGGTGCTGTACCTGTTCGGCTCGAAGGCCGACCTGTTCAGAGAGGCGCTGCGGCTCATCATCGACCCGGCCGCGCTTGTTGCCGCGCTCTCCGGGGGTGCCGACGACGAACCCGATATCGGTACTCGCATGGTGCGCACCTACCTGCGGATCTGGGAGTCGCCCGACACGGGTCCGAGCATGGTGGCGATGCTGCAGTCGGCGACGTCCAACTCCGATGCCCACGACGCCTTCCGTGCCTTCATGCAGAACTACGTGCTGACGGCGGTGTCCGATGTGCTCGGTGGTGGGGATGAGGCCAGGCTTCGTGCGATGCTCGCCGCGAGCCAGCTCGTCGGGGCGGCGGTGCTGCGCTACGTCATGAAGGTAGCGCCGATGGCGACACTGTCTGGCGAAGAAATGGTGCGGCTGCTCGCACCGACGGTGACGCGCTATCTGACCGCGGACGCCAGGGAACTCGGGCTCCCCTGAGCAGCCTCAAAGGACCAGGCCGTGAATTCCCTTGTACAGCACCAGAAGACCGATCACGACGAGAATGCCCGCGACGAGCACGGCATGCTGGCGCTCCATCCAGTCCCGCAGCCGTCGCAGGGGCTCGACGAGGCGATCGCCCGACACGGCATAGGCCAGGATCGGCAATGCGACCGTCGAGCCGGCGACCGCGACGTACCAGATGACCGCCAACCACACTCGGGCGTCGGCCATCCCCGTCGTGCCGATGGCCAAACCCGCAGCGGCACAGATGAACAGCACCTTGGGATTGACTGCGGTGAGGACAAGACCTGTCACGCCGGCACGAGCGGGAGTGAGCTTGGACATGCTCTGCAGCCACTTTGGAACGTGCGCAGCCTTCTTGCGGGTGAGCCATCGATAGATGCCGAACACGATCAACGCCGCACCGACCACGATGCGTAGCCAGGACGCCCAGCCGGGCGGCTTGCCACCGAGTCCGCCGATGAGGCCGGACACTGCGAGGAAGATGCTCGTCAACGCCGCGAGGCCGATCAGCCAACCCGTCAGGAAAGCCAGCCCCGCCGGCCGTGGCCGGGGCGTTTGCAGCACCAGCACCGCCGGGATGATCGACAACGGCGAAAGTGCCACGACCAGTGCGAGCGGTATGAGCTCGATCAGCACCGATCCCCAGTTGTCCGACAATGCTCACCCTCTCGTCGCGTCATTCGATACGCAACGTAGCAATCATTGACCAAGGGGACTGTCCGTATGAAGCGATGGCCGCCCAGGCGACCACCATGCCGATAGCATCTGCGCATGCGGCGGCCCGGTTCACGCGCGTGTATTGCTCTGATGTTGATCGTCACGTTGATCGCGGCGGCAACCGCATGCTCGCGTGACAAAGAAGCGCCCGCGCCGCAGGCCGGAGTCAACGCCGGACCCGACGGCAGACCCGCCCCGTTCAGGGAGCCCGTGCGGCTGTCGAGCGAGGACGGCGTACTCGAGGTGCGACTGTCGGCGCACCAGGGCACCGTCAACCTCGACACAGTCAAAGAGCCGGTCACCAATTTCCTGATCTTCTCCTACGACCTTGTCAAAGGTACGAGCTCGGACGGATCGACGAAGGGCGACAACGTCTATCCCGCGCCCACGATGCGGGTGGAACCCGGCGAAAAGCTGATCGTCCACTACGACAACGATCTTCAGAATCTGACGATCCCGGACTTCTACGATCCCGCGATGACGCCCAAGGGCGGTGAGGTGCCGCTGTATCCGCCCGCTCTCAAAGAGGCGCCGTTGAACCTGCACACCCACGGTCTGCACATCAGCCCGTCGGGCAATGCCGACAACGTGTTGTTGTCGATTCCTGCCGGTATGAGCAACACTTTCACCTACGACGTGCCCGAGAACATGCCCAATGGGCTGTACTGGTATCACAGCCACCGGCACACGATGACGTCGCAGCAGACGTACGCCGGATTGGCCGGCCTGTTGGAGATCGGTCGCCCCGACGGCAATCTGCCGCTGGTCACGCAGAACGATATTCCCATCCGCAACATGGCGATTCAGTACAACTACGTGTTCGACCGTAGCGGCAAGGGGCACCAGCTCAACAACTACAGCTGGCCACAGTGGGCGAGCACGCTCGAACCGCCCGACGGGAACCAGCTCGCCGACGGCACGTACCAGCCGAGCCTGGCGCCGGTGAACATCGCCGACACCACAGTCGGCGCCCAGTACCTGACGCCGTGGTGGGCCGGACCGCTGTCACCGCGCAACAATCGCGGCCAGACTCAGTTCATCCCCTCGAATCTGATGAGCTTCGACAGTCCGACGACAAAGGTCGCCGAGAACCCGGGCCTGCCTGACAATCAGCGCGACGTGCAGTTCACCGTGAACGGCCAGTTCCAGCCGGAACTGAAGATCAAGCCGGGTCAGACGGAGATCTGGACGGTCGCCAATATCAGCGATATCGCCTATATGACACTGCGATTGACCGAGACCGCCACCGGCGACCATCCGAAGTTCTCGATAGTCGGGCAGGACGGTAACCCCTACACACAGGTCGGTCGCCCGGTCTACGGGGATGGGACAACGCTCAGCGTGCCGCCCGGGTCACGGTATGCGATCGCGGTCACGATGCCCAAGGAGGGGGATCTGGTCCTGGAGTTCCCGCCGGACCCCGATGCCAAGCCGCTCGTGAATCCCGGTGTGCTCTATACCAACAACGGGACCAAGAACACACCCGCGGTGCTGGGCACTCTCACGGTCGATCCCAAGTACATGGCGTTCGCCGACGGCTTCTTCGTGTTCCCGACGCAGACCCTGATCCGTGCCACGCCCGACACCAGTGGCGAAGGAAAGACCACCGCTTTCGAACCCGGGCAGAACCTCGACGCCTATACGTCGTTCGTGGACACGTCGGTGATGACCCCCGCCGTCAAACGGACCATGACGATCACCGACACCATCGGTGGCAACATCGCCAGCAACAACGATCCCAAGGCCGTCATCTACCAGTTCGAACCCGCCGGGTTCCCGAACGTCTCGCTGATCCAGCCGCGGCTCAACTCCGTTGAGGAGTGGACGATCGTCAATCAGAACAACGATGCGCATCCAATGCACATCCACGTCAACGACTTTCAAGTGATGGCCATCGATGATCCGCATAGGGGCAGGACCGGCGTACAACCCTGGGGGCTCGACAACGTCAACGTGCCCGCGCCGGTATTCAACGACATGCACGTGGTGAGCACGCCCGCGACGCTGACCCTGCGCCAGGAGTTCTCGGAGTTCGCGGGCACGTACGTGATCCACTGCCACCGCCTCAACCATGAGGACAACGGACTCATGGCCACCATCAACGTCATCCCCGAGGTGTCGACATACGCCGTGGCCAATCCCGGCTCCGATGGTAAACCGGCTTCCGTCCAGGTCCGGGATGGCAACGGCGACAAGGTGCTGCAGACCGTCGTCCCGTTCCCGGATTTCGAGGGCACGCCGTCGGTGGCGATGGCCGACGTGAACGGCGACATGATTCTCGATCTGCTTGTCGGAACCGGTAAGGGCGCCACGCCGGAGGTCGTCGCGTACGACGGCAACGACACCGACCTGGGCCTGTTCAAGACCGAGATCACCCGGTTCGTCCCGTTCGACTCCGACTTCACCGGCGGTGTGACCGTCGCCGGGGCGGACATCGACGGAAACTCATTGGCCGACAACATCATCGTCGGTACCGGTCCGGGCACAGAGTCGCAGGTGAAGGTGTATACCTCGAAGCTGCCGTCCGAGTCGGGCAAGGAGCCCGACGTGTTCTCCGCGTTCACGCCCTATCCCGGATCGCAGTCCGGGGTAACGCTGGCCACCGGAATGGTCGAATTCGGTTCAGGCCGCGAGACCATCGTGACCGCGCCGGGTCCCGGCGATGCGCCGCTCGTCAAGTCGTTCCGGTGGGACCTCTACACGCCGACCGCGCGGGCGCAGGCCAACGGCACGGCTACCGAGCACGCCGCAAAGCCCAATGAGCCCAGGATGACATCAAATTTTTCGCCTACGCAGAGGACTACAGGGACGGGGTCGCGCTGTCGACCGGATGGGTTGCCGGTGGCGAGGGTGGCGCCATGAGCATCATCACCAGCCAACTCGCAGGGCCGGGCACCGTGCGGGTGTGGTCGACGGGCTCCAAGCTCGACGGGCAGCCCGGCATGTACCTCGACAGCCCCAACCACCATGAGGAGAACATCGAATACGCCGAGATCGCATCGTTCACACCGTTCCCCGGCGGGTCGACCGTCGCGACGAGCAGCACCGTCTACGGAGCCGATCTCGTTGTGGCGGGAACCACTGCTGGTGGCCAGGAGGTCCGCAAGTACACCCTGGAGCGACCAGCCCCGGATGCGACGACGTTGGCGCCGAAGCTACTCACCACCCTGCCGAAGATGCCGGCGGGACCGACGCCGCTGGGCGGCCGTTAGGGCATCTGCAGGAGCACCTTGGTGATGAGGTAGAAGGTCGCGCTCAACATCGACATGACGACGAGCACGAGTGCAAATCCACGCCAGTTGGTCTTGGTGACCGAGACATCGGGCGGCGGCCGCAGCCAGTTCTTGAGCAACGGATTGACGAAACGCGGCATCACGAAGTAACTGAGTGCCAAGCTGGACAACAGGTTTCCGATCAGCAGATTCAGCCATAACGGCAACCGCAACGGCCAGAGCGCCAAGGCGATCACCACCACAGTGGGGTAGACGCCGACCCACACCGCGACGGAGGTCTTGAAGTTCGACGGCGGTGGAGCCTCGGCGCCCGTGTCGTCGAAGGCGAACCAGTTGCCGAAGGAGTTGTCGACTGTTCTGGATTGGTAGTCCTTGAACTTCGCACCCTCGGCGAGCAGCTGCTTGCGTTCGCCCGAAACCAGCCAACGATCGAGATCGTCGGCGGTGCTGTAGCGATACAGCGCGGTCCACTCCTCCTGAACACCCTCCACCGGACGGAACAGCTCGGACCCGCGGAATCCCGGAAAAGCGCTCTCCGCCAGCCGAAGTCGCTCCTGCCAGGCGAGGAACTCGTCGACATCGGCCGGATCGACCCGGTGCGTCACCACCACGGTCACCAGTGGATCCGACCTTCGGCCACCGCCGCCGATGACCTGCTGGGTGCCCGGCCCTTCGAAGTACTGCTCGGCCTTGAGTAGCATCTCCTGACGGGTGGCGCTGTTGAGCCATGTCTGGACATGCGCGACCGAGTCGAAGCGATAGACGATCACCCAATCGCTTTGGACCCCGGTGGGCTGGTTGATCTCGGCGGCGATGAAGCCTGGGTACTTGCCGGCTTCGCGGTTCATGTTGAGCTGCCACGCCTCGAACGCCTGCTCCTGGCCGGGCCGAATGCGCTGACTGATGATCACCGTCGCGGTGGTATCGGTGGCCCCTGTCGTGTCCATGTCCTGCCAATCAGGTTGCGGGAGAAAGACGGTGCTCGATCAGGCGTCGATAGATGCGTTCCGGGGTGAACGGCAGCTCGCGATAGCGCACTCCAGTGGCGTCGTGCAGTGCGTTGGCCAGTGCCGGTGCCACCGGGTTGACGTTCGACTCGGCGATGCCCTTCGCCTTCATGGGTCCCACCGAGTCCTGGGTCTCGACGAGGAGGACTTCGGTGCGCGGCACGTCGGCGTAGGTGGGGATGCGATAGTTGCGCAGGTTGGGATTGACCATCACTCCGTTGCTGTCGACATGGAAGTTCTCGGTGAGCGCGAAGCCGATGGCCTGTGCGACCCCGCCTTCGATCTGTCCGCGGACCTGCTGCGGATTGATCACGACGCCGGGATCAGCGGCATGCACGCTGTAGAGAATGCGGACTTCGCCGGTGATCCGGTGGACGGCGATACGGAAGCCGTGCGCATTGGACGTCACGCTGCGCGGCGAACCATAGGCCTTGCGCGCCACGGTGAACCGCCTACCACGCTCACGGGCGGCCACCAGTACCTGGGCCAGCGTCAATCTGGTGTCGGCACACAGCACCCCGTCGTCGTCCATCGAACATTCGCCGACACCGACGCCGACGTGGCCCGCGGCGAAGTGCAGGATGCTGTCGCGTAGCGCGGTCGCGGCGTTCTGTACCGCGTTGCCGGACACGAACAGGCCGGCGCTTGCGAACGCGCCGGTGTCGAAACCCGTCCTGTCGGTGTCGGATTGCACGAGATGGATCCGAGACGTCGTCGTGCCGAGCACGCTCGCCGCGATCTGGACGTGCGCCGTGGACGTGCCTTCACCGAATTCGACTGTTCCCACGGCGATCTCGTAGCTGCCATCGTCCCGCAGGGTCGCCCAGGCTTCCGACACGTGGTCGGTGGGCGGCGCGGTCTCGTGGATGGAGCTCGCGGTACCCGTGCCGACCAGCCAATCTGGTCCGAGGCTCGGCTCGGGAGGCATGCGGCGCAACGCGTCGTCCACCAGGTCGATGCAGGCCGTCAGCCCGTCCTCGGTGAAACTCACATCTTCTGGGTGCTCACCGACCGCCACCAGCGCATCGCCGGGCACAATCACGTTGCGGCGGCGCAATTCCAGCGGATCCATACCGAGCGCCAGCGCCAACTCGGTCATCGCGGACTCGACCGCGAACGACGGCTGGGTCATGCCGTATCCGCGCAGCGCTCCGCTGGGCACGGTGTTCGTGTACACCGAGTAGCCGTCGAATCTCTTGTTGGGGCATCGGTATTGCATCATGGCGGCACCGCCGGCGAACAGCGTCTCGCCGCCGTGGTTTCCGTATGCGCCGGTATTGGACACGTTGCGGAATTGGAAGGCGGTCAGCGTGCCGTCGGCCTTCGCGCCCAGCTTCACGGTGACCTTCATCGGGTGACGCGGTGATGCTGTGGTGAACGACTCTTCCCGGGTGTACTCCCAGCAAACGGGCCTGCCGGTGTCCAGTGCCGCCAGCGCGACCAGGTCTTCGGAGATGACCTCCTGCTTGCCGCCGAACCCGCCGCCGACCCTCTTGCAGAACACCCGCAGCTCGTCCGGCCGAAGGTTGAACAGGTGGGAGAGTTTGAGTTTCGCGACCGACGGCGACTGCGAACTGGTGCGCACATGCAATCGCCCCTCCTCCATCCAGGCGATCGATCCATGTGTTTCGAGGTGGGCGTGCTGGACGCGGGGCGTGAAGTAGGTGCCCTCGTGGATCACGTCGGCCGCGGCGAATCCGGCCTCGACGTCGCCGACCTCGCCATGCAGTTCGAGCAGGATGTTGCGCAGCTTGTCGTGCGCGAACGGATCGTCGTAGCTGTGCAATTGGGGCGCGCCGTCGGCCATCGCCTCCTCGGGGTCGAAGACCGCCGGCAGCACCTCGTACTCCACGGCGACCTTGCGGCAACCCTCTTCGGCGGCGCCTACGGACTCGGCGACCACCGCCACGACGCGCTGGCCCACGAACCGCATGACGTTGTCGAGTATGTAGGTGTCGTCGGGATCGACGAGGTGGTCGGTGTGGATCGCCGTGCTGAATCGCTTACGGGGGACGTCCTGCCACGTGTATACGCGCTGGACGCCGGGAACCTCGAGCGCGGCGGACGTGTCGATGGAGACGACGCGCGCATGGGCGTGCGGTGAGTGCAGCACCTTGAGATGAAGCATCTCCGGCATCGCGGTGTCCATGGTGAATTCGACCGTCCCGGTCACGACCCCGGTTGCTGCCGGCGCAACAACGTTGGCGCCCACGGCCTCACCGGGTGCGGCGTCCTCGACTCCCTTGACGCCGTTGATCGCGTCCTCGATGGCGCGATACCCGGTGCAGCGACACAGGTTTCCCTTCAGCGCGCGCGGCAGGTCGCGCTTCTGCTCGTCGGTGAAGGTGGCCGACGTCATGATCATCCCCGCGGTGCAGAATCCACACTGGAATCCCGGTCCGTCGAGAAATCGCTGTTGCATGGGATGCAGATTGTCCGGCGTGCCAAGGCCCTCGATGGTGGTGACTTCCCGCCCCTCCGCGCGGAAGGCGGGAGTGATGCAGCTGTGCACCGGATCGCCGTCGAGCCACACCGTGCAGGCTCCGCAATCACCTGCGTCACAACCTTTTTTGACCCCGAGGTGGCCCAGCGAGCGGACGAAGGTACGCAGACACTGGCCGGGTCTGGGCTGCTCGTCGAAGGCCGCGCCGTTCACGGTGTAGGTCACGAAGCCCCCCGCGCGAACTCGGCGCGGATGTCCTCGGCGTAGTGCGCGGCGAGGTGGCGCCGGTGGTCCGGGCTGCCGTTAGGGTCGTCGAACCAGAGCTCATCGGGCAATTCGTCGATACGTCGGGCGAGCGCATCGGCGTCTGGCATCGAATCGAATCTCATGCGTACCGGGCGGGTGGTACCCGCGGTGATGGTCAGCAGCATGTCGTCCTGACGTTGGGTCGCGACGATGAAGATCGTCGATCGGCCGAGCTTGGTCAGGGTGAACCGTCGGTGGGTGTGCCGCTTTCGCAAGGCACTCGCCGGAATGTCGATCTTCCGCAGCACCTCTCCGGGCGCCAGGATGTTGGCGTTGTTTCCGGTGACGAAGTCGGCCGCGTCGACGGTGCGCTCGGAGCCGTCGGGCGCGCGCAAGGTGTAAGTGGCCTCCAGCGCAACTGTCATCGTGATCATCGGGCCGGCGGGCAGCGACATGCAGATGTTCCCGCCGACCGTCGCGGTGTTCCACACCTTGAACGAGGCCAGGAACGCCTCACAGCTTGTCTGCAGCAGCGACGCGGCGGGCCAGTCGCTCGGTACCGTGAGCGCGTACAGGTCGCGGATCGTGCACATCGCGCCGATCTCCAGCCCAGTCTCCTCGACCGTGAGGGCGTCCCAGCCCAGCGGCGCCAGATCGATCAGCCGCCGCAGGTGTGGTTGCTGATCCGAGAACAGCCAGGTGCCGCCCGCGAGGAAGGCATCGCCGTCGCGCCAGTGCGCCCCTGGCGGATCGAGCGGTTGGCGGACCACATCGGTGACGGTGTTGAGGTCCAAACGTCTTCCCCCATGCGGCTTTGCCCGAGTTGGATTCCGCCATCGTAGAGGGACGTGGCGGGTGGTTGCTGGATCAGCGGCTCGGTACGCGCTGGCGTTGTGCTGGCAAAAAAGTTAAAGTTGAGCGGAACAGACTCAACCTTGACGGCGTTGTACAACGCGACAAGCATTCCAAGGGCCCTTTGTGCGGCCCTGAAGTACATAGAAAGGGAGGCGTCGTGGACTCGTTCAATCCGACGACCAAAACCCAGGCGGCCCTGACTTCGGCGCTGCAAGCGGCTACCGCCGCCGGCAACCCACAGATCACGCCCGCCCATTTGTTGATGGCACTGCTCACTCAGAACGATGGCATTGCCGCACCGTTGTTGGAGGCCGTCGGCGTCGAACCCGCGACGATCCGTGCAGAAGCGCAACGACTTCTCGACCGGTTACCCAGCGCATCGGGGTCGAGTACGCAACCGCAGCTGGCACCCCAGTCGATCGCTGCGATCACGACGGCCACCCACCTGGCCACCGAGATGGACGACGAATACGTCTCCACCGAGCATCTGCTCGTCGGCCTGGCCACCGGCGACTCCGACGTCGCCAAGCTGCTCAGCGGCCACGGCGCGTCACCGCAGGTGCTGCGCGACGCGTTCGGAAACGTGCGCGGGAGCGCCCGGGTAACCAACCCTGATCCGGAAGCCACGTACCAGGCGCTGGAGAAGTACTCCACCGACCTGACCGCCCGCGCCAGAGAGGGCAAGCTGGATCCGGTCATCGGGCGCGACAACGAGATTCGCCGCGTCGTTCAGGTGCTGAGCCGTCGTACCAAGAACAATCCGGTGCTGATCGGCGAGCCCGGCGTCGGCAAGACGGCGATCGTCGAGGGCCTGGCCCAGCGCATCGTGGCCGGCGACGTACCCGAGAGCCTGCGCGACAAGACCGTCGTGTCATTGGATATGGGCTCGATGGTCGCCGGTGCTAAGTACCGCGGTGAGTTCGAGGAGCGGCTGAAGGCTGTCCTCGACGACATCAAGAACTCGGCCGGTCAGATCATCACCTTCATCGACGAGTTGCACACCATCGTCGGCGCAGGCGCGACCGGCGAATCTGCGATGGACGCGGGCAACATGATCAAGCCGATGCTGGCCCGCGGCGAGCTGAGGCTCGTCGGCGCCACCACCCTCGACGAGTACCGCAAGTACATCGAGAAGGACGCCGCGCTCGAACGTCGCTTCCAGCAGGTGCTCGTCGGCGAGCCGTCCGTCGAGGACACTGTGGGCATTCTGCGCGGGCTCAAGGACCGCTACGAGGTGCACCACGGCGTGCGGATCACCGACTCCGCACTGGTGTCGGCGGCGACCCTGTCCGATCGCTACATCACCAGCCGCTTCCTGCCCGACAAGGCGATCGACCTCGTCGATGAGGCCGCGTCCCGGCTGCGGATGGAGATCGACTCGCGGCCCGTCGAGGTCGACGAGGTCGAGCGCCTGGTGCGCCGGCTCGAGATCGAGGAGATGGCGCTGGCCAAGGAGGAGGACGACGCCTCCAAGGAACGGCTGGTGAAGCTGCGTGCCGAGCTCGCCGACTACAAGGAGAAGCTGGCCGAACTCACGACGCGGTGGCAGAACGAGAAGAGCGCCATCGACGTGGTCCGTGAGCTCAAGGAGCAGCTCGAGACGCTGCGTGGGGAGGCCGACCGGGCCGAGCGCGACGGTGACCTGGCGAAAGCCTCCGAGCTTCGGTACGGGCGCATCCCGGAGATCGAGAAAAAGCTCGATGCGGCGGTGCCCCATGCCGAGGCGCGCGAGGGCGTGATGCTCAAAGAGGAGGTCGGACCCGACGACATCGCCGACGTGGTGTCGGCATGGACCGGCATTCCCGCGGGCCGCATGCTCGAGGGCGAGACCGCCAAGCTGTTGCGCATGGAGGACGAGCTGGGCAAGCGCGTCGTCGGGCAGAAGAAGGCCGTGCAGGCCGTGTCCGACGCGGTGCGGCGCAGCCGTGCCGGTGTCGCCGACCCCAACCGGCCGACGGGATCGTTCATGTTCCTCGGCCCGACCGGTGTCGGTAAGACGGAGCTCGCGAAAGCGTTGGCGGAGTTCCTGTTCGACGACGAACGTGCCATGGTCCGCATCGACATGAGCGAGTACGGCGAGAAGCACTCGGTGGCCCGCCTCGTCGGTGCGCCTCCCGGGTACATCGGTTATGACCAGGGCGGGCAGCTGACCGAAGCGGTGCGGCGGCGTCCGTACACGGTGATTCTGTTCGACGAGATCGAGAAGGCTCACCCGGACGTGTTCGACGTGCTGCTTGCCGTGCTCGACGAGGGCAGGCTGACCGACGGTCAGGGCCGGACGGTCGACTTCCGCAACACGATCCTGATCCTGACGTCCAACCTCGGCGCCGGTGGCACCGAGGAGCAGGTGATGGCCGCGGTGCGCTCGGCGTTCAAGCCCGAGTTCATCAACCGGCTCGACGACGTCATCGTCTTCGACGCGCTCGAACCCGGTGAGCTGGTGGCGATCGTCGACATCCAACTGCAGCAGCTGTCGAAGCGGCTGGCGCAACGCAGGCTGACGCTGGAGGTGTCGCTGCCCGCCAAGCAGTGGTTGGCGCATCGCGGTTTCGACCCGCTCTACGGTGCGCGTCCGCTGCGGCGGCTGATCCAGCAGGCCATCGGCGACCAGCTCGCCAAGATGCTGCTTGCCGGCGAGGTCCATGACGGCGACGTGGTGCCGGTCAACGTCAGCGCGGACGGCGATTCGCTGGTCCTGGGCTGAGCCTGATATCGATGGGGGATGAGCACTCGCGTCTCGTCCCTCCCCGGTAGACCCAACCTGCTCCTCGGCGCCTACGAGCTGGCCACGCTCGGCTACGGCGCCGAGGAGTTCGTCATCTCCGGCACCGCACGCTCGTATGCCACCGGCGAGACGGCGGACTACACGACCCGCATCGTGGTGTGCCGCCCGAAGGGCGCGTTCAACGGCACCGCCGTCGTCGAATGGCTCAACGTCAGCGGCGGCATCGACGCACCCGCGGTCTGGCTGATGGCGCATCGCGAGATCGCGCGCGCCGGCTACGCCTACGTCGCGGTGTCCGCCCAGTACGTCGGCGTCGAGGGCGGTGACAACCTGATCGGTATCGACATGTCGCTGAAAGCCCAAGACCGCGAACGCTATTCGCAGCTCAATCATCCGGGTGACCAGTTCGCCTATGACATCTACACCCAGATCGGCCGTTTGGTCAGTGAGGGTGGTATCGACAGACTGCAGCCGAAAGCGGTTCTCGCGGTGGGGGAATCCCAGTCGGCGATGTTTCTGACCACCTATGTGAACGAGGTCGACGCGGTCACTCAAGTTTTTGATGGCTTCCTCGTGCACTCGCGGTTCGGTCCCGCCGCTGCACTCCGCGGCGGCAGCGCGCTGGAAGAGTCACGGCCTGCGCCCTTCCGGGACGATCTGCGGGTCCCGGTGCTATCGGTGATCACCGAGACCGATCTGGTCGACGGCCATCTGCTCGGCTACCACCACGCCCGCCGACCGGACAACGACAGGTTGCGGGTGTGGGAGATACCCGGCACCGCGCACGCCGACAACTACACGATTCGGGTCGGCTTCATCGACGACGGCTCGCTGCCGCTGGAGGGCCTTGTCGCGGCCTACGCACCCACGAACGAGTTGATGGGGACGAACCTGTCCTACTACATCAACTTCGCGCCCCAGCATCACTACGTGCTGCAGGCCGCGATCGCGGCCCTCAACGACTGGGTTCGTACCGGCGCGCCTGCGGCCACGGCGCAGCCGATGGCCCTCACCGGCGCGGACGTCCCGGCGCTGGTGCTCGACGATCACGAACTCGCCGTGGGCGGAGTCCGTACGCCGTGGGTCGACGTGCCGATTGCGCGGACATCGGGCCTCGCGCCCGACGAGAGCCCCATGTCCTTCTTGTTCGGTACCGGGGAGGTGTTCGACGCCGACACGGTGCGCGCGCTTTATCCTGGCGGCGCCGCCGACTACCTGGCGCGTTTCGGCGACGCGCTGGATCGCGCGATCGACGCGGGTTTCATCGTGGCGGCTGACCGGACCGAGATCCTCCAGCTCGCCGAGGCGTCCTTTCCCGAGTGACCCAGAGGTTGCGATGCGAAGAAGCTGGTAGTCGGCATATGACAGGGAAAGTCGCTATGTGACGAGCCTGTGATCTGCTCGAGTTCGGACTTGAGGGCTACCTGCAAGTAAGCTACGACGTAATGGTCCCGCTCTGGTTCACGCTGTCCGCGCTCTGTTTCGTGGGTGCGGCGGTTCTTCTGTACGTCGACATCGACCGTCGACGTGGGCTGGGTCGTCGCCGCAAGTCGTGGGCGAAGTCGCACGGTTTCGACTATGAACACGAGTCGAGCGACATCCTGAAGCGCTGGAAGCGCGGTGTGATGTCGACCGTCGGCGACATCAACGCCAAGAACGTCGTCCTCGGGCAGATCCGTGGCGAAGCGGTGTTCATCTTCGACCTCGAAGACGTCGCGACCGTCATCGCCCTGCACCGCAAGGTCGGCACGAACGTGGTCGTCGATCTGCGGCTCAAGGGAATCAAGGAGCCGCGGGAGAACGACATCTGGCTGCTCGGCGCGATCGGTCCGCGGATGGTGTACTCGACCAACCTCGACGCGGCCCGACGCGCCTGCGACCGCCGCATGGTGACGTTCGCCCACACCGCGCCGGATTGTGCGGAGATCATGTGGAACGAGGAGCACTGGACGCTGGTCTCGATGCCGGTGACCAGCACGCGGGCACAGTGGGATGAGGGCCTGCGCACGGTGCGCCAGTTCAACGACCTGCTGCGCGTGCTGCCGCCAACGTCGCAGGCGACCGTCGGTCAGTCGGTGACGCGCCGCAGCGGGTCGCCGAGCCGTCCGCTCAAGCCGGCGCCGGCGCGCTCCGAGGTGCCTGCCGGCAGGGCCGAGGCTCCAGGCGGCAGGTATGCCCAGGCGCCCCCGCGACCCGAACAGGCTCGTCGAACCGCGTCGCCCCCGCAGCCACCGCAATCGCGCAACGGACGGCAGTCCCCGCACTATCAGCGGTGACCGGCGCGGTGACTAAGCTGTCGCCATGTCACGCCCCGTCGCCCTGATCACTGGCCCCACGTCGGGGTTGGGCGCAGGATTCGCCCGCAGATATGCCGTGGACGGCTTCGACCTCGTGCTCGTCGCGCGCGATGCGAAGCGTCTCGACGCGCTGGCCGCCGAACTGCACGACGAGGCAGGCGCGAACGTCGAGGTGCTCGTCGCCGACCTGGCGCAGGCCGCCGATCGTTCGAAGGTGGCCGACCGGCTTGCCGCCGGTGTGCGCGTTCTGGTCAACAACGCCGGTTTCGGAACCTCCGGCGAGTTCTGGACCGCAGATCTCGCGGTGCTGCAGTCCCAACTGGACGTCAACGTCACGGCGGTCATGCATCTGACGCACGCGGCGTTGCCGCCGATGCTGGCGGCCGGTGAAGGCACGGTGATCAACGTCGCCAGCGTGGCCGGACTGCTGCCTGGGCGTGGTTCGACGTACTCGGCCTCCAAAGCCTGGGTGGTCGCGTTCTCCGAGGGCCTGGCCAACGGCCTGGGTGGCACCGGCGTCGGCGTACATGCGCTGTGCCCCGGTTTCGTGCACACCGAATTCCATGAACGAGCGGGCATCGACATGGCGAACACGCCGTCGTTCCTGTGGCTGGAGGTGGACGACGTGGTCCGCGAGACGATGGCCGATGTCGCACGGGGCAAGGTGGTGATCGTGCCCGGCCTGCAGTACAAGGCACTGACCACCGGTGGCCGCATGGTGCCGCGAAACGTGGTGCGTGCGGTGACGAAAGTCGTTGGCCGGGGCCGGGATAGAACCTAAGTCGCGCTCAGTGTCCGCCCGTTCAGTTTTCACTGCCCTCACCGCGGTGCTCCTGGTCGCCTCGGCCTGTTCGAGCGATGACGCGAAGGTCGACACCTACTCCGCCCAGACCGCGACCATCGGCGAATCGTTGGCGTTCCTGGGCTGGAACATGTCGGTGTCCAATCTGCGTTTCGAGGGCGAAAACGTCCTGATCGACATCGACGCGGCGCCATCGGGTGACGGTCCGCATGCCGACCCGAAAGACCTGAGGTTCGGGCTTTACGGCGCGTTGGCACACCCGCTCGAGGCCCCCGCCATCGGCGGGTGCCGCGACGTGACGGACCTCGACGTGCAGCCGGTGTCGGAGACGCCGGACCGGCTGACGGGAACGGTATGTGTGGGGCCACAACGTGACCAGCTCCAGGTGCGCGGGGTCTATGTCTATTCGACCCGTGATCGCACGCCCGGTACCACGATGGCGCACGGCGTGGCGTTTCCCGTCGGGCTACCTACGGTCGAAGACGAGGCCACCGGACTGTCGCTCAAGACGACCAGCGTGGACGCGTTCCGTGCGGACGGCTCCATGCTCGACCAGACCGCGCTCGGAGACCCCAACGAGTTCACCGGAAACGGCTACATGCTGCTCGGCCTCGAGATCTCCGGTCAGGCAACGCAATACCGTGAGGAGTCGAAACGCCGCGGCGGACCGACGATGGTGGTGATGGCTCCGACGTTGCCTCCGCCCGGGCTGAGCCACGCCTGCGACGTCTACGGCGCGTCGACTCTCGTGCTACCTGACAGCACCCGCGACGCGGTCTTCACCCGCGTGACGTTGTGCACCCAGGGAGAGATGAATGAAGCACTGCTCTATCCGACGCTCTCGGTGGTCGGCACGCACGCCGCGATGTGGGCCAAGGGTGAGTGAGGCGGGTCCGACCGAGTGGGGCGAGGGTCCCGGGGTAGGCCCATGGCAAGGCCCGCTGCCCGACGATCCCCGTTACGACCCCGCGCTGCTGCGGGACGGCGACACCCGCAATGTCGTTGATGCATATCGGTATTGGACACGCGAAGCGATCATCGCCGACATCGACACCCGTAGGCATCCCCTGCACATCGCGATCGAGAACTTCGGTAACGACGCCAACATCGGTGCGGTGGTCCGAACGGCCAACGCGTTCGCGGTGGACACCGTGCACATCGTGGGTCGCCGCCGGTGGAATCGGCGCGGAGCAATGGTGACCGATCGTTACCAGCGGCTGTGCCACCATGACGCCACCGAAGGGCTGTTGGCCTTCGCCGTCGATGCGGGGCTGACCGTCGTCGCCGTCGACAACGTGCCGGGTGCCGCGCGGCTGGAGGACGTCGAGTTACCGCGAGCATGCCTACTGGTGTTCGGGCAGGAAGGTCCGGGCATCACCTCGGAGGCCAGTGCAGGCGCCGAATTAACGGTGTCGATCGCACAATTCGGCTCCACCCGCAGCATCAATGCCGGAGTCGCCGCAGGCATCGCCATGCACAGCTGGATCCGAACCCACGCCGACCTCGACCGCGCCTGGTAGCCGTTCGCGCAGCAACAGCCACACCGCGACCGCCGAGACCAGCATCAGCGCCGCACCGACGCCGGACGCGATCGCGAGCCCCGAGGTGAACGCGTGCTTCGTCGCGTCGAGCAGGGCGGACGCCTGGTCGGCGGGCAGTGTCTGTGCGGCCTCGACCGCAGCGGCGAGGGAGTCACGCGATTCAGCGACCACCACAGCGGAAATGCCTTCGGGGGCAGTGAAATTGCGATACACGCCGGTGACGATCGAGCCCAGGGTGGCAATGCCGAGCGCCATCCCGAGCTCGTACGCGGTCTCCGAAACCGCGGCCGCCGCACCGGCGCGCTCCTTCGGAACGCTGGCCAGGATGACGTCGCTCGCCACGGTGAACGCCAGGCCGAGCCCGACACCGACGACGAACAGCGTCACGCCGAGTTGGGGGTAGGAGGTGCCGGGTGTGAGCACCGTCAATGTCGCCATGGCGACACCCACCAGCGCCAGGCCTGACGTGAGTACCGCGCGCCGGGACCAATAGCGCACCGCGACTCCCGCCAGCACACCGAACACCGTCGCCGTCACCGCCGCGGGTAGTTCGGCGAGGCCGGCCTGCAACGGGCTGAAGCCCTGGACGAGCTGGAAGTACTGCGACAGGAAGAAGACCAGACCGGACAGTCCGAGGACGGACAGCAAGTTGGCACTCACCACACCGGTGAATGCGCGGTTGGCGAACAGCCGAACGTCGATCAGGGGGTGCGACAGCCTGAGTTGGCGGCGGACGAACAGTGTCAGTGCACCTGCCCCGGCCAGGGCTGCGACGGCGACGTCGAGGTGAAATCCCTGCGCGGCAACCTCTTTGATCGCGTACACGGCGCCGAGGATGCCCGCCATCGACAACACGACGCTGGGCAGATCCCACGGCCCGGGGGCGGGGTTGCGGTGCTCGGGCACCAGCGCGATGCCGCCGATCACCAGGACCACCATCACCGGCACGTTGATCAAGAACACCGAGCCCCACCAGAAATGCTCGAGCAGTATCCCGCCGAGAATCGGGCCGAAGGCGGCGCCTGCCGAGAACGCCGACGCCCAAATGCCGACGGCCAGTGTGCGTTCCTTGGCATCGGGGAAAATGCCGCGGATGAGGGCCAGCGTCGCAGGCGCCAGGGTCGCACCCGCAATGCCCTGCAGGGCCCGCGCCGCGATCAACAGTTCCGCGGAGGGCGCATACGCCGTCGCGGCGGAGATCACCGCGAAGGCCGTCGCACCCCAGAGCAACATCTTCCGATGACCGATCCGGTCACCGAGGCCGCCCATCGTGATCAGGAGGCTGGCGAGCACGAACGAGTAGATGTCGCCGATCCACAGGATCTGGATTCCGGTGGCATCGAGATCCCGGCTGATGAAGGGTGTAGCCAGCGCCAGGACCGTACCGTCGATGCCGATGAGCAGAACCGCGAGCGTCAGGACGCCGAGCGCGGACCAGCGGCGAATCATGATGTCAGTACTCCGTGCAATAGCAGTTCGGTGATCATGTGGTCGAACTCGCGTCCCGCGACGCGACCGACCTGAACGGCCCACGCCGCTCCTGCCACCAGTGAATAGAGCGCCTCGGTCAGCCATGCCGCGGTGAGGTCGGGACGGACATCGCCGTCGCGCTGGCCGCGTTGGAACAGCGCGGTGATGGCGGAGTCGATGTCCGCCCAGCCCTCCAGCGACTTGTCCACGTCGAGTTCCTGGGTCTGGCTGTAGAGCAGCGCGAGGTAGGGCGATACCGGTTGGCATGCGGTGATCAGCCTGCGCAACGCCTCGACGGCCGAACCATCCTGCAAGCGGGCGACGTCGAGGGCGTGTGCCATCTCGCTGATCGCGAGTTCGTCCAACGCGACCATCAGTGCCGGCTTCCCCGCGAAATGGCGATGCAGCGTGGCTCGGCTCACCCCGACCGCGGCCGCGATCTCGTCCTGCGTCGCATTGGGCCTGCGGCCGAGGAAGTCGGCCGCGGCGCGCAGCAGCGTCTCACGGTCAGAAGGCATGAGACGATAATAGCTCAGATGAGACAAATATGTCTCATACTGAATATGGGCCGGCCTCTCAGCCGAGCACATTTCGCAGGCCGGGTAGGGCAGGATCGAAGTCATGGATCAGCTATGGGCCAACCGCGCGGCCAGCGCAGAGGCCGCGATCGCCAAGCGGCATCTGAAGAAGGTGTGGGCCGTGCCGGGAACTCAGCTGGGCGTCGTCGCCTGGCCGGCGACGCGCAAGTACCGGCTGTTCGGCACCTGGCACTACTGGTGGCAGGCCCATCTACTGGACTGCCTGGTCGACGCGCAACTGCGCGACCCGCAGCCTGAACGCCAGCAGAAGATCGCCAGGCAGATCAGGGGTCACCGGCTACGCAACAACCTGCGCTGGACCAACGACTACTACGACGACATGGCGTGGCTGGCCATCGCGCTCGAACGGGCGGGGCGCCTCGCGGGTGTCGAGCGGCCCAGGGCGCTGGACACACTGTCCGAACAGTTCCTCAACTCGTGGGTCCCCGAGGACGGCGGCGGAATTCCATGGCGCAAACAAGACCAGTTCTTCAACGCCCCTGCCAACGGTCCGGCGGCGATCTTCCTCGCCCGCCACGACCGGCTGCGCCGGGCCCAGCAGATGTCGGACTGGCTCGACGAGACGCTGATCGATCCGGAGACGCATCTGGTGTTCGACGGGATCAAGGGCGGTTCGATGGTGCGCGCGCAGTACACCTACTGCCAGGGAGTGGTGCTCGGCCTGGAAACCGAACTCGCGATGCGCACCGAGGACGCCGACCACGCCAAGCGGGTGCACCGACTGGTCGCCGCGGTACGCGACCACATGGCTCCCGAGGGCATCATCCGGGGTGCGGGCGGCGGCGACGGCGGCCTGTTCAACGGGATCCTCGCGCGCTATCTGGCGTTGGTGGCCACGTCGCTGCCGCAAAACGACGACGATGACGCGGCTGCCAGGGCCGCCGCGACCAAGCTGGTGCTGACGTCGGCGGAGGCGGCCTGGGACAACCGGCAGACCGTCGACGGCCTGCCACTGTTCGCGGCGTTCTGGGAGCGCACCGCCGAGATACCCACTGCGGCAGGTGAGGAGGCCGAGTCCGTCGAGGGCGCCGTCAACTCGTCGCAGGTTCCAGAGCGCGATCTGTCCGTTCAGCTGGCAGGGTGGATGCTCATGGAAGCGGCCCACGCGGTATCCGACACGTGACGTCTGAGCCGGCTTCGCGCGTCGTTCATTCTTTTCCCACGCGGTTCGGCCGCGACCTCAAATCGATGAAGCCTGGGGAAAACGCCGCCGCGGGCCTGCTGCTGCTGTCCACAGTCATCGCCATCATCTGGGCGAATTCGCCATGGGCGGAAAGCTATTGGACCCTGCTGGACACCCACGTCGGTGTTTCGTTCGGCGAGCACCACTTCGACATGAGCGTCAAGCATCTGATCAACGACGCGCTCATGACGTTCTTCTTCTTCATCGTCGGCCTCGAAGTGACACGGGAGTTCGCCATCGGCGAGCTCACCGACAGAGCTAGAGCCGCGGTACCCGTCGTCGCGGCGATCGCGGGTCTGGTCGCGCCCGCCGTCATATTCCTGGTGCTCAACCCCTCCGGCGAGAACGCCCACGCCTGGGGTGTGGTGATTTCCACCGACACCGCCTTCCTGGTGGGTGCGCTCGCCATCATCAAACCGAAATTTCCTGGGCGACTGCGGATCTTCCTGCTCACCCTGGCCGTCGTCGACGACGTCGGTGCGCTGATCGTGATTGCGGTGTTCTATTCGGACTCGATCCAGGTGGCACCGCTGGTGGTGTCGGCGCTACTGCTCATCGCCATCGCGCTGGTGCGGTTTCTTCCTGTCGCCCGCGGCCCCGCATACGCGGTGCTGGGCTTCGCGTTGTGGGTCGGGCTGTATTTGGCGGGAATCCACCCGACCCTCGCCGGTGTCGCGCTCGCGTTACTCATTCCCGTATTCGCCCCCGAGCGCAGACAGGTCGAGGACGCCGTCGAGGTGATCCGCGCTTTCCGGCAGTCACCGAACTCTCAGTACGCCCGCACGGCCACCCGCCGTCTGCGGCAATCGATTTCCATCAACGAACGACTGCAGACCGACATCGGACCGTACGTGTCGTTCCTGGTGCTGCCGTTGTTCGCGTTGGTCAACGCCGGGGTCAGGCTCGACGCGGAGAGCCTGTCCGCTGCGGCGCGCTCATCGTTGACGTGGGGCATCATCGCCGGGCTGGTGCTGGGGAAGTTCATCGGCATCACCGGTGCGACGTGGCTGATGAGCCGAACGGGGCTCGGTCAGCTGGCTCCCGGGCTGCGGTTGCGCCGGGTCGCCGGTGGTGCCGCGCTGTCCGGAATCGGTTTCACCATTTCACTTTTCATCGTCGACATCGCGATCAGCGAACCCGCGCGGCAGGATCAGGCGCGTATCGGTGTCATCGCCGCGTCGCTCATCGCATTGGTCCTCGGCTGGGCCATCTTCCACATCACCGACCTGGTCAGCCCGCCGGAACCCATCGGCCTCAAGCTGATTCGACCCGTGGACCCCGCGCGCGACCACGTCCGCGGCAACCCCGACGCTCCCTTGACGCTGGTGGAGTACGGCGACTACGAATGCCCGTTCTGTAGCCGTGCGACGGGTGGGATCGACGAAGTGCGTTCGCATTTCGGTGACGACCTGCTCTACGTGTGGCGACACCTGCCGCTGGAGAGGGTTCACCCGCGTGCCTTCGACGCGGCACGCGCCGCCGAGGCTGCCGGGTTGCAGGGCAAGTACTTCGAGATGGGTACGGAGTTGTTCGCGCACCAGGACGACCTGGAGTGGTCGGATATCTACCGCTACGCCAACGCGGTGGGACTCGATCTCGAACAGTTCGATCAGGACGTTCGGGTTCATCCGTCGAAGGTGTTACACCGCGTGCAGGACGACGCACAGGACGCCGAGGCGATGGATCTGAACTCGACGCCGACGTTCTTCGTCAACGGTAAGCGCCACAAGGGCCCGTGGGATTCGGCCAGCCTGATCCGGGCGCTGGAGGAAAGCCGCCAATGAGCGGCCGTACGGCGGTGAGCGGTTAGGCGGCTTCGCCCGCCGCGCGCTTGGCGGCCTTGCGTCGCTTGTACCACTCGAAGACCATCGGCAGGATCGACACCACCACGATGCCGATCACGATGGGCTCGAGGAGGTCCTGGATGATCTGGAACCGGCCGAGCCAGTATCCGAGGAGCGTCAGCCCGACGCCCCACACGACGGCGCCGAGGACGTTGAAGAACGTGAACGCCGCGTAGTTCATCCGGGCGGCGCCTGCGGTCAGCGGCGCCAGCGTTCGCACGATCGGCACGAATCGCGCGATCACGATCGCGAACGGCCCCCGTTGTTCGAAGAACGCGTGCGCCTCGTCGAGGTAACGCTGCTTGAGGATCCTGGCGTCGGGTTTGAACATCGCGGTGCCGACGTTGCGCCCGATCCAGTAGCCGACCTGCCCGCCGAGCACCGCGGCGATGGGGATGTACACCAGCAGCTGCCAGAGCTGGAAGTTGATCACCTCGCCGCCGTCGGCCTGCAGCGCCTGGGTGCCCGCGGCGAGCATGCCCGCCACGAACAGCAGCGAATCGCCCGGCAGGATCGGGAACAGCACGCCAGACTCGACGAAGATGACTACCAGCAGTCCCACCAGGGCCCACGTACCGAAATACCCGAGCAACGTCATCGGGTCGAGGAAGTCCGGCATGAGTGCCAGCTGGTTGGCAGCGGCGGAGGTCGTCACAAGGCCCCAAGATACCGGTCTGGGCGGTTGCTGCCGAAATGTCGATTCGGCTTGACCGTGTGCGGTGGCCCCACCCCTGCGAGAATCGCTGTACGTACTGATCGCCGAGAGGAACGCATATGCCCATCGCAACGCCCGAGGTCTACGCGGAGATGCTGAGCCGGGCCAAAGAACATTCCTTCGCGTTTCCCGCCATCAACTGCGTCGGCTCGGAATCGGTCAACGCGGCCATCAAGGGTTTCGCGGACGCCGGTAGTGACGGCATCATCCAGTTCTCCACCGGCGGGGCCGAGTTCGCCTCCGGACTCGGCGTCAAGGACATGGTGACGGGCGCCGTGGCGCTCGCCGAGTTCGCCCACGTCATCGCCGACAGGTATCCGATCACCGTGGCCCTGCACACCGACCACTGTCCGAAGGACAAGTTGGACACCTACGTCAGGCCGTTGCTCGCGATCTCGCAGCAGCGGGTCGCCGGCGGGGGTAACCCGCTGTTCCAGTCGCATATGTGGGACGGTTCGGCGGTGCCGATCGACGAGAACCTGGACATCGCGCGCGAGCTGCTCAAGGAGGCCGCGGCCGCCAAGATCATCCTCGAGATCGAGATCGGTGTGGTCGGCGGCGAAGAAGACGGTGTGGCCCACGAGATCAACGACAAGCTCTACACCACGCCGGAGGATTTCGAGAAGACCATCGAGGCGCTCGGCGCGGGTGAGCACGGCAAGTACCTGCTGGCCGCGACGTTCGGCAATGTGCACGGCGTCTACAAGCCGGGCAACGTGAAGCTGCGGCCCGACATTCTCGCCCAGGGCCAGCAGGTGGCGGCGGCGAAGCTCGGGTTATCGGACGACGCAAAGCCTTTCGACTTCGTCTTCCATGGTGGGTCTGGCTCGCTGAAGTCCGAGATCGAGGACTCGCTGCGCTACGGCGTCGTGAAGATGAACGTCGACACCGACACCCAGTACGCGTTCACGCGGCCCGTCGCGGGGCACATGTTCTCGAACTACGACGGCGTGCTCAAGGTCGACGGCGAAGTCGGCAACAAGAAGGCCTACGACCCGCGCAGCTATCTGAAGAAGGCCGAGGCGTCGATGACCGAACGCGTCATAGAGGCGTGCCGCGACCTGCACAGCGCGGGTCGCTCGGTGACCGGCTAGCTAGCTGGTCGGTGCCTGGCAGATCTTCCACTGGTCGTCGCGGAACTCCAGATCCAGGCTTCGCGTCGAGCGGGTCTGCGGCGCGTAGGCCATGAACGTCGTGACGTTGGCCTCCGCGTGGTCGCCGTTGACCACCACCTGGTCGATGCTGGCGATGACGGGATACCGCTTGGCCGCCGCTATCCGCGAGTGGGTGTCGGACCATACCTTGTCGTTATAGGTGACGTAGTCGTCGCGCGCCTTGCCGCAGGTGATGCTGCGCAGCGTGGCCAGATCGCCTTTCGCGATCGCGGCGTCGTAGTCCTCGATGGTGGAGCGCACCCGATCCTCCTGGGACACCGAGGGCTCAGAATCGCGGGTCAGCAACAGCGTGCCGAGCACCGCGACGGCCACCAGCGCAGCGATCACCAGCACGACCGCGATCACCCAGCCCCAGCTGCGGTGTTTGGACGGCGGCGGCTTGGGCACGTCGCCGCGCGGCGGAATGACTTGTGGCGAAACGGGTTTCGCCACCGGTGCGGCGGACGTGGCCATGACCTCGGTTGCGGGTTCGGACGGTCTGTCGATCCGCGTCGTCACGCCGGCGTCGAAACCGGAGGGTGCGGTGAACCGGCGCTCGGGCTCTTCCGGCGCGGCGGGATCTTGAGACAACGCCTCGGTCGAGATCACCTCCGTTGCCGCTTCCTGTTCGGGTTCGGCGGACCCCATCACCTCGGTTGCAGGCGCAGACTCGTCGGCCCCCTGGTCGGTGACCTCATCCGGCTGGTCCGGCCCCTGTGGATTCGACATCGGTACTGCAGCCCTCCGTTACAACGCTTCGGCCGCAAAGCTTAACCATCCGGCGGGACGACCGCCGGAAGCCGCACGGCACAATGGGCCACATGACACGGATGGGTGACCTTCTCGGGCCGGATCCGGTCCTGCTTCCCGGCGACCCGGCGGCAGAGGCCGAACTGGCCGCCGCCGAAAACCCGGCCACCGTGGCCGCTGCGCATCCATCGGCGTCGGTCGCATGGGCCACCCTCGCCGAACAGGCGCTCGCCGCCGACCAGGCCGTGACGGCCTACGCCTACGCGCGGACCGGCTATCACCGCGGACTCGACCAGTTGCGCCGCAACGGGTGGAAGGGCTTCGGACCGGTTCCATACGGTCACGCACCCAACCGCGGATTCCTGCGTTGCGTGGCCGCGTTGGCGCAGGCCGCGGGCCAGATCGGCGAAACCGACGAGTATCAGCGTTGCGTGGATCTGCTCGACGACTGCGATCCCGAGGCCAGGCCGGCGCTCGGGCTGGCTTGATTTCTCACGTCTCCGCCTCGCACTTGCAGTCGGCGGCGCCCTCGGGCGGTTCCACCTGAACCGTGGCGTGATCGAGTCCGCGTGCCGTGAGTACGGCGCGCGCGTCATCGAGCACCAGGGCGGCATCCCGCGTGCTGGTCAGGTGCGCGGTCACCATGTCCTTGCCCGGGACCAGCGTCCACACGTGCAGGTCGTGTACCTCGGTGACGCCGTCCACGTCGCATAGCGCCTGGCGCAGTTCGTCGACGTCGATGTGCGCGGGCGACGTCTCCGACAGGATCCTCAGGGCCGCGCGGGCCAGGGCGATGGCGCGCGGCAACACCCACAGTGCGACGAACACCGCAACCACGACGTCGGCGTAGGGCCAGCGGGTGGTCACCGTCACGATTCCCGCGATCAGCACACCGATGCTGCCGACGGTGTCGGCGACGACCTCCATGTAGGCGCCCTTGACGGCGAGGCTGCTCTCGGAGTGTGACCGCAACAGCAGTACGACGATCGCGTTGGCGACCAAGCCGGCCAGTGCCACGACGATCATCGGCACGCCCGGGACATCGGGCGCGTCACCGAGGCGTTCGACGGCCTCGTAGAGGATGAAAGCCGCGACCCCGAGGAGCAGCACCGCGTTGGCGACGGCGGTGAACACCTCGGCCCGATGCCAGCCGTAGGTGCGCGCCGGTGACGCGCTGCCGTGTTTGGCGAGCAGGACCGCGGTCAGGCCCATGAACATCGCGACGAGGTCGGTGAGCATGTGGCCGGCGTCGGCCAGGAGCGCGATCGAGTTGATCCACAGCGCGGTCACGAGCTCTATCACGAAGAACGCCGTCAGGATCGCCGCGGCGATCAGCATCCGGCTCACCCGCGCATCGCGCGTTCCGTGGTCGTGCCCAGCGCCCATACCGACAACCTATGCGTAAACGTGCATATGTCGCAAGAGGCTCGCTCAGAACCAGGCCGACCAGAAGCGGGTGAGATCCATACCTGCCATTGCCAGGCCGCCGGGCACACCGGAGAGCTCGACGAACCAGAACACCAGCTCGAAGAACCACCGGTTGAGCTGGGGGGTGAACAGCAGAACGATCAGGACGAGCAGACCCCATTGTTTGGCCGGTTCCAGCGCGCGTTGGGTCTGCGGGCTCAGATGCGGCTCGAGCGCGCCGTACCCGTCCAGCCCGGGCACGGGCAGCATGTTCAGCACGAACGCGGTGACCTGGAGAAAACCCAGGAACGCCATGGCCGCCCAGAACACCGCGTGTTCCTGGTCGCGCAGCAGTGCCGTCGGCACCAGCAGAAGCACCGCGAACACGAGGTTGGCGAACGGGCCCGCGAGGCTGACGAGTGTCCGTTGGGCCTTGGTCATGAATGACGTCCGCACCCATACCGCACCGCCTGGCAGCCCGATGCCCCCGATCGCGATGATCACCACCGGAAGCACGATCGACAGCAGGGGATTCGAGTACTTGAAAGGGTTGAGGGTCAGATAGCCGCGCACCGGGACGTCGTGGTCACCAAAGCGCCACGCAGTGAACGCGTGGCCGAACTCGTGGAGGCACAGCGTCACCACCCAACCGGCGACCACGAAGATGAAAACCCCGACGTAGGCGAGCGGCCCGACCGCGCTCGCCGAGAACCAGGCCAACCAGCCGCCAACGGCCGTCAGCGCGACGATCGCCAGGAAAACCGGGCTCGGGCGCACCGAGGCCCGCGGGTGCAGCGGACGGACGTTCACGGTTTGACGCTACCGAACCGACAGCCAGCCCTCGGTGTGTCGATAGAACGTCGACCGGCGGACCGGTCGCTGTCCGGCCACCCCGTCGCGGACGACGAGCGCGCCTTCGGTACCGAGCTGTGCGGCGCGGCCCGCGACCCAGCGCTTCGGGCGCATGCGCGACGACAGCGCGGCGGCCCGTAGCCCGGGCATGGTCGTGGTCGGTTCGATGCGCACCGCGGTCACATCGCCGTGGAACAGCACGACGTCGTCGACGGTGGCCTCGCCGCGGAGCGTGGCGGCGCTGTCGTCCGGCGGCAGCCAATGCGCGGCCCCGACGATCACCTTCCCGGTTTCGTCCCTGATCAGCGGGACTCGGGTGGCAGTGCCGGCGCGGGCGCGCCTGGCCTGCCACGGCCATCGCACGTGCGCGACCTCCACATCCAGGCGGTCGGCCTTCAGCAACCGGCTCAGGACTGCGGCCACGTCGGCCTGCGAACCCACCACGATCACGCGCCGAGATTCGGTGACGGCATCCTCGCTGATCGTGGCCAGCCCACGCAGCGACCGGGGCATCCTTCTGCCGCCGACCAGCAACACCGCAATGTCAGCGGCTGTCAAAGGGGCTCCTCGGCGTCGGCTGGGATAGGGTGGGTCACCGGCTGGACCCAGACTTTGGGCAGATCAAGCGGGAGAGTACGCGATGCCGGCAATCGTGCTCATCGGCGCACAGTGGGGCGACGAGGGCAAAGGAAAGGCCACCGATCTACTCGGTGGCCGAGTGCAGTGGGTGGTGCGCTACCAGGGCGGCAACAATGCCGGCCACACGGTGGTGCTGCCAACGGGCGAGAACTTCGCCCTTCATCTGATCCCGTCGGGCATCCTCACCCCCGGCGTCACCAACGTCATCGGCAATGGCGTCGTGGTCGATCCGGGAGTCCTCCTCAACGAGCTCAAGGGTCTCGAGGACCGCGGCGTGGACACCGAGCGACTGCTGATCTCAGCCGACGCGCATCTGCTGATGCCGTATCACGTGGCGATCGACAAGGTCGTCGAGCGGTATGCGGGCAGCAAGAAGATCGGCACCACCGGCCGCGGCATCGGTCCCTGCTACCAGGACAAGATCGCCCGTATCGGAATCAGGGTCGCCGATGTGCTCGACGAGGGTCAGTTGGCCGAAAAGATCGAGGGCGCACTGGATTTCAAGAACCAGGTGCTGGTCAAGATCTACAACCGCAAAGCGCTCGAGCCCGCGGAGGTCGTCGACAACCTGCTGGCCCAGGCCGAGGGTTTCAAGCACCGCATCGCCGATGCCCGCTACCTGCTGAACACCGCGCTGGAAAAGGGCGAAACGGTGCTGCTCGAAGGTTCGCAGGGCACGCTGCTCGACGTCGACCACGGAACGTATCCCTTTGTCACGTCATCGAATCCGACTGCGGGGGGCGCGGCGGTCGGGTCAGGTATCGGTCCGACACGCATCACGACGGTGCTGGGGATCCTCAAGGCCTACACCACCCGCGTCGGCTCGGGACCGTTCCCCACCGAGCTGTTCGACGAGTTCGGCGAGTACCTGTCGAAGACTGGCGGCGAGGTCGGCGTGACGACTGGGCGGCGGCGCCGCTGCGGATGGTTCGACGCCGTCATCGCCCGCTACGCGACCCGGGTCAACGGCATCACCGACTACTTCCTCACCAAACTCGATGTGCTTTCGAGCCTGGAGACCGTGCCGGTTTGCGTCGGCTACACCGTCGACGGGAAACGTGTCGATGACATGCCGATGACCCAGTCCGACCTGCACCGCGCCGAACCCATCTACGAGGAACTGCCCGGCTGGTGGGAGGACATCTCCGACGCACGCGACTTCGACGACCTGCCCGCCAAGGCGCGCGATTACGTGCTGCGTCTGGAAGAGCTTGCCGGCGCGCATGTTTCGTGCATCGGCGTCGGCCCGGGGCGCGAGCAGACGATCGTGCGCCGCGACATTCTGGCGGCTACGTGACAGACGACCCGCATCTACTAGACCCCGACTACGACAAGCACGGCGGCTTCCCGAATTTCCAGGCGGCCGAACCCGGTCCGGGATTCGGGCGGTTCCTCACCGCGATGCGGCGTGCGCAGGACTTGGCGGTGTCCGCCGATCCGGACAGCGCCACCTGGGAACAGGCAGCCGACCGTGCCGAGGAACTGGTCAAGCTGCTGGACCCCTTCGAAGCGGCCGAAGGCGTCGGTCCGGCCAACCGCGTCCCGTCCCTGCCCGGGTCGGGCAGCCTGCTGATGCCGCCCTACCGGGTCACCCGGTTCGAGGCCGACGGCGTCGAACTCGATGTCCACTTCAGTCGCTTTTCCGTAGGCGGCAACTACGCCGTGCACGGCGGGGTCCTGCCGCTGTTGTTCGACTCGGTGTTCGGCATGGTGATCCACGCGGCGGGCCGGCCGATCAGCCGTACCGCGTTCCTTCACGTCGACTATCGCAATGTGACACCGATCGACACGCCGCTCGTGGCGCGCGGATGGGTGCGGGAGGTCGAGGGACGCAAGGCGTTCGTCAATGCCGAACTGCGCGACCGGGATGAGAAGCTCCTCGCGGAGGCGAACGGGCTGATGATCAGATTGCTCCCCGGCCAGCCGTAGAAGTGCCACGATGACCCGGTGACAAGCAAGCCCGGACAAGCACCGGTCAACATCCACTTTCGTAACCTGTCGACGCCTCGTGCGGCCGCGGCGGCGGGCGTGTTGTTCGCGCTCCTGTTCGGGACGTCGCTCGTGCTGATCCGCATCTCGCTGCCCGAGGGCGCCGCCCCTGGCATGCAGTGGACCCAGAGCGACCACAGCATCCGGATCGCGTCGTTGCTGATGCCCTTCGCCGGCATCCTCTTTCTGTGGTTCATCGGCGTGGTCCGCGATGGTTTCGGGGGCTACGAGGACAAGTTCTTCTCGTCGGTGTTCCTCGGCAGCGGATTGCTGTTTCTGGCGATGATCTTCGTGACGTCGGCAGTCGGTGCGGCGTTGACCCACAGCTCCGGCGAGACCGCGGATTTCGGGCGCGTGCTGCTGCTCACGCTCAGCAAGACCTACGCGTTACGGATGGCCGCGGTGTTCATGATGTCCCTGGCCACGATCTGGCTGAAGACGGGACTGATGCCGCGCTGGTTGGTGATCGTCACGTATCTGGTGGCCGTGGGATGCATTCTCGCCAGCGAGATCACCATGTGGTTGACGCTGGCCTTCCCCACCTGGGTGCTGGTCGTCAGCCTGCTGTTGTTGAGCAGGGCCGGCGTCATCGACCTCGAACGCGACGGCCGCTAGTCGACGATTCGCAAAGCCTCTGAGGGGCAGAGCTTCACGGCGTCGCGCGCGTGCGCCTCTTCACCGGCGGGCACCTCGGTTGTCAGGACAACCACGATGCCGTCGTCGTCCTGATCGAACACCGCCGGTGCCGACATCAAGCAGTTGCCCGCGCTGATACACACATCGCGATCGGCTGCGACTTTCACGGCGTCACCTCCCACGTGACCTCCAACGACTTCAGGCCGTAGATGAAATGGAACGACCTGAACTGCACGTCGTCGAAATCCTCGGCGAGCGCCAGGGTGGGGAACCGGCGCAACAACGCCGGGAACGCGATCCGCATCTCCATGCGCGCGAGTGGGGCTCCGAGGCAGTGGTGCACTCCGTGCCCGAAGGCCAAGTGTCCGATCGCGCCTCGCCCGATGTCGAATGTCTCGGGGTCGTCGATGAAGTCGGGGTCCCGATTGCCGGACGGCATCGACACGAAAACCATTTCCCCCTTGGGGATCCGTACGCCGGCCACCTCTACCTCGGTGGTGGTGAACCGTGGGATGGCACTGTGCACGATCGACAGCCAGCGCAGCAGCTCCTCGACGGCGGGCCCGACCGCGTCGGGATCGTCACGGACCGCGGCGAGTTGTTCGGGATACCGCAGGAGGGCAAGGGTGCCGAGGCCGAGCATGTTCGACGTGGTCTCGTGCCCGGCGAGCAGGAGCAGACCCGCGATGCCGATGAGTTCGGCGTCGGTGCACTCGTCGCCGTGCTCGCGGACGAGCATCCCGAGGATGTCGTCGCCGGGATGCCTGCGCGCACGGTCGACCAGCGTCTGCATGTAGTCGCGGCCCTGCCGTTGCAGCTCGATGCGGTCGGCCATCGGAATGGACAGATCCAGCTGGCGGACGCTGCGTCGCTGGAAGTCGTCGCGATCGTCATAGGGTACGCCGAGCAGCTCGCAGATCACCAGCGACGGGATCGGCAGCGCGAAGCTTTCCACCAGATCGATTGACGGACCGGCGTTTTCCATCGCATCGAGGTGCTGATCGACGATCTCGACGATGCGCGGTTCCAGCCGCTTCATCCGGCGGATGGTGAACTCGGGGGTGAGCATGCGACGGAGACGCTGGTGCTCCGGTGGGTCGATGGCGAGCAGATTGCCCGCCCGCGACGCGGCCAGCTCCTCGTTGGATATCGGCGGTGCCCCTGGCATGAAGAACCCCGGCGGGCGGCTGTTGGAGAACCGCTCGTGGTCGGACAGCACCGCCTTGACGTCTTCGTATCTGGTGACGAGATACACCGTCATACCGAACGAGTTCGTCGCGGTGCGAACCCCGGTGGTCTCGCGGATCTCGCGTAGTTCCGGAGTCGGGTCGAACGCATTGCGCCGCATGTGCAGCGGCAGCTGCGGGGCCTGGGTTCCGGAGGTGCCGGTCATCTCTTGACGCTACCCGCGAAAAACGAACTCCTGGATCAACTCGTTGACCAGAGGCGGATTCTCGAGCCCGGCAAGGTGTGCCACCCCGTCCAGCACGACGAGCTGCGCACCCGGGATGGCCTCGGCCATTGCGGACGTCTCCGGCACTCCGAAGGTGGCGTCCTCGATGCCGGCGACCACCAGCACGGGCGTCGAGATTTTCGCGAACAGCGAACGCTGGTCCGGACGGCTGGGCACCACACTGCGCACCGCCCACGCGCCGGACCGCATGTCGACGGCCTGCACGGTGTTCCGCACGAATTCCACGACGTCGGGACGCGTCCGAAAGGTGGTGGGCCCGAGGAACGCGTTGAGGACTGAGCGGGTCAGGGGTGGCCGGACGCCACCGAGCAGGTTCGCCAAGCGCAACAGGAATCCGTACTCGAGCTTCTGCCGTGCGCCCGCGGGCGATGCGGTGCAGTTCATCAGCACCGCGCGGCCGATGCGGTCGGGATGGCTCGCCGCGAACGTGCCGCCGATCATCCCGCCCCACGAGTTACCGACGAAGTGTGTCCGCTGCACGCCGAGGCTGTCGAGTATGTCGACGATGACTTGCGCACAATCGTCGAAAGTAAATGGTGCAGCGAGCTTCTGGCTACCACCGTGGCCTGGCGGATCGACGAGGATGACCTGGCGCATCGAACCGAAGTGGTCGGCCTGCGATGACCACATGTCGCCGGTCATCAACAGGCTCGGCCAGAACATGATGGCTTCGCCGGTTCCCCTAGTGCGGATGCGCACCTTCCCGAGCGCGGTGTCGACCCGCTGTACGTCCACCAGGTGGACGGTAGTCGTCGGTCCTGAGACTGGGCCACCAGATCGCCGGGCCGATGAGCGTGAACAGCGCAGGGATGATCACGGTCCGCACGACGAAGGTGTCCAGCAGGATGCCGAGGCCCACGATGATGCCGACCTGGGTGAGGACGATCAGCGGAAGCACTCCGAGTACACAGAACACCGCCGCGAGCACGATGCCTGCACTGGTGATGACGGCCCCGGTGGCGGACACGGCGCGGACGATCCCGTCGCGGGTGCCGTGCGTCGGGGTCTCTTCGCGGGCACGGGTGACCAGGAAGATCGTGTAGTCCACGCCGAGAGCCACCAGGAACAGAAACGCGAACAGCGGCGCCGTGTTGTCCAAAGCCGGGAATCCGAAAAGGTGGACACTGGCCCAGCCGCCCAGCCCCAGCGCCGCCAGCGCACTGAGCACCGTGACGGCGACGAGGATCAGCGGCGCCAGTGCCGAACGCAGTAGCACGTAGAGCACCGCGAGCACGACGACGAGAATCGCGGGGATCACCACGAGCCGGTCGTTCCCGGCGGCCGCACTCGCATCGCGTGCCGTCGCGTCGGACCCGCCGACCAATGCGTCCTCGTCGACCGCGTGCACCGAATCGCGCAGCGCATCAATGGTTTCGAAAGCCCTATCCGACGCTGGCTCGGCGTCGATGACCACCGACCACTGCGACAGGCCAGCGGGACTCTGTCCGGCCGGGACGGCGGACAGCACGCCGCGGGTGTCCGCGATCGCCTGCTGGATGTCGGTGGCCCGGTCGGTCGGCGCGATGACGCGCGCGGGATCGGTGAGACCGCTCGGGAAATGATTCGCCAAAGTCTGGTAGCCGCTGACGGATTCGGCCTGTACCCGGAACTGTTCGGTCTGTGAGAGTCCGACGGGTGTGGTCAACAAGCCGGTACACAGCAGCGCAAGGCCCGCGATGGAAACGATCGCGACCCGGGCGGGCCGCTTGGCCACCGCTTCGGCGATGCGGTGCCAGATTCCGCTGTCGGTCAGGGGTTCCGCCCCGACTTGCGGGATGAAGGGCCAGAACAACCGCTTGCCGAACAGGGCGAGCAGCGGCGGCAGTACGAGCAGCACGAAGACCGCGGCGACCACCAGACCCGCAGCGGCCTGTACGCCCAGGCTGCGCACGCTCGGCGACGACGCGAACAGCAGCGTCAGCAGCGCCAGCACCACGGTCGCGTTGCTCGCGATGATCGCCGGGCCGGCGCGTCGCACCGCGACATCGAGGGCTTCGTGGTGATCATCGTTGCGGCCCAACTCCTCTCGATAGCGGGAGATGAGCAGCAGGGCGTAGTTGGTGCCGGCACCGAATACCAGCACACTGGTGATGCCCGACGTCGAACCGTCGGGATTCATCCCGAGCCCGCTGGCGACCGCGGTGCCCACCACAGCGGCCACCCGGTCGGCGAAGCCGATCACCAGCAGCGGTACCAGCCAGAGCACCGGAGATCGGTAGGTGACGATCAGCAGCAGCGCCACGACCGCCGCGGTGACCGCGAGCAGTGTGATGTTGGCCCCCGAGAAGGAGTTCGCGATGTCGGCGCCGAACGCGGGCCCACCGGTGACCTCGGTCCGCAGATCGGCGGGAAGCCCGTCGGCCGCCGACTGCCGAAGCTCCGTGACCGCGTCGCTGAGTGCGAATCCGGTGAGGTCGGCGTTCAACGGCACGACGGTCAGTGCGGCCGCACCGTCTTCGGATACCTGGGCCTGCCATTTCTGCTGGATCGCGGTGAGGTCGGCGGCATCCAGTCGGGCGCCGTCGTTGCGCGTGATCACGATGATTGCCGGGACTTCGTCACCCCCGGGGAACTGTGCGCGGATCGCGTCTGCGCGCGCGGATTCGGCGTCCTCGGGTACCGCTACCGGGGAACGTTCGCTGGAGTCATCACCGGCGAGAAGCGCCATCAACGCACCGGAGACGGCCACCACCAGCACTGCCAGTAGCCAGGACAAGCGACGCGACATGCCTACAATATTTCAGATACTTAAATATTAATCAAATGAAAGTTCTCGACATATGCTTCCCCTGTGAACGACGACCGCGAGGCACTCGAGGCGATGATCGCGGCCGATGTGCGGGCGATGAACGCGGAGTCCGACCAGATCGGCAGGCACTTCGCCGGGCAACACGAAGTCGGGGCCAACGACTTCCGTGCGTTGCTGCACATCATGGTCGCCGAGACCGCCGGAACCCCGCTGACCGCGGGCGAACTCCGCAAACGGATGGGCATGTCCGGCGCAGCGATCACGTACCTGGTCGAGCGCATGATCGCATCGAAGCACCTGCTGCGCGAGTCCGATCCCGCCGACCGTCGCAAGGTCATCCTGCGCGTCGCCGACCACGGAATGCACGTCGCGCGCGGCTTTTTCACCCCGTTGGCCGAGCAGACCAGCATCGCGCTGACCGGAGTCTCCGACGACGATCTACGCGCCGCGCACCGCACCTTCACGGCGCTCATCGCTGCGATGGATGCGTTCCGCAACCAGCTCGACGCTACGTCCGGTTGAGGGTCGCCTCCTCGAGATCGAGTCCGTGCAACATGGTGCGCAGCACCTCGTCGTTGATGCGCCCTGCGTCGCGCTCTTCGATGAACGTCTTACGTTCGGCTCCAAGCATTTCCAGCCGCAGCCGGCGAAACGCGGCGGCCGGGCTCTCGCCGATCTCCTCGTCCGTGCGCCCGAGCCGCTCCCATGCGCTGTTGAGCCGTCGCGTGTTCCACGCCCGCAGTACCTCGGCGGCGCGCTCGGGAGTTTCGGCGGTGTCCTGCGACTCGGCGAGCAGCTCGTCGAGCCGGTCCGCGGCGGCGCGTGCCGCGCGGTCCTGCGCCTGAACCGCGGCGAGCCGGTCCTGCTGGGGGTCGTCGCCCCGCACGTTCAGCAGCCGAATGACCCACGGCAGCGTCAGCCCGTGCAGCAGCAGTGTGCCCACCACGACGACGAACGTGAGGAACACCAGGTGCGGCCGGCCGGGGAACGGATCGCCGGACAGCGTCACCAGCGGCACGCCTGCCGCGGCGGCCAGTGACACCACCCCGCGCATGCCCGCCCACGCCACGACGAACACCTGCGACGGCGGCGGTGTGGGTTCACGCTCCCTGATGCGCCGGAACAACAACGGCGGCAGGTAGGCGAACATGAACACCCACGCGATCCGAACTGCGATCACCGTGGTGAACACCGCGACCGACGACCAGATGAGCACCGAGGCCCGGATTCCCACCAGCTCATCGATGACCTCGGGCAGTTGCAGCCCGATCAACAGGAACGCGAATGACTCGAGGATCAACACGACGGACTGCCACAGCGCGAAGTCCTGCAGCCGAGTCGCGTAGCCGGCGTGCGCCGAGCGCTGGCCGAGGATCAGCGCCGCCACCACCACGGCGATCACGCCGGACCCGTGGATCAGCTCCGCGACGAGGTAGATGCCGAACGGGGCGATCAACGCGATAGCGCTCTCCACGACCGGGTCGTCGAGGCGTGACCGGATGTAGGAGATCAGCGCACCGAACCCGATTCCGACGGCGCCGCCGCCGACCGCGGCCAGCGCGAACGTGCCGATGGCAGAACTCCACGTCGCCGCCGTTCCGATCGCGGCCGCCAACGCCACCTTGTAGGCCGTCAACGCCGTCGCGTCGTTCAGCAGCCTCTCACCGCCGAGCAGGACCATGGTCCGTCGGGGCAGGCCCAGTCGTCTGCCCACCGCGGTCGCGGACACCGCATCGGGCGGCGCCACGATCGCGCCGAGGGTCAGCGCCGCGGCCACGGTGAGCTCGGGAACCGTCTGGTAGGCGACGAAACCGACCGCGAAAGTCGTCGCGAGGGGGAGTCCGACAGCCAACAGACCGATGGGACGCAGGTTCGTTCTCAGCGCGACGTAGCTGCTCTCGGTGCCCGCCGACCACAGCAGCGGCGGCAGGATCACGTACAGAACGAGCTCGGGTTCGAGCACGACGTCGTGCAGCCCGGGCAGGTTGCTGGCGAGCAGTCCCGCGATGACGAGGGCCAGCGGTGCGGAGACGTCGAAGCGGCGGGCGACAGCGGCCAACAGGATCGACAGCATGAGAACCGCCAGCAGTGATGCGCCCACGTCGCTCAGCCTCCTGTGTCGCCGTCCGTATCGTTGATCAGCATGCTGAGGAGATCACGTGCGCGTGCAGCGAAATCCTCCGAGGTCCCCCTGACGAAGGCCCTCGATACGTGCGAACACCTCGACGCCGCTGATGATGCCGCCGAGCCCGATCCGCGCACTCCGGGGCACTGCGAGGACTGCATCGAGGACGGCAAGGGCGCCTGGGCCCACCTGCGAATGTGCCTCACCTGCGGGCACGTCGGATGCTGTGATTCCAGCCCGCACCAGCACGCCGACGAACACTTCAGGCAGACCGGCCATCCCGTGATGCGATCGGTCGAGCCGGGCGAGAACTGGCGCTGGTGCTACATCGACGCGCGGCTGCGCTGACATCTGGCAGGCTGGACCCGCGATGAGTGAAACGACCGACAGTGACGAGTTAATGGCGCAGATCGACTCCGACGAGGTCGAGACGGCGCCCGAACCCAGTCCCGAACCCGCCCCCCAGACCACGGTCATGCTGCTCGGATCGGGCGAACTGAGCCGGGAGCTGACGCTGGCGTTTCAGCGGCTCGGCGCCACCGTCATCGCGGTGGATCGCTATGCCGATGCGCCGGCGCACGGCGTCGCCGACCGATCGGCCGTCGTGAAGCTGAACGACGCCGACGCGGTGACGGCGGTGATCGAGAAGGAGCAGCCGAGGTACGTGGTGGCCGAGGCGACCTTGGTCGCCGCGGACGCGCTGATCGCGGTGGCCGAACGCGGCGACATCGAGGTGTTCCCGACGCCGCGCAGCACCCGGCTGTCCCTCGACCGCGAGGGGCTGCGGCGGCTCGCCGCCGACGAACTCGGCTTGCCAACCGCACCGTTCTGGTTCGCGGGTTCTGCGGAGGAATTGACCGCCGTAGCTCGGCACGCGGGCTTTCCGCTGGTCGTCAAGCCGATTGCGGCGGCTCCCGGGGTGGGCGAGTCGGTGCTGGTGCGTCCCGAAGACGTCGAGCCGGCCTGGCATCGCGCCGTCGCCGCGGGCCGGATACCGCACAACCGGGTGATGGCCGAGGCCGTCGTCGAGGTCGATTTCGAGGTGACACTGCTCACCATCCGCACCATCGGATCGACCGGGCCCGTGGTGCACTTCTGTGAACCGATCGGGCACCGGCAGCTTGGCGGCGACATGCTCGAGTCCTGGCAGCCTCAGCAGCTGTCACCCGCCGCGCTGGATGCCGCGAAGTCGATCGGGGCCCGGATCGTCAACTCGCTGGGTGGCCGCGGTGTGTTCGGCGTCGAGGTACTGGTGCGCGGTGACGAGGTCTACTTCGACAACGTACGGCCGCGACCGTATGACAGCGGGCTGGTAACGCTTCGCTCACAACGACTTTCGCAGTTCGAGCTGCACGCGCGCGCGATCCTTGGTTTGTCGGTGGACACCATCATGATCTCGCCGGCGGCCGCGGAGGTCAGTTACGCCGGGGCGGACGCGACCGAGAGTGGTGGCGCTGCGCTGAACGCGGTGCTGACCGAGGCGCTGGCCGTGGCGGAAAGCGATGTCCGACTGTTCGGCAGGCCCGATGAGACCGAGGGGCGGCGCCGCCTCGGGGTGGCGCTTGCGACTGCGCAGGACCCGATCATCGCCAGGGACCGGGCCCGCCGGGTTTCCGCGGCGCTGCGCAGGCTCTGGCAGCCATGAACAAGCCCGCTTCCGAACCGGAGCCCAGCGCGGACCGGCCTTCTGCGGCACCGTTCCTGGGTGCGCTGGCAATCATTTCGATTGTCGTGATCGCAATTGCGCTGGTGAATTTCTTCCAGGGTGACGAGGTGTCGCCTGAGCAGCAGATCGTGCGCGCGGCGGTGGCGCAGAACGATGCGCTGCAGAAGGAGAGTTACGGCGACTTCCGCAGCAACACGTGCCGTTCGGAGCAGGGCACCGAGGCTGAAGTGCTTGCCGATCAACGCGATTCGAAGGAAAAACAGGGGACGCGACGCATCGCCGACGTGACCGACGTGGTGGTCAACGGCGATCGCGCTACGGCCAAGGTGGCCTACCAGTTCGACAAGGCGTCGGACGTCACCATCGATGTCGAAACGACGTTCGTGCTCGAGGACGGGGCATGGAAGGTCTGTACACAGGCCCCTGGCTAGCTGTGGGACACTCACGATCGTGAGCTATGCCGGAGACATCACGCCTGAGGAGGCATGGAAGCTGCTGGCCGATGACCCCGAGGCGGTATTGGTCGACTGTCGGACCGACGCCGAGTGGCGGTTCGTCGGGGTGGCCGATCTGTCGAGCCTCGATCGCGAGGTTGTCTACGTCGAATGGAACAGTTCCGACGGTAAGCACAATGACGATTTCGTCGACGATCTCAAGGCCGCGGGCGTGACGCCAGGGGACCGGCCGGTGGTGTTCCTGTGCCGTTCCGGCAACCGCTCGATCGGCGCCGCCGAGGCCGCCACCGCGGCGGGCATCGCCCCCTCATACAACATGCTCGACGGATTCGAAGGCGACCTCGATGAGCACCGACATCGTGGCGTCACCGGATGGAAGGCCGCCGGCCTGCCGTGGAGGCAGTCATGAGCCCAGAGGGTCATTCCGTCCGTCGGCCGGCCGAACTGCCCGAGGGCGTCAGCCAGGCGACCATCGGAGTGCGCGGCGGCCTGCTGCGGTCCGGCTTTCAGGAGACCGCCGAGGCGATGTACCTCACGTCGGGGTACGTGTATTCCTCTGCGGCAGAGGCGGAGAAGGCGTTCACGGGTGACATCGACCGCTACGTCTACTCGCGCTACGGAAACCCGACGATCTCGATGTTCGAGGAGCGGCTGCGGCTGATCGAGGGTGCGCCAGCGTGTTTCGCGACGGCGACGGGCATGGCGGCGGTGTTCACGTCGCTGGGTGCACTGCTGGCTGCGGGTGACCGATTGGTCGCCGCGCGCAGCCTCTTCGGTTCGTGCTTCGTGGTCTGCAGCGAGATCCTGCCGCGCTGGGGTGTGGAGACGGTGTTCGTCGACGGCGACGATCTATCGCAGTGGGAGGAGGCGCTGACCGACTCCTCCAAGCCCACCCGAGCCGTGTTCTTCGAGACGCCGTCGAACCCAATGCAGCAGCTGGTGGACATCGCCGCGGTATGTGAGATGGCCCATGCGGTCGACGCGAAAGTTGTGCTGGACAACGTTTTCGCCACGCCGATTCTGCAGCAGGGCATGCCGTTGGGCGCCGATGTCGTGGTGTATTCGGGCACCAAGCACATCGACGGGCAGGGCCGGGTGCTCGGCGGCGCAATTCTCGGCGACAAGCAGTACATCGACGAGCCCGTGCAGAAGCTCATGCGGCACACCGGCCCCGCGCTGAGCCCGTTCAACGCGTGGACCCTGCTGAAGGGTCTGGAGACGTTGTCGGTGCGCGTCGAGCACCAGAACGCGTCGGCGCACCGCGTCGCCGAGTTCCTGGAGAACCATCCGGCGGTCAGTTGGGTGCGGTACCCGTTCCTGGAGTCGCATCCGCAGTACGACCTGGCGAAGCGCCAGATGACCGGTGGCGGAACGGTTGTGACGTTCGAGCTCAAGGCCGCCGGCGGTGCCGGCAATTCAACCGCGGGGAAAGAACGCGCATTCGAGGTGCTCGACAAGCTGCGGATCATCGACATCTCGAACAACCTCGGCGACTCCAAGTCGCTGATCACCCACCCGGCCACCACCACGCACCGCTCGATGGGTCCGGAGGGTCGCGCCGCGATCGGTCTCGGCGACGGGGTGGTGCGAATCTCGGTGGGGCTGGAGGGAACCGAGGACCTCATCGGCGATCTCGACCAGGCGCTGTCGTAGGTTCAACGTGTCTCGCAAGTCCCAAGCGAAACAGGCTCGCCGCAAGAAGCGGCAGGCTGCCCAGAATTCGCGATGGATTCCCGAGACCGTGCTCGAAGGGCTCTCCGACGACATCGAACTTGCTGCGGTGCTGGAGCGACTGGATGAGCGAATCACGGAGCGCGGCTGGGTTTTTGACGAAGAGCTCTCCGATGATGAATCGGCGCTATGGTATTTCATCCCGTCGACGGCGGAGGTCCCTGACGACGGCGACGTGGTGCCCGTGACCACGATCGCGATGACGTCCGACGACGCCGACGTCGTCCACGTCGTGTTCGTCGGCACCGCCGACGACTACCAGTTCGGGCTCGAGGAGTTGTTCGAGAATCTGGACGTGATCGAGGGTTACCGCATGGGGAACCCGATCCCGCAGTTCGCCTAGGGCTTGTCGGGACCCTCGACGACGCCCTGAGCCGCCCGCGCGCGCTGCTCGTAGGTTTCGCGTGCGGTGGTGTCGAAGTCCAGGAACACACGGTCCAGTCCGAGCTTGCGGTTCAGCCAGCGACGGCCGCGGGGGCCCAGCATCTGTGCGGCCTGCGCGGTGAACCGCAACGGCGGCGGCACGGACACATGAGTTTTCGGCTTGTCCAGAGTCTTGATCACAGCCTTGGCGATGTCCTCGGGTTCGACGGGCTTGATCGCGCCGCTGCTCTTGGTGCCGGAGATGAGCTCAGTGTTGGTGAACGGCGGCATGACCACGGAGACGTCGACGCCGTGGGGCGCGACCTCGTCGGCCAGCGCCGCGGACAGCCCGACGACGCCGAACTTCGCGCCGACATAGACGACCTGGCCCGGGACGGGGATCAACCCGGACAGCGAGGCGATGTTGATGATGTGGCCGCTGCGGCGGGCGATCATGTCGGGTAACACCAGCTGGCAGCCGGCGATTACGCCGTACAAGTTGACCTCGATCGACGAGCGGATCGCCTGCTCGGTCTGTTCGAGGAACGGGCCGATCGGCATCACGCCGGCGTTGTTGATCAGGACGTCGATGTGGCCGCGGCCCTCGGTGCGCGCCTTGTCCAGGAATGTCGCGAAGGATTCGCGGTCGGTGACGTCGAGCGGATAGCCCGAGACCTGGCCGAGCTTGGTGAGCTGCACAACTGCCGACTCCTGAAGGGCGACGTCACGGTCACCGATAACCACGCGGGCGCCACGCTGCAGCAGCGCCTTGGCGGTGGCGTATCCGATGCCGCGAGCGGCACCGGTGATCGCGATGGTCTTCCCGTGGATGTTGTCCATGCGGCCAAACTTTACACGTGTCAAGTTTTGATGAAAAGCAGGAATCGTGTCGGCCTGTTGCCTCACGTCAAGATGCGCGCGTGGGGGCATTCGTTGC
>NZ_JAMQTI010000030.1:0-90838 GCF_032883055.1 Mycobacterium sp. 29Ha
GGAACGACCAGTGGGTCGGGAACACCTTGTTGAGTTGCCGACGCACCGCCGCTGACGGGTGATAACGCGAGTCGATGGCATCGCCTTGGGCTGCGGCGATGTCGTTCAATTTTGAGTTCATATGCGTCGGCTCCTGGGAAGCTACGCGGGGCTACTCTCCAAGATGCTCGGTCGACGCGAGATGTGCTCGTAACGGCGGCATAGTTCACCATTCGGTCACAATCGACGATTTCGCCGCGCCGTCAACGCATCAGTACCGGCAGTGACAATCGCTCCTACCGCGTTGTCGGACTTCGCATGCCGAGTTTGGCGGGCCCCCAGTTATGTGGCGGGCGCCTTCTTGTGCTTCTTCTTGCCGAACGGCAGCACGTGCATGATCGCCACGACGACGGCGCCGACGACCAAGCCGATGAGCGCCGAAGCCGCGGTGTTGACCAGCCAGGCCAGCACGCCGCCGAGCCCCTCGGCGACCGCGCGCTTTATCAGGTCTTCGAGATGGTGCACCCACCCGTAGAGCGTGTGCCAGCCCAACGTATCCGTACCCAGTAGGAGGATGTGGCCGCCGACCCAGAGCATCGCGACGGTGCCGACGGTCGACAGCCCCGACAGCAGCTTGGGCATCGCGGCGACCAGCCCGCGACCGACCTTCTGTGCGAATGTCGACGAGCGCTGCGCGAGGTTCAGGCCGATGTCGTCCATTTTCACGATCAGCGCGACGACGCCGTAGACGGCGGCCGTGATGACGATCGCGACCACGACGAGGATCGCGAACCGCGACCAGAACCTCTCGCCCGCCACCTCATTGAGCGCGATCACCATGATCTCGGCGGACAGGATGAAGTCCGTCCTGATCGCCCCCGCCGTCATCTGCTTCTCGGCGTCTCCGCCGAGGGTCGATGCGGGTGCGGCATGCGCGTCGTGGCTCGCACTTTTGTGAAACCACCCAGCTACCTTCTCCGCGCCTTCGTAGCAGAGGTAGGTGGCGCCCAACATCAGGATCGGCGTCACGATCCACGGCACGAACTGGCTGAGGAGCAGGGCCGCGGGCAGGATGAACAGCAGCTTGTTGCGCAGCGAGCCGATCGCGATCCGCTTGATCATCGGCAGTTCGCGGTCGGCGGTGATGCCGTGCACATACTGCGGCGTCACCGCGGTGTCGTCGATCACAACGCCCGCAGCCTTGGCGGTCGCGCGTCCCGCCGCGGCACCGATGTCGTCGACCGATGCCGCGGCCAGCCGCGCCAGCGCCGCAACGTCGTCGAGAAGTCCGAACAGGCCCGCGCTCATCGCTTCCCCATGGGTCTGGAGGTTACCGTGAGCCAATGGCCGGTGCCGATGGCGCGTTTCGCGCAACGCGAATTCTGGCCGGTGCCGTCGAAGCGTTCGCCGGGCAGGTCTACTTCGCTCCCGAAGCCCACGCCGGGTACGAGAAGCTCGGCTTCTCCGGCAGCCCGGGGCTTGTCGGCGGGGTGGCGATGCCCGATATGAACGCCTACTTCTGCAGTCGCGGCGCGCTCCTCGGCCAGGTGCCGGGGGAGGTGGTGGCGTCGGCGTTCGCGGTGTTCAACCCGGCGATCGTGGTACCTGCCGTCGAACACGGCTGGTCGCTGACGACGGCCGCGGAGATCATCGCGGCCAGGGATGAGGCCGCCGTGGGTCAGCTGCGAAGGATCCTCGGAACCAACCCGGACGGCGCCGACGAGCTGGCCCGACTCCTCGGACCGGTGAGCGGGTCGCTTCCGGTCGCGGGGCGCCCGCTCTATGCGGGGTTGATGAATGCCGACGTGCCCGAGGACCCGCTCGGCGCGGCGTGGCGGTTCGCCGACCGCCTTCGGGAATTCCGCGGCGACGCGCATACGGCCGCCTGGACGTCGGCCGGTTACAGCGCCATCGAGATCGGACTGACGACCGAGCTGTACTGGGGGTTGCGGTCCAAGACGTACGTCAGGACCCGGGGCTGGTCGGACGCCGAACTCGACGCGGCGATCGCCGACCTGAAAAGCCGCGGTTTGATCGACGATGGCGGGCTGACCGATAACGGCAGGCAGGAGCGAGAGGCCATCGAGACCCGCACCGATGCGCAGTGCGCGCCGGTCCTACAAGCCCTTGGTGCCGACTTCGAGAAGGCCGTTGCCGTCCTACGGCGGTTCTCCGACGCCGTGCGTGCGGCGCACGGCTATCCCGCCGCGGGGCCGCACGACCTCGCGGCGCTACATGCCAAGCAGTGACTCGACCCAGCCGCGCGCGAAGTAGACCACGAAGCCCGCGGCGACGACCCACATCAGCGGGCTGATCTCGCGGGCCTTGCCCGCAGCCGAGCGTGTCACCACCCACACGATGAATCCCACACCGATGCCGTTGGCGATCGAGTAGGAGAACGGCATCGTCGCCACGGTGAGCACGACGGGCAGCGCAATGGAGAACTCGGATATGTCGATGTGCCGCAGATGCGCCACCATCATCGTTCCGACGACCACCAGCGCAGCCGCGGCGACCTCGGTCGGAACGATCGACGCGATTGGCGAGATGAACATGGCGGCCAAAAACAGAACGCCCGTAACGAGATTCGCGAGACCCGTACGCGCGCCCTCCTCGATACCCGCTCCGGACTCGACGAAGACGGTTTGCGACGACGCCGACGTCGCCCCGCCGACAACCGCGCCCGCGCCCTCGACGATCAGCGCCGAACGCAGGCGCGGGAAGATCCCTTGATCGTCGGCGAGCCCTGACTCACGCGCGAGGCCGGTGAAACTGCCCATCGCGTCGAAGAAGTTCGCGAAGACCAGAGTGAACACGAACATCACGAAGGCGATCGCGCCGATGCGGCCGAAGCTGTCGAAGAGGCTGAAGTCGCCGATCAGTGAGAGGTCGGGCAGCGCGAACGGTGATCCCGACAAGGTCGGCACCGACAGGCTCCACCCGCCGGGCTTCTCGACCGCCGATCCGAGGTGCCAGATCGCCTCGACGACGACGGCGACCGCGGTGCCCGCGACGAGTCCGATGAGGATGCCGCCACGCACCCGCCGCGCGACGAGGATGCCCGTCACCAGGAGCGTGAACACGAATATGACGGTGGGGATTGTGCTGATGTCACCGGCGCCGCCGATGCCCAAACCCACCGGAGGCGACGGTGTTCCGGTCGACCCGACGAAGCCGGCGTCGACCAATCCGATGAACAGGATGAACAAGCCGATGCCGGCGGTGATCGCGATCTTCAGCTGGATCGGGACGGCGTCGAAGACGAGTCTGCGCAACCCGGTTGCCGCCAGGGCGACGATGATGAGCCCGTTGATGACGACGAGTCCCATCGCCTCGGGCCAGGTCAACGAGTCGACCAGCGTCGTCGCGACGAACGAGTTGAGGCCGAGTCCCGCGGCAAACGCGAACGGCAGTCGCGAGATGAGCCCGAACAGGATGGTCATGACGCCCGCGGCCAGCGACGTCACCGCCGAGACCTGATCGAATTCCAGCTGGCTGCCCGTCACGTCGTCGATGCCGGACAAGATGATCGGGTTCAGCACGATGATGTAGGCCATCGCGATGAAAGTGACTACGCCGCCGCGGATCTCGTTGGTGAGCGTGGACCCTCGCTCCGAGATCTCGAAGAAGCGGTCGAGGCGGTTCACTCTTCGACCCTAAGGGGTATCGCGCACGCGTGCGATGTTCTGTAGCGCGGTCAGGAACCCCCGACGCTCGTCGGCTGATAGCACCGAGAGCCAGCGCTCCTCGCCGCGCTGGATGTCCTTCTGCACCGCGTCTTTCACCAGGCGGCCCGATGTGGTGATGGAAAGCAGTCGTACGCGGCGATCGTCGGGGTCGGCGTGTCGCTCGATGTAGCCCTTGGTCTGCAGTTCGTCGAGCGTCGGGATGATGCGCGTCTTGTCGGCACCGATGGACTCAGCAAGCGCTGCCTGGGTGCGTACCGGGGATTCGTCGAGGGCGAGCAGCACGGCGTACCCCCACATCGACACATCGTGTTCCTTGAGCACTGGAACCTCTGCGGCGATCAACTCACGGAGCAGCGGAGCCAGCATCGCCGCGAGGTCGGGGCGCCTTGCCTTGGACGGCATGGACGAATATTAGTCAGCGACCGATCCGACCTCGCGGCATTACTGCTGTGCGGCCTGCGAACGACCTAGGAAACCTGCGCTGTCGGCATGATCGTGAGCTGCTGGAAGTTCACCCGGGCCGGCTGGCTGGCCAGGAAGTTGATCGCCTCAGCCACATCCTCGGATTCGAGCACATCAATCTGGCCCTTGGTCTCGGAGATCCATTCCGTGGCCCCGGCGTCGGTCACGTGGTTCGGCAGCTCCGTCTCGACGATGCCGGGCTCGATCGCGGAGACCCGGATTCCCTTGGGGCCGAGTTCCGCCCGCAGCGTCCGCGACATGTGCGTCACGTAGGCCTTCGTTCCCGAGTAGACGGCGAAGTTCGGGAAGATGTTCTGCGCGCCGATCGACGAGGTGTTGATCAGGTCGGCCACGCCCTTCTCGGCTGCCGACGCGATCAGTTGCGGAATGAACGCGCCGATCACGTACATCAGGCCGCTGATGTTGAGGTCGATCTGTTGCTGCCACTGATCGAAGCGCTGCTCCTCGACGGGTGCCGGAAGCATGACCCCGGCGTTGTTGAACAGCAGGTCGACGGTGCCCAGCTCGCGAGCCACCCGATCGGCGGCGGCGCGCACGGCTTCGGCGTCGGACACGTCGACGGGGACGGCCAGTGCGATGCCGCCGGCCTGCTCGATCTCGTTGACGAGCTTGTCGAGCCGTTCGGCGCGCCGAGCGAGCACGGCGACCTTGGCGCCGGATGCGGCCAGACGCTTGGCGGTGGCCTCGCCGATGCCGCTGGACGCACCGGTGACGACGGCGACGCGGCCGACGAGAGTGGTGTTGGTGTCGGGGGTGGTGTTGGTTGAAGTGGTCATGCCCACATCAACATCGCGGCGGCGCGATGCTTACCGCTTATTCGAGCACTGCTCTTCCTAGGTCTGGCAGACCTACGTTTGTTCCGGCGGGCACGCGTCGGGGGCCTCAGACTGGTCTATGTGGAGCACAACGTGGAGTTGAGGGACTTCCTGCGTACCCGCCGTGCGCGTCTGAACGTCGACGATGTCGATGTCGGGGGCACCGGCCGAAAGCGGCGCGTGCCGGGGTTGCGTCGCGAAGAGGTCGCTGCGCTTGCCGGTGTGAGCGTGGATTACTACAGCCGCCTCGAGCAGGGCCGCCACCTGAATGTGTCCGATGAAGTTCTCGACGCCGTGGCTCGCGCGTTGCGCCTCGACGACACCGAACGCGCGTACCTGTTTCGGATCGCCAAGACCAACCCGCGACGTCCGCGCCGGCGTGCACCGGCGCCCGTGCAGCGCGTGCGGCCCGGTGTACGGCGCCTCCTCGAGACGCTGGACGACGTGACACCCGCGTTCGTCTTCGGCCGCCGGATGGATGTGCTCGCCGCGAACAACCTGGCGCGCGCACTGCTCACGGATTTCGAAGAGCTCCCGCCGCGTGAACGAAACCTATTGCGCTACACGTTTTTAGACGAGTCCACCCAAGAGTTGTTCGTCGATTGGGAGGAGGTCGCCAAGGACAACGTCGGGACCTTGCGCCTCGACGCCGGACGTCATCCCGACGACCCGCTGCTGATGGAGTTGGTGGGTGAGCTGTCGGTGAAGAGCCCGGAGTTTCGCCGTTATTGGGCCGATCACAATGTGCGCGAACGCACGCATGGAACGAAGCGCTACCACCACCCCCTCGTCGGGGACCTGACGCTGCAGTATGAGTCCGTTGCGCTCCTCGGCGATCCCGACCAGACGCTGTGCCTCTACAGCGCGGAGGCGGCGTCGCCCTCGGAGACGGCCTTACGCCTGCTGGCCAACTGGACCGGTGAGCGCGTCAGCGAGGGTCGATGAGATCACGCAGGCGCTGGGCAGGGTAGACCGTCGCGCCGAGCGCCCCGACCCGCTCTGACAGCGCACGGTCCGAGGTAGCCACGCGGACGTCCTGCGGATTCTCGGCGGACCCGACCAGCGTGACGATGTGGTCGTCGGCCGAGTTGGCCGCCGCTCGCGGGGCATGCGCGATGGTGATGACCGACGATTCCAGCGGCGGTGACAAGGGATGCTCGAACACCACCGTCACGTCCTCACCTTCGGTGGACGCCCAACGTTCTAGGTGTTCGATCAAGGTGGACATCGCCGATCGGCGATTGCGCCACCAGCCGTCCGGACGGGATCCGACGACGTTCATGCCGTCGACGATCCAGCGCAATACCGCTACCGGGCGGCGGGCAGTGCGCGCCTGGCGGGCAGGTGACGGCGGCCAAGCAGGAACTGGAGCCAGCGAATATCGAGAAGCATTTTCGGACCTTTCCGCTATGCGGATTTCTTGGTCAGCAAGGGCAGCAGGCGACGGCGTTCGTCGATGCTGTCGGCGAAATGGTGGAGCGCGTCGGGAATCGACTCGGCGACCGGGAAGCCGAGCCCGGCAGCCTGCATCGCGCGCATGACCGGGGCGCTGGTGATCAGCGACCACTCCACACCGCTGTGGAAGCAACCTTCGTCGACCGCGGACAGCAGCGAAAGTGCGTGTCCTGAAAAGGAACTCACGTGGCTCAGGTCGAGCACGAAGGGTTTCTCGGCGATGACGAACCGAAGCGCCAGCGCGGTGACCCGCTCGATGTTGGTGTCGTCGATCACGCCTTCGACCGTCACTACGGTGGCCAACTGCCGGCACACCGCATGGATCTGAGCGCCAGCACAATCGAACGCCGGGTTGCCGTACATGTTGCCTCCCCTCGGTCTCTTGAGTCTCAAGGTATCCAGGCAAAGTAAGGCAACCGGGTGCTATCGCTAATACTTTGGTAAGAACGTGTTTTGGTACTGCGAGCTTTCGAATAGCAAACGAGTCAGTCTCGGCGCATCCATTGTGGCCCCGTGTAGTTCTCCCACGGGTTGTAGTCGGCGAGCAGCGGTTCCTGCGGCGGACGCTGATCCTCGGGCACATGTTGCAGGTTGATCCGAATGCGGTACCAGATCGAACTGGGGCCCCGCATGCCGTCTACCAGAATGTCTGGTGCTTCGAGCCTTTCAGCTACCGACGGGTAACGTTCGCGCCAGGTGTCCAGCGCTGCCATCGCCTCGTCTTTGGTTTTGGTGCGGGCGACCTCGATCAGCGGCATCACCGACTCCCGTCGTCCCGTTCCTTTCTTGGATCCGATGTCGCCGCCGGGGCGGCTCCGGGCACCGCGTGGTGCCTTCTCGGGCGGGCCGAGCTTGTCGGCGAGGTCGAGCAGCGAATCGAGTGAACCCGCTGAGTCGTCTATTCCCTCCCACGGGTCGCCGTAATCCTCGAACCGCTGTGGCACGGTCGCGATGGTGAATTGCTCGGGATGGCAGTCCGCGACCTCGTCCCACACCAACGGTGTCGACACTCGCGCGTCGGGCAGCGATCGCACCGAGTAGGCAGACGCCACCGTGCGGTCGAACGCGTTCTGGTTGAAGTCGACGAACACACCCTCTCGCTCCTCCTTCCACCATCGGCTGGTGGCGAGGTCCGGAGCGCGGCGTTCCACCTCTCGCGCGATCGTCTGTGCGGCCAGACGCACCTGCTTGAACGGCCAGCGTCGTTCGATGCGGGCATAGATGTGGAAGCCCCGCGATCCGGAGGTCTTCGGCCACGCCGTCAGCCCGTGGTCCTCGAGCACCTCACGCGCGACCAGGGCCACCGCCACGATCTGGCGCCAATCCACGCCAGGCATCGGGTCCAGGTCGACGCGCAGCTCGTCGGGGTGGGCCAGGTCGTCGGCGCGCACCGGGTGGGGATTGAGGTCGACACAGCCGAGGTTGACCGCCCACACCAGCCCACCCGCGGAGTGGATCACCGCTTCTTTGGCCGACGTTCCAGACGCGTACTTCAGTTCGGCGACGTCGACGAAGTCGGGCCGCTTCGCGGGGGCACGCTTCTGGAACACCGCCTCTTCGGAGATACCTTTGACGAACCGCTTGAGGATCATCGGGCGGTCGGCCACACCACGCAGCGCACCGTCGGCGACTCGCATGTAGTAGCGCATCAGGTCCATCTTGGTCACCCCGATCGCTGGGAAAACGACCTTGTCGGGGTTGGTGATGGGCACCTGCTGACCGTCGACCTCCATATGGAGCGGGGCGGGCATGGGTCCATGTTAGGTTCCGGACCCGACATGCGACCCGCGTCACATATTGTGGGTTCATGCCCAAGCTAACCGAACTTCCGTTGCAGGCAGCGGCCAAAATCCAGCAGTATGCCGAGCGCGGATCGGCCGAACTGCACTACGCCCGCAAGATGTTCGAAGCCGGCGCGCTGAAGCTGGAGGCACCGCAGAACATCGCCGCGTTCCTCGCCGACATCCGGCGCTGGGGCGAGTTCGGCATGATCCCGGCGCTCAACGCGCGCCGCACACCTGATCGCATCGCCGTCGTCGACGACGAGGGCGAGTTCACGTTCAAAGAACTCGACGACGCAGCGCACGCCCTTGCCAACGGCCTGCTGGCAATGGGCGTCAAGGGCGGCGACGGGGTGGCGATCCTCGCGCGAAACCACCGATGGTTCCTCGTCTCGGTGTACGGCGCGGCCCGCACCGGAGCGCGCATCATCCTGCTCAACAGCGAATTCTCCGGGCCCCAGATCAAAGAGGTGTCCGAGCGTGAGGGCGCGAAGGTCATCATCTACGACGACGAGTACACCTCCGCCGTCTCGCAGGCCGACCCCGATTTCGGCAAGCTGCGCGCGCTGGCCACCAACCCCGATAAGGACGAGCCGTCCGGCAGCACCGACGAAACCATCGCCGACCTCATCGCCCGCAGCACTACCGCGCAGGCCCCCAAGGTCACCAAGCATTCGTCGATCATCATCCTGACCAGCGGGACCACCGGCACGCCCAAGGGAGCCAACCGCAGCACCCCGCCGTCGCTCGCGCCCATCGGCGGCGTGCTGTCCCACGTGCCGTTCAAGGCGGGGGAGGTGACGTCGCTTCCGGCGCCGATGTTCCACGCGCTCGGTTTCCTGCACGCCACGATCGCGATGATGCTGGGCTCCACACTGGTGCTGCGCCGGCGCTTCAAGCCGTCGACTGTGCTGGCGGACATCGAGAAGAACAAGGCCACCGCGATCGTCGTCGTACCGGTGATGCTGTCCCGGCTGCTCGACGAACTCGAGAAGACCCAGCCCAAACCCGACCTGTCGTCGTTGCGCATCGTGTTCGTGTCCGGGTCACAGCTGGGCGCCGAGCTGGCTACACGTGCCCTGAAGGACCTCGGCCCCGTCATCTACAACCTGTACGGCTCGACCGAGATCGCTTTCGCGACCATCGCGCGGCCCAAGGACCTGTCGATCAATCCGGGCACCGTCGGCCCCGTCGTCAAGGGCGTCAAGGTCAAGATCCTCGACGACAACGGCGCCGAGCTACCGCAGGGCGAGGTGGGCCGCATCTTCGTCGGCAACACCTTCCCGTTCGAGGGCTATACCGGCGGCGGGCACAAGCAGATCATCGACGGGCTGATGTCCTCCGGCGACGTCGGCTACTTCGACGAGCACGGTCTGCTGTACGTCAGCGGTCGTGACGACGAGATGATCGTCTCCGGCGGCGAGAACGTGTTCCCCGCGGAGATCGAAGACCTGGTGAGTGGGCATCCCGAGGTCGTCGAGGCCACCGCGCTCGGCGTCGAAGACAAGGAGTGGGGCCACCGGTTGCGCTGCTTTGTGGTCAAGGCCGAAGGTGCCTCAATCGACGAGGACGGCATCAAGGCGTACGTGCGCGAGAATCTGGCCCGTTACAAGGTGCCCCGCGAGGTTGTGTTCCTCGACGAGTTGCCGCGCAATCCGACTGGCAAGATCCTCAAGCGCGAACTACGTGAAATGGACACCGAAGGGTCGGAATAGTTCGGCTGTCGCAGTGGTAGTAGCACTGCGTGAACATCGATCTGGCCGGTAAGACGGCGCTCGTCACAGGTTCCACCCAGGGCATCGGATTGGCGATCGGCCAGGGGTTGGCCGCCAGCGGTGCGCGCGTCGTGGTCAACGGGCGCACGCCTGACCGCGTCGAGGAAGCCGTAGGCAAGGTGGGCGGCGACGCCATCGGTGTGGCAGCCGACGTCGCGACCGACGAGGGCGTAGCCCAGCTCCTGGCGAGAGTGCCTGACGTCGACATCCTCGTGAACAACCTCGGCATCTTCGAGGCGGTTCCAGCGCGCGAGATCACCGACGACCAGTGGCGTACCTACTTCGAAGTGAATGTCCTTGCGGCAGCACGACTTATCCGAAGTTATCTACCCGCGATGGCAGAACGCGGCTGGGGCAGGATCATCCAGATCGCCAGCGATTCGGCCATCGTGACTCCGGCGGAGATGATCCACTACGGCGTCTCGAAGACCGCGCTGTTGGCGTTGTCGCGAGGGTTCGCCAAGGATGCGTCGGGCACCGGTGTCACCGTGAACTCCGTCATCGCGGGGCCCACCCACACCGCGGGTGTGGAGGACTTCGTCTACCAACTGGTCGACAAGTCGTTGCCGTGGGACGCCGCGCAGCGGGAGTTCATGCGAAACCACCGACCGCAGTCGCTGCTGGAACGACTCATCGATCCCGAAGAGATCGCCAACATGGTCACGTATCTGGCGTCTCCGCAGGCGTCCGCGACGACCGGTGGCGCGCTTCGAGTCGACGGTGGATACGTCGACTCGATCCTGCCTTAAGCGGACAGTATCGCGGCGCCGGGAATCGACAGGCACACCAGCATCACGGTCAGCAGGAACCAGCCAGCGCCCTGCCAGGCCACCCATGGACCCTGCACTTTCCACTCCCGGTACGTCTTGACGAATGCGCCGATGCCGCCGGCGAACAAGACGGCCGGCACCAGCGATGCCGCGATCACCGACTCCCGGGCAGCCAACCCGTATAGGGCGAAGACGATGCCCGCCACAACGACGACGGCACCGACGTAGACCGCCGCGGCGCGGAAGGCGCCGGGCCGGTCCCAGCGCTTCTCGACGTCATTCGTCATATCGAGCGGGTTCCCGCGTACCGCACGGAGCAACCGCGCTCAGTGCGGATGGTTGATATACCAGGACAGGCATCCCGGGATATCGCGGCACGCGATCACTGCCGCCTGATCGGGTGGCCCGCCGCGAACCCTCGGGATGCGCGGTCCGACGTTGCAGGACGGGACGTACGGGTTACCGGGGACGAAGCCGGGATAGCACGGCGCCGCCTCTGACTCGATGGCCGACTCCGCCGTCAACACCGCGGGCGCGATCAGAAACCCCAGTGCCGCGGCACCGGTGATGATCAAATGCGACGGGCGTCGTCTGAGAAGGTTCATGTCTGCCGACCCTTTCGTGAGCCAACAGTTCGATCGTACGCCCGCCGTCGAGGGCTTTTACGGATCGCGAGGCAGGCCCAGCAGCCGCTCGGCGATGATGTTCAGCTGCACCTCGGACGTGCCGCCGTAGATGGTCGTCGCGCGGCTGGCCAACAGGAACTCGGCCCACTTACCCTGCGGTGTATCCGGATTCCCGACGGCCCCGTCGGTGCCGAACGAGGACACCGCGAACTCGGCGTACTTCTGACCCGTGCGCATGGACAGCAGCTTGGAGATGGCCGCCGCGGGCATCGGATCGCCACCGGCCAGCGTCAGCAGGGTCGACCGCATGTTCAGCACCTTCGCTGCATGTCCTTCGGCGATGAGATGACCCGCGGTGTTCTTACCGACCTGATCGAACTGGCCGTCGCGGATGAAGTCGACGAAGCCGTCGAGGGCGGGCAGGAACGGTGGCTCAGTGCTGCCGATCGACACGCGCTCGGCCGTCAGGGTGGTCCGGCTGACCTCCCAGCCGCGGTTCACCTCACCGAGCACCATGTCGTCGGGGACGAACACATCGTCGATGAACACGGTGTTGAACATCGCGTTGCCGGTCAGTTCGCGCAGCGGCTTCACCTCGACACCGTCACTGCTCATGTCGAGCAGAAAGTAGGTGATGCCGTTGTGCTTCGGGGCGCTCGGATCGGTGCGGGCCAGCAGCATGCCCCACTGCGAGTACTGCGCTCCGGTGGTCCAGATCTTCTGGCCGGTGATCCGCCAACCGCCGTCGACCTTGGTGGCCTTGGTGGTCAGGCTGGCCAGATCCGAGCCGGCGCCGGGTTCGGAAAACAGTTGGCACCAGATCATTTCGCCGCGCAGCGTCGGTGGCAGGAAGCGCTGCTGCTGCTGCTCGGTCCCGAATGCCACCACCGACGGGATCAGCCACGCCGCGATTCCCATCGCCGGACGTTTGACCCGGCCCGCGCTGAACTCCTGCGCGATGATGATCTGCTCGACGGGACCCGCCGCGCGGCCCCAGGGCTTGGGCAGGTGGGGAACCACCCAGCCGCCCTCGGCAATCGCTATGGTCCGCTCCTCGCTCGGAATCGCTTTCAGCGACTCCACTTCCGCGCGGATCTCGTCGCGTAGCTTCTCCGTCTCGGGATCCAGATCGATGTTGAGCTTGCGGGTTCCGGTGCTCGTCGCGATATCGACGACCCGCTGCGGGTAATCGCTGGTGCGGCCGAAACATGCGGCAAGCAGCAGCGCGCGGCGGTAGTACACGTTGGTGTCGTGTTCCCAGGTGAAGCCGATGCCGCCGTGCACCTGGATGCAGTCCTGGGTGGTGTGTAGCACGGCTGCCGGAGCCAGCGTGGCAGCGACAGCCGCGGCGAACTCGAAAGCCGTTTCATCGCTTGGGTTTTCGCTGTGCGCATCAATGGCACGCGCCGCGTCCCATACCGCGGCGGTCGCCCGCTCGGTGTCGGCGATCATCTGGGCGCACTTGTGCTTGATGGCCTGGAACTGGCCGATCGGCCGACCGAACTGCTCGCGGATCTTGGCGTACGCCGTCGCGGTGTCGGTCGCCCACCGCGCGACTCCGACGCACTCTGCGGACAGCAGCGTCGATATGACGGCGCGCGCGTGGTTGCGGCTCAGGTTGCCCAACACGCGATCGTCGCCGACCTCGACGGCGTTGGCGCGCACATGGGCCACCGGGCGAAGCGGGTCCACGCTCTGGACCGGCTCGATCTCCAACGCCTCTGCGTCGAGGATCACCCACTCCTCACCGCTGTCGATCGCGACCGGCAGCACCAGCACCGACGCCTGCGCGGCCGCGGGGACGGCGCGGACCTCACCGCGAATGACCAGGTCGTCGCCCTGTCTGGTGGCCGTCAGGCCGGAGTCGATCGCGTAGGTCGCGATCACGTCACCGGACGCGAGGTCAGCCAGCACCTTCGCGTCGGGGTCGTTGGCGGCGATCAGTGCGCTGGCGATCGCCGAAGGGACGAACGGACCGGGTACCGCGCCGTAGCCGAACTCGGCCAGCACGATCGCCAGCTCGAGAACACCAAACCCTTGTCCGCCAACGGATTCCGATAGATGCACACCTTGCAGACCCTGCTCAGCAGCGGCCTTCCAGTACGGCGGCGGGTTGGGAACCGGCGTCTCCAGTGCCTCGTGCAGCACCTCCGACGGCGCTACCCGTGCCACCAGGGACCGGACCGAATCGGCCAGGTCATTGTGCTCGGTGTTGATTGCGATGGGCATAGTTGTTGCACCTCATTGTGGCATTTCCCTATTAACCGGTCGGTTGGGAACCACGATACCGTTCACGACATTGGCGAGGTCCCGGCCATCCCGGATGCGGCGGCAGTTGTCGACGGCCATCTCCAGATACCGCCTCATGGTGTCCAGCGTGTACCAGCTGACATGGGGTGTCAGCACCACGTTGGCCAGGGTCAGGAGCGGATGTCCGGCGGGGATCGGCTCGACGGCGAAGACGTCCAGGCCCGCGGCCGCCAGCCCGCCCGATCGCAGCGTGTCGACGAGTGCGTCCTCGTCGATCACGGCTCCACGGGAGGTGTTCACCAACACCGCATCGGAACGCATCGACGCGAGTGCGCTGCGACTCAGCAAGCCCGCGGTCTGGTCCGTCAACGGGATGTGCAGGGAGACGATGTCACTTTCCGAAAGCAGGTCGGGCAGCGCGCGCCAGCCGGGCAGACCGTCGTCGCGGGTGCTGGTGTGCAGCACCTGGGCACCCATCGCGACCACGATTCGCTCGACCGCCTTCGCGATGTTGCCGTAGCCGATCAAGCCCACGGTGCACCCGCCGATGTCACGCACTGTCTCGCCGAGGCTCGGATCCGAGGGCCAGCCTTGGCCGTCGCGGGTGACTCGGTCGAGCTCGGTGAGCCGGCGCAGCGCGGCGAGCATCAGCAGCACGGTGCCCTCGGCGACCGATGGGGCGTTGGCGCCCGGCATGTTCGCCACGGCGATGCCGAGCCGCGTCGCCGTCTCGACGTCGATGGTGTTGACGCCCGCGCCCAGCTTGTGCACCAATCGGCACTGCGGAGCCTGTTCGAGATCTGCACCCGAGATCGGCCGCAGCACATGCCAGATCACGTCGGCATGGGGGAGCTCTCGATAAAAGGTGTCGTCGTCATCTTCGGCGCAGTAGTGAATGTCGAGCCAATCCGCTTGTGGCGCAACGAACTGTGCGACCTTGTCACCGGGAACGTAATGGGCCAGCACTCTGAGCGATGAGCGCGAAGAGCCGACGGCTAACGCCACCGCTTCGCGATCCATTTGGCGATGGTATCGGCCTTCTCACTGCGTGCGCCCGGGGTCGCGAAGTAGTGGTCGGTGTCGATGGAGCACTGCGCTTTGTCCTCGGAGGCCAGGGCGTCATAAATGCGTTGCGCGTCCGACGGATACACACCGGTGTCCTGTTCGGCGTTGATCACCAACGCGGGACAGGCGAGACGTGACAGGTGCGGCTCGGCCCGGGTCTGCGCGTGTCGCAGGCTCCACATGCCGATCCAGCTGCGCAGCGTGCACGCCGCGGCGATGCCGTGGGCGGATCGGTTGGCCTTGATCGGCTCACCTGCGTAACACAAGTTTGCCTGGCGCCGGGTCGGCTCGAGGGATGGGTCGACCATGCGCGGGTCCGCCCAGGTTCGCAGCACCGTGAACGGGCGGTCCGAGAAGCCGGCGGCGTGCACGCGTTTGAGTTCGCTCTCGGCCCAGTCGGTGATGGCATTGTTTCGGTCGATCTGCGCCGAGCGGTAGCGCGCGACGAACTCTTCGGAAAAGGGTGGTCCGTTCTCCGGATTGAACAGATCGAGCTCGGGATCGCTGCTGAGAGGGTCGCTTTCGTCAATGACCGACCCATCCATCCAGGCGGTCAGGACGTCGGGACGGCCGGGATGGGCAGCGCTTGCGATGAAACCGTCCGCGGGCAGCAGGTCGGTGAGTCCCGCGGCGGGCCGCATGCCGTCCAGCGGAGTCACGTGGTGGTGTACGGCCTGTGCCTGATACGCCGCCATGAGTGAACCACCGCCGGAATTACCCAGCAGAACAATGGTTTCCACCCCTTGCACCTCGCGCAGCCAACGCACTCCCACCCCGATGTCGACCAATGCGTGGTCAAGCAGGAAACTGCTCTCAAAGCCGCGATATCGCGTGTTCCACCCGAGGAAGCCGATGCCTCTGGTCGCCATGTAGTCGGCGAGATAGTGTTCGGAGAAGTCGATCTGGTAGTGCGTGGCGATCATGGCCACCTTCGGTTTTCGTCCTATGCCGCGGTAGTAGAGGCCCTGACATGGGTTTCCGCCCGCACCCGCCCGACGTGCGGTGGGTGACTGCACACCGACGAATTCCCGGGTGACACCCGGAGTCGCGCCGCTCGATGGTGCCCTGGTCATGCGGTCCCCCTGTGATAGATCGTCCGATAGAAGACGTTGGCAAGCGTGGTGATGCATGCCTCGTCATCGACGGGTTCTTTCCCGCCACCCCGCCGGGCGTCCCCGGCCAACTGTGTGTAGCAGAATTGGTTGAGCATCGACACCAACGCCACTGCCACCAGATGTGGATCATCATCCACGCAGAAACCCTGTTGCTGAGCATGTTTCACCATGTGGGTGACCAGCGTGATCGGGAGCGAGCAGATTTCGTTCCAGTATTCCGCGAAGTCGTCGTTGACCATCGCCAGTTGTGACACGCTGACGATCTCGGCGAGTTGGTGACGATAGGTGTGCCAGTGTGCGGCCGCGGCCTGGTAGGAGCGCTCCCAGTTCGACAGGCCCGGCTCGGCTGCTGCCCGCGAGCGCTCCCTGGCTTCGTCGCGGAACCGCAGGGCCCACTCGCGGACCATCGCTTCCTTGGAGTCGTAATAGTTGTAGAACGATGCGGTGGACTTGCCGGCTTCGGAAGCGATATCCGAAATTGTCGTTGCGAGAATGCCTTTGCGGGCGATCACTGATCGGGCTCCCGCGTCGATCGCGGCTTGCGTCCGCCGACCGCGCAGTGTCGGAAGCTGCACGCGAGAACTTGCGGACACGGCCTCTCCTCGACCATTGATCGGCTCGTCGATCGCACCATTGATCGAACCTGAACCTGATGTTAGATTCAGAAATCGAGCTTGACTAGAGGAGCAGCCACACATGATCAAGCCGAACAACCCGAATTCCGAGTTCGAACTCGGCGGCATCAACCACGTCGCGCTCGTGTGCTCGGACATGGCGAAGACGGTCGACTTTTACAGCAATGTGCTTGGCATGCCGTTGATCAAGTCGCTCGACCTGCCGGGGGGCATGGGACAACACTTCTTCTTCGATGCGGGCAACGGCGACTGCGTGGCGTTCTTCTGGTTCGCCGACGCACCGGATCGGGTTCCGGGAATCTCGTCGCCCGAGGCGATTCCGGGTATCGGCGACATCGTGAGCGCCGTGAGCACCATGAACCACCTTGCGTTCCACGTCCCGGCGGAGAAGTTCGACGAATACCGGCAGCGACTCAAGGACAAGGGCGTGCGTGTCGGCCCGGTGCTCAACCATGACGAGAGCAAGCAGCAGGTCTCCCCGACGGTACATCCGGGGGTGTACGTGCGATCGTTCTACTTCTTCGACCCCGACGGCATCACTCTCGAGTTCGCCTGCTGGACAAAGGAATTCACCGACAGTGATACGACGACCGAGCCGAAGACGGCCGCGGATCGCCGGCCGCGGGTATCCGTCTAGGGTCTCGGCGGCATCGCGGCCAGCTGATCGATCAGCGCGGCCAGCAGTTGCACCAGCTCGTCGTGGTCGAGTTCGACGTCCCCGGACAGCCATGCGCTGATGGCCTGACCCACTCCGCCGACCGCGAAGTGGGATGCGGCTTTGTTGTCCAGCGCCCCCTTCACGCCCTCATGGGCGAAGAGCAGGGCGGCGAACAAGGCCGTCGACTCCGCGCGCTTGCGCACGATCACGGTGTTGGACAGCTCGACGCTGAAAAGGAGGCGTCCGACGCGGGGGTCGGCGGAGATCGTGCGGACGACGTTGGCCATCGCGGCGCGGGCCTGCTCGGCCGGGGACGCCGCCGCGACGGCGGCCTGGGTGGTCGCGGCGATGTCGGCGATCACCGAGTCGAACACCGCTCCGACGAAGTCATCCTTGTCGTTGAAGCTTTCGTAGAAGTACCGAACGCCGAGCGCGGCCTGCCCGCAGATCGCGCGGACGGTCAGCTCGGCGGGGTCCTTACCTGCGGCGCCGAGTAGGTCGAGCCCGGCATCCAGCAGGCGGCGACGGCGACCTGCGATGCGTTCGCCCGCGTCGACGCCGCGATAGGGGCGGACCTGTGCCATGCCTGCCATCTTGACACCTGTCACATTCGCAGGCAATATCAGGAAACACGCGTTCTCACTTTACCGATAGGTGGCGGCCAATGACGGTCACTGTTCCGATCGATCACGTCGAGCGTCCGCTCAACGACCCGGTGCTTCCCGGCGGTAAGAAGCCGCCGAGGTGGATGGGCGCAGCGGATGACGCCGCGTTCATCGGTCTGCTGTCCGGAGGCGCCAACGTGATCATGGAGTTGGCCCGCCCCGGTGTCGGGTACGGGGTCAAGGACAGCCGGGTCGAGAGCGGACGCGCCGACCGTCATCCCATCAAGCGGGCCAGGACGACCTTCACCTATCTCGCGGTCGCGCTCTCGGGCACCGACGAGCAGAAGAAGCTGTATCGCCGCGCGGTGAACAAGTCCCACGCACAGGTGTACTCGAAGCCTGGCGACCCGGTGCAATACAACGCCTTCGACAAGGACCTGCAGATGTGGGTGGCGGCATGTCTGTACAAGGGTTTCGTCGACGTCCATCGCATCTTCGTCGGCGAGATGGATGACGAAACCGCGGACCGCCACTATCGCGAAGGCATGGCACTCGGTACGACGTTGCAGGTGCCCGCGGAGATGTGGCCTGCCGATCGCAAGGCTTTCGACGAGTACTGGCAGCAGTCACTGGAACGGATCCACATCGACGACGCCGTTCATGAGTATCTGTGGCCCATCGCGGCCGGGCGTCTCGGGAAGGCCACGTTGCCGCGGCCGTTGCAGAAGCGGCTGGACGCGGTCAACTTGTTCATGACCACAGGCTTTCTGCCGCAACGGTTCCGCGACGAGATGCGGCTGCCGTGGGACGCGAGCAAGCAACGCAGGTTCAATCGGGTGATGACGGGCATCGGCACCGTGAACAAGGTGATGCCGCGGTTCATTCGGCGCTTCCCGTTCAACTGGATGCTGCGCGATCTCGACTGGCGGATCCGGACCGGCCGACCCCTGACCTAGCGGGCAGCCACCTGGGCTGTAAGCAGGTTGTCAGATTGGCCGCGTACAACGGCTGCATGCGTACCGATAACGACACCTGGGACATCACGACGAGTGTCGGCTCGACGGCCTTGTTCGTCGCCGCGGCGCGAGCACTGGAGGCGCAGAAACCCGACCCCGTCGCCGTCGACCCGTTCGCCGAGGTGTTCTGTCGTGCCGTGGGCGGCCAGTGGTCCGAGTTGCTCGACGGCGGGGCGCCCGAGCACCCGCTGAGATCCGAGTTCGGCGTCGGCTTCGTGAACTTCCAAGGCGTGCGGACGCGATACTTCGACAGCTACTTCAGCAGGGCCGCCACCGCGGGAGTACGCCAGATCGTCTTGCTCGCAGCCGGTCTGGACTCGCGTGCATTTCGGTTGGACTGGCCCGCCGAGACCGTCGTATACGAACTGGATCAGCCGCAGGTTCTCGACTTCAAGCGCGGTGCCCTGGCTGGCGTGCGGCCCAGCGCCCAGCGCCGTGAAGTCGCCGTCGACCTGCGTGATGACTGGCCACGGGCACTGCTCGATCACGGTTTCGACCCCACGTCGCCGTCGGCCTGGATTGCCGAGGGCCTGCTGATTTATCTGCCCGCGACCGCGCAGGTTCAGCTGTTCGCCGGCATCGACGCGCTCTCGGCGCCGGGCAGCCACGTCGCGGTGGAGGAGTCCGTGCCGATGGATGCCGACGCGTTCGTCGCCAAACAAGAGGAAGAGCGGGCGGGGGGAGGCTCGGCGCACGGCGGTCCGTTCTTCGAGCTCATATACAACGAGCAGCACGAGCCGGCGGCCCAGTGGTTCGGGGCCAGGGGTTGGCGCGCCGATGCCACACCGCTTCCGGATTATCTACGGGCCCACGGCCGTCCGGTCCCCGCGCTCGACTCCGACGCCGGCACCATAACCAGCACGATCAGTCTGGTAAGCGCGATCAAGGGGTGAGTGCAGTCACGTCGTAACCCACACCGTGAGTCTCGACAGTTAAGTTATGCAATGCTAACTTCACGAAGGTTAGCCTGGCATAACTTACGGGGAGACAAGCGCGCGTGCCTCTATCAACGGATTTTGCTGCGACGTCCCGCGTCGACAGCGACGTCGTGAGTCGTTTTGCGACGTGTTGCCGGGCGCTGGGCTTGTCCGTCCACGATCGGCGACGCCCGCCGGATCTCTCGGCGGCTCGCTCCGGGTTTGCCGAACTCACGCGAATCGCTCGTGAGCAGTGTGACGCGTGGACGGGTTTGGCCGCCGCCGGCGATACCAGCGCGCTGGTCATCGAAGCCGTGTGGCGGACGGTGAAGTCCGCTGGTGTGCTGCAGCGCGAGGTCGACCTCGCCGACGGCGATCTGGTTTTCGACTACGACACCGGTCTCTACCTCCAATTCGCGGCCTCGACGCCCGACGATTTCGCGCTGGCGTACGCGGTAACCCTGTGCGACGCCGGCGACTATGCGGCGGCGGACAAACTCGTCGACCCCCTGATCGCCCGACGGCCGAGTTGGCTCGAGGCACGGTGGGTGCGGGTTGCGATGTATTACCGGACCGAGCGATGGTCGGACGTGGTGCGCCTGCTCACCCCCGTCGTCAACGACGCGAAGTTGGACGAGCGATACGCACACGCCGTGCGTATCGCCCTGGGCACGTCGCTCGCGAGGTTGGGCATGTTCGCGCCGGCGCTGTCCTACCTCGAGGACCCCTCCGGGCCCGTCGCGGTCGCGGCCGTCGACGGCGCACTGGCCAGGGCGCTGTCTCTGCGCGCGCAGGGCGAGGACCTCGACGCCGCCGACGTGCTCGCCGAGCTCTACGCCGCCAACCCCGAGAACGAAGAAGTCGAGATGGCGATCTCGGATACCTCGTACGGCATCGTGCCGACGACGGCAGCCAGGATCGAGGCCCGGACCGATCCGTGGGATCCCGAAACCGAGCCCTCCGAAACAGATTTCGTTGATCCCGGCGCGAAGGAGCGCAAGGCCCACCTGCTGATCGAGGCCGAGGCGGAGCTCGCCGATTTCATCGGCCTCGAAGAGGTCAAGTACCAGGTGGCCCGGCTGAAGAGCTCGGTCGCCATGGCGATCCGTCGTCAGGAGCGCGGGCTGACCGTGGCCAACCGCACCAACCACCTGGTTTTCGCGGGACCTCCGGGCACCGGCAAGACGACGATTGCGCGCGTCGTCGCCAAGATCTATTGCGGGCTGGGAATTCTCAAGAAGGAAACCGTGCGCGAGGTGCACCGCGCCGACCTGATCGGCCAGCACATCGGCGAAACCGAGGCGAAGACCAACGGCGTCATCGACAGCGCACTGGACGGCGTGCTGTTCCTCGACGAGGCGTACGCGCTGGTGTCGACCGGCGCGAAGAACGACTTCGGTCTCGTCGCCATCGACACCCTGCTGGCCCGTATGGAGAACGACCGCGAGCGGCTGGTCGTGATCGTCGCGGGATACCGCAAGGACCTCGACGCGTTCCTCGACACCAACGAGGGTCTGCGTTCGCGGTTCACCCGCAGCATCGACTTCCCGTCGTATTCGCCGCATGAACTGGTGGAGATCGCGATGCGCATGGCCGAGAAGCGAGACAGCGTCTTCGAGCCGGCGGCGCTACAACACATGGAGATGCTGTTCGGCCAGCTCGCCTCCGTCACCACCCCCGACGCCAACGGAGTCGAGCGACGCAACCTCGACATCGCCGGTAACGGCCGGTTCGTCCGCAACCTCGTTGAGCGTTCGGAAGAGGAGCGGGAATTCCGCCTCGACCATTCCCAGACAGACGATTTCACCGATGACCAGCTGATGACCATCACCGACCAGGACGTCACGAGATCTGCCGTCCCGCTGCTGCGCGGCCTCGGACTGTCGGTGTCCGAATGAGCGGCCAGGACGGGGGTGGCGACCGCCGCGAGTTCACCTCTCGAACCCCGGTCAACGAGAACCCCGACCGGGTCGCTTACCGGCGCGGATTCGTCACCCGTCATCAGGTCTCGGGCTGGCGATTCATCATGCGGCGCATCGCATCCGGTGTCGCACTGCACGACACCCGGATGCTCGTCGATCCGCTGCGCACCCAGTCGCGCGCAGTCCTCGTCGGCGCACTCGTGCTGATCACCGGTCTCGCCGGCTGCTTCATCTTCTCGCTCATCAGGCCCGGCGGCGTGGCGGGCAACGACGCGATCCTGGCGGACCGCACCACGTCGGCGCTTTACGTCCGCCTCGGTGACCAGTTGCACCCGGTGCTGAACCTGACCTCCGCGCGCCTGATCGCGGGCCGACCCGACAACCCGACCACGGTGAAGACCAGCGAGATCGACCAGTTCGCGCGCGGCAACCTGATCGGCATCCCCGGTGCGCCAGAACGCATGGTGCAGAACACGACCGGCGACGCGGACTGGACGGTCTGCGACGGAGCTTCCGGACCGGCGACCGGCGTTACGCTGATCGCCGCCCCGCTGGCCGACGGCGGCGAACGCGCCGCGGTGCTGCCCAAGAACGAGGTCATTCTGGTCTCCAACGAGTCCGGACCCAAGGCGGGCACATGGCTGCTGTGGGGCGGCCGTCGCAGCACGATCGACCTGAACGATCGCGCGGTCACCGGTGCGCTGGGTCTGGGTTCGGACGCGCCCGCCAGTCGCACCGTCGCTCCGGGACTGTTCAACGCAATTCCGGAGGCTCCCGCGCTGAGTGCGCCCGTCATCGAGGGTGCGGGTGAGCCGACGAGCTATACGCTGCCGACGCCGGCACCGGTCGGTGCGGTCGTCACATCGTTCGGAGCCGACAATGCACTACAGCACTACGCGGTGCTTCGCCAAGGGCTGCAACCGGTTTCGCCGGTGGTCGCCGCGATCCTGCGCAACACGAACTCGTTCGGACTCAACCAGCCGCCACGACTGGGCGCCGACGACATCGCCAAGGCGCCGGTGGCGAGCGGTATCGACAACGACGCGTATCCGAGCGAGCCGGTCACGATCGTCGACGCCACCGACGCACCGCTGACGTGCGCCCAGTGGACACGGCCCGCGGATGCGACCGGGGGAACGCTTCAGCTGCGTTCCGGCGTAACGCTTCCGGTGGCCGACGAACTGCGCACCGTCGCACTGGTCGGAGCCGGATCGGGTACCACGGCGGACCGCGTCGTGCTGACACCGGGCTCAGGCTTCCTGGTGCAGACCGTTGGCCAGGACGGCGGAGGGACGTCGACGCAGCCGGTCGGAGGGGCGATCTTCTGGCTCAGCGACACCGGCGTGCGGTACGGCCTCGACACCGAGAGTGACCAGAAGACGATCGCGGCGCTCGGACTGACCCCGCCGCCGCTACCCATTCCGTGGTCGATGCTGAGCCAGTTCGCGGAGGGCCCGACGTTGTCGCGTGCCGACGCCCTGTTGGCCCACGACGGGCTCGCAGCCGACCCCCGCCCCGCAGTCGTGAGGGAGACCCCATCGTGAGTCGGCTCATCTTCGAAGCGCGTCGCAGGATTGCGCCACCGACGTTGCGCAAGGGCACCATCACGATCGAACCGCCACCGGAACTACCCCGGATGGTGCCGCCGTCGTTGTTGCGGCGGGTGCTGCCCTATCTGATCGTCATTCTCATCATCGGCATGATCGTCGCGCTGGTCGCCACCGGTATGCGGCTGATCTCGCCGACAACGCTGTTCTTCCCGTTCGTCCTGCTGCTGGCCGCGACAGCGCTATACCGCGGCACCGACAACAAGATGCGCACCGAAGAGGTGGACGCCGAGCGCGCCGACTACCTGCGGTACCTGTCGGTGGTCCGTGACAACGTGCGCGCGCACGCGGCCGAACAGCGTGCCGCCCTCGAGTGGTCGCATCCGGATCCCAGGTTGCTCGCCGAGGTGCCTGGCACCCGCCGCCAGTGGGAGCGCGACCCGCACGACAGCGACTTCCTCGTGGTGCGAACGGGTTTGCACGATGCACCGCTGGGCGCCGCGCTGCGGGTCAAGGACAGCGCCGACGAGGTCGACCTCGAACCGGTCTCGCACACCACGTTGCGCGGACTGCTCGACGTGCAGCGCACGGTGCGTGCAGTTCCCGCGGCGATCGATTTGGCCAAGGTCTCGCGGATCTCCGTGCTGGGCGAGCCCGACGAGGTTCGTGGTGCGTTGCGGGCGTGGCTCATGCAGGCGGTCACCTGGCACGACCCCGCCGTCCTCGGTGTCGCCCTGGCGTCTCCGGACGTCGAGAGCGACGACTGGTCGTGGCTGAAGTGGTTGCCGCACAATGACATACCGGGGTCATCGGACGGTGCGGGCCCTGCGCGCTATCTCTGTGACGACGTTACACAACTGCGGTCGCTGCTAGACCCGGTGCTCGACGACCGCGCACCGTTCGGCTCCGACGCGGATTCCAGTGTCAAGCACCTGCTGATCGTCGTCGACGATCCGGAGAACAGCACAGCCGATCCGAACATCCTGGTGCCGCGCGGCGGGTTGTCCGGTGTGACGTTGGTGCAGCGCATCGCCGAACCTCCGCACCGCGAGCAGTACCCCGACCCCGAACGGCCCATCCTGCGCGTCGTGGACGGGAGGCTCGAGCGGTGGCAATCCGGCGGCTGGGCACCGTATGTCGATGCGGCCGATCATCTCGATGTCGCTGAGGCCCGCCACGTCGCGCGACGGCTGTCCCGCTGGGATTCCAATCCCAGCCACGCGCGTACGAGCAATGCCGGGGTGGCGACGTTCTCGACGCTGCTCGGGATTTCGGACGCCGCGGCGCTGGACGTGGCGAGTCTGTGGGCGCCCCGCGCGCGTGCCGACGAGCTGCGGGTGCCCATCGGTGTCACGTCCACCGGCGATCCGCTGGAGTTCGATCTCAAGGACGAAGCAGAGGGGGGCATGGGCCCTCACGGTCTGATGATCGGAATGACCGGCTCCGGTAAGTCGCAGACGCTGATGTCGATCCTGTTGTCGCTGCTGACCACTCACTCCGCGGACCGGCTGATCGTCATCTATGCCGACTTCAAGGGCGAGGCCGGAGCGGACATCTTCCGTGACTTCCCACAGGTCGTCGCCGTCATCTCCAACATGGCCGAGAAGCGTTCGCTGGCCGACCGGTTCGCCGACACGCTGCGCGGTGAGGTGGCGCGCCGCGAACAGTTGCTGATGGAAGCAGGCCGGCGGGTGCAGGGCAGTGCCTTCAGCTCGGTTCTCGAGTACGAGGCTTTCCGTTCTTCGTCGACGGACGGGTCCTACGATCTGCCGCCGATGCCGACGCTGCTCGTCGTCGCCGACGAGTTCTCGCTGATGCTGTCCGACCATCCCGAGTACGCCGATCTCTTCGACTACGTTGCGCGCAAGGGCCGTTCGTTCCGCATCCACATCCTGTTCGCATCGCAGACCCTCGACGTCGGCCGGATCAAGGACATCGACAAGAACACCTCGTACCGCATCGGGCTGAAGGTGGCGAGCCCCGCCGTCAGCCGCCAGATCATCGGCGTCGAGGACGCGTTCCACATCGAGGCGGGGCCGGACCACAAGGGTGAGGGTTACCTGGTGCCGACGCCCGGCGCCATGCCGGTCAAGTTCCGCAGCACCTATGTCGACGGCATCTACGATCCGCCCCGGGTCGAGAAGTCAGTTGTCGTGCAATCGCTTCCGGCACCGCAGCTGTTCACCGCCGGCCACGTAGAGGCGCCCGCGGACACGGTGACGGTCGTCGAACCAGCGGCGCACGAGGACCGTCCGCCGCGCAAGCTCGTCGCCACTATCGGCGACCAGCTCTCGCACTACGGCCCAAAGGCGCCGCGGTTGTGGCTGCCCCCGCTGGACGAGCCGATACCGCTGGACGAGCTGCTCGCCCGTGCGGACGTGTCCGAGCGTGAATGGCGCTGGCCGCTGGGCGAAATCGACCGACCGTTCGCGATGCGGCGTGATCCGCTGATCTTCGACGCGACGTCGGCCGCCGCCAACGTGCTGATTCACGGCGGACCGAGGTCGGGCAAGACGACGGCGCTGCAGACGTTCATCCTGTCGGCCGCCGCGCTGCACTCGCCCCGCGACGTCACGTTCTATTGCCTGGACTACGGCGGCGGTCAGCTGCGCGAGCTGGAGGACCTCGCCCACGTCGGCAGTGTCGCGTCGCCATTGGAACCCGAACGCATCCGGCGCACGTTCGGTGAACTCGAACAGCTGCTGCGGGCCCGCCAGGCTCGCGGTCACGTAGGCAACGGCCGGGAACGCGACGAGTACGGCGAAGTATTTCTGGTCATCGACAACCTGTACGCGTTCAGCCGTGACAACACCGACACGTTCAACACCCGAAACCCGTTGCTGGCCAAAGTCACCGAGCTGGTCAATACGGGTATGTCCTACGGCATCCACGTCGTCATCACCACGCCGAACTGGCTCGAGGTGCCGTTGGCGATGCGCGACGGGCTCGGGCTGCGGCTAGAGCTCAAGCTCGCGGATGCGCGTGACAGCAATGTGCGGATCACCGGTGCGCTGCGCAGGCCCGCCGAAGCCGTGCCCGCCGACCAGCCGGGCCGCGGCCTGACGATGGCGGCCGAGCACTTCCTCGTCGCGGAGCCCTCGCTGCGCGATATCGCGGTCATCAATGCGCGGTATCCGGGTGTCGCGGCGCCGCCGGTGCGGCTGCTGCCGCTGGAGCTGGCCCCGGCCGCGGTGGCGCCGCTGTATCCGGCACCGGAGCGGGTGGTCGTGGGCCAGCGCGAGGAGGATCTGGCCGCGGTGTCATTGAGCTTCTCGGACAATCCGTTGCTCATGGTGTTCGGTGACTCCAAATCGGGCAAGACGACGTTGCTGCGCCATGTGATTCGCACGATCCGCGAGAACTCGACGCCGGACCGCGTGGCGTTCACGGTGGTCGACCGCCGTCTGCACCTCGTCGAGGAACCGTTGTTCCCCGACAACGAGTACACCCCGAACATCGATCGGATCACGCCCGCCATGCTGGGGCTCTCGGCACTCTTGGAAAAGCGTCGACCGCCGGCGGGGCTGAGCCCGCAAGAGTTGAGCAGGTGGTCCTACCAGTCAGGTGCCGATGGCCACACCCATTACCTGATCGTCGACGACGTGGACCAGATCCCGGACGCTCCCGCGGTCAGCGGGCCGTTCGTCGGCCAGCGTCCGTGGACCGGCATCATCGGGTTGCTGTCGCAGGCGAGCGAGCTGGGGCTGCGCGTCATTGTCACTGCGCGAGCGACGGGATCGGCGCACGCGTTGATGACCGCGCCGCTGCTGCGGCGTCTGAACGAGCTACAAGCCGCCATCGTCATGTTGTCCGGTAACCCGCAGGACAGCGGCAAGATCAGGGGCCACCGGTTCCGTAGGTTGCCCGCAGGTCGCGCCATGTTGCTCGACGACGGCGATGCTCCGACGTTCCTGCAGATCGTCAATCCGCTCGCGGACACCGTCCAAGGCAGTACAGGCAGCACCGGAATTAACGGAAACAGAGGAAGGGAGTTCAACTGATGACTCTGAGCGTAGTTCCCGAGGGTCTTGTCGCGGCGAGCGCCGCGGTCGAGGCACTGACCGCCCGACTCGCCGCCGCTCACGCCGCGGCCGCGCCCCTGATCACCGCCGTCCTGCCGCCGGCCGCCGATGCCGTGTCGCTGCAGACCGCGGCGGGGATGAGCGCGCGCGGCGTGCAGCACAACACGATGGCCGCACTCGGCGTCGAGGAACTCGGACGTTCTGGCGTCGGAGTCGGCGAGTCCGGTGCCAGCTATCTCAGCGGTGACGCGATGGCTGCTGTGTCTTATTTGGCGGCCCACGGGCCGCTCGGTAGCTGAACATGACCGCCCCCATCTGGATGGCTCTCCCGCCGGAGGTGCATTCGGCGATGCTCAGCGCAGGCCCTGGTCCGGGTCCGCTGCTGGCAGCCGCGGGGGCTTGGCAGTCGTTGGCGGCCGAATATGCCTCGGCCGCAGCGGAGTTGACCGGCGTGCTGGGCGGGGTTCAGGGCGGCGCCTGGGAGGGCCCCAGCGCCGAGCAGTATGTCGCCGCACACACCCCGTACCTGGCCTGGCTGGCGCAGGCGAGTGCCAACAGCACGGCGACCGCCGTCCAGCACGAGACGGCGGCCGCCGCCTACAGCGTGGCGCTCGCGACGATGCCGACGCTGGCCGAGCTGGCGCTCAACCATGCCGTACACGGGATACTGGTCGGCACGAACTTCCTGGGGATCAACACGATTCCCATCGCTTTGAACGAGGCCGACTACGTGCGGATGTGGATTCAGGCCGCCACGACCATGAGTACGTATCAGGCGGTGTCCGGCGCCGCGGTGGCCGCCGCGCCGACGACCATACCCGCGCCGTTCCTGCTGACTCCCGGTGTCGGAGAAGCGGGTTCGGCGGCAGCGGACGCGCAGCAGTCCGCAGCGATGGTGACGGCCGCCGATTCCGGTGCGGCGCTGAACGTCGCGGACTCCATCTCGGATCTGCTGCAGCAGATCGTCAAGTTCTTCGAGGACTTTTTCGAGTCGATCCTGAACTTCGTGCGCAACTTCTTTCGCGCCATCTTCGACTTCCTGAGCGACTTCCTGAACAACTTCCTCGGGTGGCTCGGCAATCCGTCGTCGGGGGTGCTGCTCTTGTTCATCGCATACCAGGCGATCACCCAGCCGCTCGGATGGACCACCTGGTCGATGATCTTCGCCGCTCCGATATTCCTCCCGATCATGATCGGGCTCATCTACCAGTATCTGAACCCGCCACAAGCGGTTCCCGCGCCCGCGCCTGCCCCCGCGCCCGCGCCGGCCCCCGCACGTGTTCCGGTCGCGCGGGCGGAGAGCCTGCCGCCGATGACATCGGTGGCACCGACTGTGCCCACTGGAACTGCCGCGCCGTCACCGTCGGTCAGCGCCGGGTCCGCGCCCGCGGGCGCCGCGCCGGCACCGGGTGTCGGCGCGGCGCTGCCGTACGTGATTCCCGGTGCAGGCCCGGACGGCGGTGTCTCCCCGACGTTCCGGGACGGTATCGGAGCCAAGGCGCCCGCCTCCGACATCGCGGCATCTGCCGCGGCCGCCGCGGCGGCGTCGTCGCTGGCAAAACGCAAGGCCCGCCGCAAGCGTGCGCGGCCGATCCACCAGCGCCAGTACGCCGACGCGTTCATGGATTACGAACCCGAAGCCGAGGACACGCCGCCGGAACCGCGCTCGCGCATGCGCGCGTCCGAACGCGGCGCTGGGACAGTCGGTTTCACCGGTGCCGCAACGAAGTCGGAGACGGAGCAGGCCACCGGGCTCACTGAGCTCTCCGGCGACTCGTTCGGCGGCGGTCCCACAGAACCCATGTTGCCTGGCGACTGGGACCAAGAGGGGGGAACGCGCAACTGAGCAGACTGTTCGACCGACTCCGCCCACGACAGAGCTAACAATCGAAAGGAAAAGCCATGAGCATGTTGGACGCTCACATCCCGCAGCTGGTCTCGTCGGAGGCCGCGTTCGCCGCCAAGGCTGCGCTGATGCGCAGCACCATGGCCCAGGCCGAGCAGGCGGCGCAGTCGGCGCAGGCCTTCCACATGGGCGAATCGTCCGCTGCGTTCCAGGCTGCGCACGCTCGTTTCATCGAGGTGTCCGCCAAGATCAACTCGCTGCTCGACATCGCGCAGATCAACCTCGGCGACGCCGCAGGCACTTACGTTGCCGAGGACGCCGCAGCGGCCAGCACCTACACCGCCATCTGAGATCTGAACTTCCCGACTGACCAGAGGAGAACCTGATGTCGCAGATCATGTACAACTACCCGGCGATGCTCGGGCACGCGGGCGAGATGGCCGGCTATGCCGGTGCGATGCACGGCGTCGGTGCCGACATCGCCGCCGAGCAGGCGGCGCTGGCGAGCGCGTGGCAGGGCGATACCGGCATGACCTACCAGGCGTGGCAGGCGCAATGGAACACCAGCCTCGAGGAGCTCGTGCGGGCCTACCGCGCGATGGCCGCCACCCACGAGACGAACACCATGTCGATGAGCGCCCGCGACGCGGCCGAAGGCGCCAAGTGGGGTGGCTGAGGTTCGTTGACCGCTAACGCAGTCGAGCTGACCGCGGAGCAGGCCTGGTTTGTCGCTGATGCGTTGGGAGCAGGGAGCTTTCCCTGGGTTCTCGCCATCACGCCGCCCTACAGCGATCACGCGCAGCGCGCGGCGGTCGCGGCCAGGCTCTCCGCGGAGCTGGAGGCACTGGGGGTGATGACCGGGGACGGGGTCATCGATCCCGGTGTTCGGCAATGGGTCACGACGACGTGCCGGCCCCGGCGCTGGATCGACCTCAGATTTGTTCGCGGATCCGGAAACATGCTGCGCGGCCACGTCGCACGTCGCGTTGAGCAGACCGAACAGCACATCGTCGCGCTGCGTGGCGGCGGCCTGATCACGCTGACCGCCCTGGACATCGACCATCCGCAGGCACTGGTGCCCGTCCTGACCGCCGGGCTGTCGGGACGGTCGCCGGCGAAATTCGAGGAGTTCACCATTCCCGCACGGACCGGGGCGCGCGCCGACGAGCAGCTGCGCGACGGCGCCGCGCTCGATGACGTCATCGAGTTCCTCGGCATCCCCGCGACAGCGCGCGCAGTCGTGACGGCGGCGTACGCGCCGGACCGCAGCTATGTGGAGATCGTCGCCGGCGACCACCGTGACGGCCATCGCGTGAGCACGAATGTCGGCGTCAGCGTCGTCGACACCCGAGAGGGGCGTGTCCTCGTCGCCCCGTCGAAAGCCTTCGATGGGGAGTGGATTTCGACCTTCACCCCCGGCACGCCGCTGGCCATCGCCACCGCGATAGAGCGGCTCACTTCCACGCTGCCCGACGGGCAGTGGTTCCCCAACCAGCAGTTGACCCGAGACTTCGACTCGGACCAGAGAACGGAACACCAGCAATGGCGTCAGACAGTCAGTTGATCGGCACCAACTCCTCGGCGGTGATGCCGATCGTTCGCGTCGCCGTGCTCGCCTCGGGCGGCCCAGACTCTGCGGGCGGCGGTCGAGTCACCGACATGGCCCTGCCGACAGAGCTTCCGCTGCGCGAGATCCTGCCCGCGGTAAGGCGAATGGCGGTGGCGACGGATGACGGCGACTCTTCTGACCCTGTGCAGCTTTCGCTCGCCCCGATCGGTGGTGCGCCGTTCAGCCTCGACGCCACACTGAACACCGTCGGCGTGGTCGACGGCGATCTGCTGGCGCTGCAACCGGTACCGGCCGGGCCGCCCGCACCGCGGATCGTGGAGGACATCGGCGACGCCGCGGTCATCTTCTCTGCCGCACGGGAAAAGCCTTGGAGTGCAGGCCATATTCAGCGGGGTGCAACACTGGCCCTGATCGCACTCATCCTGACCGCAACGGTGTTCGCCACCGCGCACCGGCTCTCAGTCGGCGGCTACGCCGGGCTCATCGCGGCGTGCGGCGTCGCGGTGCTCTCCGTGCTCGTCACCATGCTCGCGTGGGGACGCGCGCCGAAACTAGCCACCGCGCTGTCGATCACAGCGCTGGTCCCGATCGCCGCGGCACTCGGGCTTTCCGTACCCGGCGAGACCGGCGCGGCGCAGGTGCTGCTTGCCGCGGCCGGCGTGACGGCGTGGGCGATCGTCAGCATCACCGTCGCAGAGCGCGCTATCGCGGTCTTCACCGCAGTGACCGTGGTGGGTGCCGCCGCCGTCCTCACCGCCGGTGCTGCGACGATCTTGCAGCTGGACGCCGTCGTCATCGCCTCGATCCTGATCGTGCTGGCCCTCGTGGTCACCGTGCAGGCCCCGCAACTCTCCGCGACATGGTCGCGCCTGCCTGCGCCGGTGATCCCCGCGCCGGGCGACCCGACGCCGCCGCCGCCCTCGCTCAAAGTGCTGGAAGACCTCCCGCGTCGGGTGCGCGTGACCGATTCGCACCAAACCGGTTTCGTCGCAGGCGGTGTGGTGCTCGGGACCGTGGGAACCTGGCTGATTGCCGGCCCGACCGGAGTTTCGTATTGGGCGTGGTACGTCGTGGGTGCGGTCGCGCTCGGCGCGGTGTTGCGCGCCCGGGTGTGGGACTCCGCACCGTGCAAGGCGTGGCTGCTCGCCCAGCCGTTCCTGATGGGTTCCCTGTTCCTCGTCTGGTTCGCCGCCGAGGACCGCTATACCGCGGCCTGGTGGACGTTGGCGGCACTGGCCGGTCTGACGGCCGTGTTCGTGTTCGCGGCGCTCGTCCCGCGGGTCGCATCGCCGGACACCTATTCGTTGCCGATGCGCCGTCTGGTCGGCTTCCTCGCCTCCGGTGTCGACGCGTCGCTGATTCCGGTGCTGGCGTATCTGGTTGGACTGTTCGCCTGGGTGCTGAATCGATGAGGCATCGGTGACGTACGCGATGCTGCGTAGCGCGCTTGCGGCCACGACGGCGATGCTGGCCCTCGCGACGGTGAGTTGTCCTGCGGCAGGGGCGATCACGCCGCCCGAACTGGACGCCGGGGCGGCGCCGCCTTCTGGGGCGCCGGGTCCCGTACTGCCGATGGCGCAGCGCAACCCGTGCGTCGCGACCGGTGTGCTGCCGGGCAGCGATCCCGGTGCGGTCAACCAGAACTCATCGATGCTCAACCTCTCCGGGGCGTGGAAGTACAGCCGCGGCGACGGACAACTCGTGGCGGTACTCGACACCGGCGTGCGGCCCGGACCACGCCTGCCGAACGTCGACCCGGGTGGCGACTTCGTGGAAACCACCGACGGTCTGGTGGACTGCGACGGACACGGAACTCTGGTGGCCGGCCTCATCGCCGGACAACCGGGTGACGACGATTTCTCCGGAGTTGCACCCGGGGCACGGATCCTGTCTATCCGGTCGACATCGGCGCGCTACGCACCTCGTGACACCGGGGAGGATCCCCTGACCGCACGGGTGGCGCTCGACGTCGCAACACTCTCACGGGCCGTCGTTCGCGCGGCCGATCTCGGTGCCCGCGTCATCAACATCTCGGCGGTGACGTGCCTGCCCGCCAACAAGACTGTCGAACAGACCGAACTCGGCGCCGCGCTGCGCTACGCCGCGGTCGACAAGGACGCCGTCATCATCGCGGCGGCCGGTAACAACAAGGCCGGATTGAATCCTGGTTCGGCCTGTCCGTCGAATCCGCTGTCGGATCCGGGTCGCCCCGAGGACCCGAGAAACTGGGCAGGCGTGACCGAGATCTCGATCCCGTCGTGGTGGCAGCAGTACGTCCTGTCCGTCGGCTCATTGAATTCGACCGGCACGGCCTCGAATTTCACCATGGCCGGCCCGTGGGTGGGAATCGCGGCGCCGGGTGAGAACATCACTTCGGTCGGAAACGCCGATGGTGGCGGGCTCGCCAACGCGTTGCCCAACGAGCAGGGTGAGCTTTTCCCCCTCAACAGCGCAAGCTTCGCCGCTGCGTATGTCTCCGGCGTTGCGGCATTGGTGCGCAGCCGATTTCCGGAGTTGACCGCCGAGCAGGTGGTCGAACGACTGACGGCGGGCGCGCAGGGGGCGGCTCGCGCGCCGTCCAACCTGACCGGCGCCGGGCTCGTCGATGCCGTCGCGTCGTTGACGTGGGACGTCAGCGCCGCGAGCGACGTCGCCGGTGAACCTCAACCCAAGCCGATAGCCGCCCCGCCGCAGCCGGCACCACCGGAGAACACGCCGCGCACGGTCGCGTTCGTCGGCACCGGTGTGCTGGCGCTGGTCGCCGCCGTCACCGCGGGGGTCGCCGCCCAAAGACGAAAGACGGAGACAAAGTGACCATCCGAATCGCGCTCGCGCTACTTCTCATCGTTCCCGCTGCCATGGCCTACCCGTGGGAGTCCGACACCGACTGGTGGGTTTTCGGTGTCGCCATCGGCGTCACGCTGTTCGCCTTCGCCTGGTGGCGTGGACTGTTCGTGACACAGATGATCGGTCGTGTCTTCGCGATCTGGCGGCGGAACCATTCCAAGCCGAAGCCAACGGCGGCCGGCGAAGCCACCGTTGTATTGCACGTCGACGATCCGGCCGGAATGGGCCTTTCGCTTCCGACGGTGGCCGGGTACGTCGAACGTTTCGGCATCCGTTGCGACAAGGTCCGGGTGACCAACCGCGACGACGGTGGCGTCCGCTCGACCTGGATCAGCATGACGCTGCGCGCCGTCGACAACCTGGCGGCGCTCAGGGCCCGTTCCGGCGACCTCCCCCTGTCGGACACGGCCCAGATCGTCGGTCGCCGACTCGCCGATCACCTCCGCGAGGATGGTCTGCTGGCGGTCATCGTCGACGGTGCGCCGACGCCGCTGACCGGTGGCGGCCGCGAGAAGTGGCGCGGAGTCCGGGACGACGGCGGATTCGTTTCGGCGTATGGAATCCCGGTCGACGACGCCCTCCCCGATCGGCTCGCCGAGTTGTGGTCGCAGCCGACGGAGACTTGGACAGCACTCGAATTCGGTGGCACCTCAGCACAACCCAGGGTGCGAGCACTGTGCGCCATCCGGACCGCTGAACCGGCGCGCGGTACGCCCATGGCCGGTCTCACGGCCCAACCCGGCATTCAGGGACTGTTGCTCACCGCGTTGGCGCCGGGTTCGGCGGAACGCCTCGACATCCCGAGCAGCCCACTGCCTCAGGGACTGCTCGAGCCGGCCGGATGGATGGTGGGCGGCCGTTGGTCAGTCGAACATGAAATCGCGCATGAAGCGGGTCATCCTGCGTAGGTAGTCAGGCTGGCTGACGTGCAGGATGTGGTTGCCGGGGAACCAGTGAAACGCGCAGCGATCCCAGTGCTCCCATAGCATTTCGGCCTGCTCCGGCGGCGCCAGCCGATCACCGAGACCAGTGATGATCAGCCGCCGGTCCTTGGGAACCAGAGGCTCGTAGTTCAGCGGCGACGAGAAACGTGTCGCCGCCTTGGTGAGCTCCGAGTCGGTGTTCGACAGCAGGCTCCGCAGTTGGACGACCTTGTTGGCGGGGAACCATTCGTCGACGGTTTGGTCGGGCGCGACGACAGGAACGTTCGGAATGACCGCCTGGATCCGGTCGTCGACGCTGGCGATCAGCGCAGAGGTATAGCCGCCCAACGACATTCCGGTCAGACCGATGCGGTCGACGCCGGTGAACTCCAGGTAGTCGATGATCGACCTGAAGTCGTGCACGGCCTGTGCCATGGCTTCCGCGAAACCGGAGAAGCCGTTCGCGAAAAAGCCGTAACCGCTGAACGGCGAGCCTTTTTCGGCGCGGCTGCCGTGAAACGGCATGGTGTACAACAGGACGTCGTAGCCGGACCGGTAGAACCACGGCAGCGAGAAGAACAGGCCGTTGAACAGATACGGCGACCCCATGAAGCCGTGAATGACGCACAGTGTCGGGTGGGGTCCGTCGTCGTGGCGCCAGTGTTGGGCATGTACTACGTTGTTGCGCGCGAAGCCTCGGCACTGTTCACGTAACGCCGGATTGACCGCTTCGAAGCTGCTGTCGAAACGGATGTTGTGCACATTGCCCTTGGCGATCCACTCGGCGATCGGGCTGGCTGGGCGTGAGGCGACCCGCGGCACCTCGGTCGGCGTGGGAAAGGACAACGTGGGGTCCTTCGCCGAAGCCAGTTCGGCGTAGAACCGCAATTGATCTTGTTCGGCCCGCGCTCGGCTGCCGCGCAGCCCGCCGACGAGCGTCGGCAGCATTGTCGTCGCGAGCAGCGAGGCGATGGCGGTCCGTAGGGCGATGTCGGCCACTGCGGACGAGTCCACGATGAGTCGTTGGCGCAGTGTGAGATCGCCGCGACGCGGGAGTCCTTGGACGGTTGCGTCAGCCCCGGGGACATCGGGTACGGGGATGGGTGGATCCACCGGGGTGGTGTCCGAAGTGGTCACGTTCCGCATCGTAACCTGAGTGCAAGACTGGCCCCATGTGGAATCCTGACGTTTATCTGACCTATGCCGACCACCGCGGCAGGCCGTTTGTCGACTTGATGTCGCGGGTGGCGGCCGAATCGCCGCGGCGGGTGGTCGACCTTGGATGCGGTCCGGGAAACCTCACCGTCAGCCTGGCGCAACGCTGGCCTGACGCCACGATCGAGGCTTGGGACAGTTCTCCGGAAATGGTGGAGGCGGCGCGTGACCGTGGTGTCGATGCCGACGTGGGCGACGTGGGCGACTGGGTACCGCAATCCGACACCGACGTCGTGCTGACCAATGCGGTGCTGCATTGGGTGCCCGACCACGCTGAGCTGCTGGTCCGATGGGCCGGTCAGCTGTCAGCCGGAGCCTGGATCGCGATGCAGGTTCCTGGCAACTTCGACGCCCCGTCGCACGCGGCCGTGCGCACGCTCGCACGTCGGGACCGGTGGTCAGAGCCGTTGCGGGACTTTCCGTTCCGCGAGGTACAGGTCGATGACGCGGCGGGGTATGCAGCGCTGCTGGCCGACGCTGGTTGTCGGGTCGACGCGTGGGAGACGATCTACGTCCACGAGCTCAGCGGCGAGAACCCGGTGCTGGAGTGGATCACCGGAACAGCGCTGACGCCGGTGAAGAGCCGGCTCGACGAGACGCAGTGGCAGCAGTTCCGCGAGGAGCTGATCCCGATGCTCGACGAGGCCTACCCGATGCGACCTGACGGCACGACATTCTTTCCATTCCGCCGGATATTCGTTGTCGCACAGGTGAAGTGAGCATCAGGTCGGTAGCCCGTCACGCTCCGCGTCGGCGCGGTAGCGGTCCACCCACACGTCGGAGCGTTGGTCGGCCTGGCGCTCCAGCACTGGCGCTGGCGCCAGGCGGCGATCCTGCCCCAGCGCCTCGAGGATGTCGCCGACGATCTGGGTTAGGTTTCGCCACAACACCGGATACGCCACCTCCATTGGTGTGACGCCCTCGTCGTCGAACCAGCCGCGCCAACCCTTGTCCTGCTCCCGCAGCATCGTGACGACATGGGCGATCGCTCCTGCGTGGTACTCGGCGCGGGAGTCGCGTCGTGGATCGGGGCGTCCACGCCAGACGCGAGTCTGGACGGCGCGCCAGAACGAAACAGCCTGGGAGACAACATCGGGACGGTGGACGTACACCAGAACCGGATCACTGCCGACGACTGCGCGAATGGACGCGAGTAGGCCGTCGCCCTCACGGTCCGGCAGGCCCGCCGCGCGTTGCAGCAGAAGCGGCGTCTGATTCCACATCAACTTGCCGCCCCAGATTCCGTTCGGCGTGCGGCCGACAGTTTGGATGTAGTCACGCCAGATCTCCGGCGGTGCGAGATCCGGTTTGCCTTCGTCCAGCGGATCGAGCAGGCGAAGAATCGACTCGTCCTCCGCATCGGCGAACCACTGTCGTGGTTGCGGCGACATGCTTGTGGTGGGCAGGTACTGAAAGAACTCCTGCGGCTCTCCCGCTACACCGGTCGCCCGAAGCGATTCGACCAACAGCGTGCTGCCGCTGCGTTGCGACGCGAGCACCAGGTAGGCCGTTGGATGGACTGACATATGCGCGAGCCTAACTGCATCCGAATTACCTTGCACAGCATGGCTTTAACAATCACCGTGACGAAAACTATTGTCCGGAGATCTGCTCGTCCTCGATGCCGCGTTCGGATGCGATGGCGGAGCGGCTGATCACCGACGGGCCGTGAATTCGCAGATAGGTCTCGGTGTAGCGCTCCGCAATTCGGGTGCCCGCGAAATCCGACGGAATGACGTCGTTCGTCTTCTGGCGCCAATCGTTGAGCAGCAGCGCGAGGTCGTTCGCGATGGCCTCGGCTTTGTCGGACGCGTCGGGCCCGAGCAGGTTGTGCGCCTCGGTGGGATCGTCCTGCAGGTCGTAGAGTTCGCGCGCAGGACGCGGCGACTGGGTCAGCGGCGCAACCGTCTGGCCCGGCGCGCTTTCGGCGATGTCCCACGGCAGATCGAGCAGCGGGCGTGCCGCGTAATTCTCGATGTAGCTGTACTCCTTGGTGCGGACGGCGCGGATCGGATCGAAGGAATCGTGGTACGTCTTGGTCGTGTAGACCTCGGTGCGCGCCGGTGCCGCCTGCCCGTGACGGAGGTTGGCGGCGTGCGAGATGCCTTCGATATCCGCGGGGACGTCGACGCCGAGCAGACCGAGCAGCGTGGGTACCAGGTCGACGCCGCTGAACAGTTCGTCGTAGACCCGCGGCCCGATCGCCTCATCGCGGGGCGGCCGCACGATCATCGCGATTCCCGTGCCCGCGTCGTACAGCGTGGACTTGGCCCGGGGGAGCGCAGGCCCGTGATCGGTCATGAACACCACCCAGGTGCTGCGGTCGAGCCCGGTCTCCTCGAGCTTGTCCAGGAGACGGCCGACCGCGGCGTCGGCAACGGTGATGGAGCCGTAGAACTCCGCGAGGTCCTGCCGGATGTCGGGGGTGTCGGGCAGATAGTCGGGCACGGAGACGCCGCAGGCGTCGGAGGGCTCGTAGCGGTCCCGCGGGTACGGGCGGTGTGTCTCGAAGAAGCCGGCGGTGAGCAGGAACGGCTGCCTGGGTGGGTCGGTGAGCCACTGGGCGGCCTCTTCGACGACGTATTCGCAGTAGGAGTTCGACACGTCGAACTCGTCGAAACCGAGGCGCGGAGGATGCGACGTCTCGTGCTGCATGCCGAATAGCGCTGTGTACCAACCAGCTTCGGACAGCAGGTGGGGGAGCGTGCGGATGCCCGTCCGATACTCCCAGCCGTGGTGAGCGAGGCCGACGAGGCCGTTGCTCTGCGGGTATCGGCCGGTGAAGAGCGAGCCGCGCGAAGGGGAGCAGAGGGGTGCGGTCGCGTGTGCGTGGGTGAGCAGAATGCCTTCGGCGGCGAGTTGGTCGAGCCGAGGACTGGAGACGTCGTCGTGGCCGTAAACGCCGAGATAGCGGCCGAGATCGTGCCAATGCACGATGAGCAGGTTGTCTCGTCTCGGCTCGGTCACGCAGTGTCCTTATCCGTCACGTCGGTCCACGCAACAGGGTGCCGCGCCAGTCCCGCAACCTTTTGACTCATCCCAAGCAACTTATCCCCAATGGCGGTTTTGTCCCCAGGTTGGGTTGTGCTGGTGGTTCGGGGGCGTGGGCGCGGTTAGTGTCGAATGCATGTTCGATCAACTCGTCGAGGCAGCCACCCGCAGCCGGGGTGTCGCGGCGGTCGGGGCGTGGGCCCGGGTCGAGAACGCCGCCTGCGCGCGCCGATTGTTCGCCTGCGCTGATGAACTCGAACGGATGCTGGCCGCCGACGGGTCCGACCATCGCGAGCAGTGGTGTCTGGACAACTGGGGCGCGGTCGCGGCGTCGATCGCCGCCGCGCAGAACGTGTCGCTGGGGGTGGCCTCGCATCAACTGCTGATCGCCGACGCGCTGCGCCAGCGCCTTCCGCGGGTGGGTGAGGTGTTCGCCGCCGGGGCGATCACCTACCGGCTGGTGTCAGCGATCGTGGCCCGCACCCGCCTGATCTGTGATCCGGATGCGATGGCCAAAGTCGACACCGAGATCGCCGCCCAGGTCCAAGACTGGGGATCGCTCTCGGCGCACAAGACCGACACTCAGATCGACTACTGGGTCGACCGGTATGACCCCGCCGCGGTGCGGCGCACCGAATACTCCGCGCGCGGCTGCGGTGTCGATATCCACGACCCCGACGACGGGTCAGGTGTGGCGTTCATCGAGGGCCGGCTCATCGTCACCGACGCCGAAGCGCTCGACCAACGGTTAGACGCGATCGCGCGCACCGTGTGCGAGAACGATCCGCGCACCCTGGACCAACGCCGCGCCGCGGCCCTGGGCGCGTTGGGGCACAAAGCTGACCGGCTGGTGTGTGGATGCGACAACCCCGACTGCGACGCCAGAAACGCCACACCGAGTGCGGTCGTCGTGCACGTCATCGCCCACGAAGACTCACTCACCGATGACACCCCCGCCCAGCTCGACGGGCACGAACCACCGCACCCCGTCGACAAGCCGCTACGCGAGATGACCCTGCGCGAAGCCCTCACCCCCGCACCGTGGACACCGGTCATCGCCGCCACCCCACCGGCGCTGGTCCTGGGCCGCGGCATGCTGCCCGCACCCCTACTCGCCGCGAAGGTCGCGGGCACCGCCAAGCTGGTCCCAATCGTGCATCCCGGCAACAAACCCCCCGAACCGCGCTACCTCCCGTCGGCGGTGCTGGCCACCTTTGTGCGGTGTCGGGATATGACGTGCCGCTTCCCGGGCTGTGATCACCCCGCCTATGGCTGCGACATCGACCACACCATCGCCTACCCGGTCGGCCCGACCCAGGCGTCCAACCTCAAATGCCTATGCCGAAAACACCACCTGCTCAAAACATTCTGGGACTGGCAGGACCAGCAGTTCCCCGACGGCACCGTGCAGTGGACCTCACCGCAGGGCCAGACCTACACCACCTATCCCGGTAGTCGAATCCTGTTCCCCACCCTGTGCCGACCCACCGCACCGGTCACCGTCACGCCCTCGACCGCCACCACCGACCCGGCCGCCCGTGGGCTGGCCATGCCGCGGCGCACCCAGACCCGCCCCCAGAACCGCACCCAAGCCATCACCGACGAACGCCGATCCAACCAGGCCCTCATCCACGCCGAAGCCCTCGAACGGATGCGCAATCATCGGCAGGAGCATCCCGAAAGTGCTTGCGACGAAGGCTATTTCCCCACCCGGCCACGACCCCCAAGCAAGAACGACCCGGCACCATTCTGAGCGCAAGCCTTGTGGTCCGCGGCCGCCGCTTTCTAGGGGTGGTAGGGCACTCCGACCGCGCGGAATACGTATTCGGGTGGGACGTCGAAGGCCAGCGACCGTTGAGGTAAGCGCGCCAGGACGTCGGGCGGAATGTCCGTCTTGTACTGGAGCGAGAGTTCACCTTCGCACCGCGGGTCCACCGCGGCGATGTTGACCTCGAGATGCAGACCCGCCTCGGTGAGGTCGGCGGTCACCGTGCCCGATTGTGGTGCGCTCCAAGGCTGGTCGATGGTGCGGCCCGCCAGCTTCGGCACTGTAGACAGCGTGCCGAGGACCCGCCGATTGGTGAGTACCAACGAACCGACATAGCTCGCCACATTGCCATGGGCGCGCTTGCCGGGGATCTTGCCACTGAATCTTCGGGTCACCGGGACGTACTCGGCGAAATAGATGATCCCCTCGGCCTCTACTTCGGCCCGCAGTTCAGCGGGCAGCCCGCCGATGCGCAACAGCTTGCGCAGAAACACCGCCATAAAGGCACCGTAGCTCAGCCGCGGGGGATGCCGAGCACGCTGTAGACGAACTTCGGTGGGACATCGAACGCCAGCGTCCGCGACGGGACTCGGCACAATACATCGGCGGGCAACTCAGCCTTGAAGGTCAGCGACAGAGTCCCGGAGAACTCCGGATCGACCTGAGACAGGTCCGCGACCTCCAGCACCAGGCCGGACTCCGACAGCGTGCCCATCACAGCGCCTGACTGGGGCGCGTTCCACGGCTGATCTACTGCGCGTCCGCCTTTGCCTGGAACAGCGGAGACCGTCGCGAGCACCCGCGTGTTCGTCAACGCCAGCGCCCCGCCGTATCCGCGGACCAGCCCCACCGACTTCCGACCGGGAACTTGGCCGGTGAAGCGCAGGACGACGCCGAGGTACTCGCCGACGTAGATGACACCCTCCGAGTCGACCCCGGCACGCATGTCGGCAGGCAGCTTGCCGATGCGGAAAAGTTTGCGGAAAAGTCCGGCCATGGCCAGCCACCCTAACGGCTACCCGGCAGGGCTGGTACAGCTATCTATATGACTTCCAGGACGCGTGGGCTCCTGGCGAGCGCCGTGGCCGCCATCGCGATATACGCATTGCTGTGGGTCGGCTTCGCCTCGGGGTGGCCCTGGTTGACGGCCATGGACTCCGCGGCTCTCGACCCCGCCTACCACTACGGCTCCATGCATCCGGCTTGGGTGACGGCGTGGGATGTGTTCTGTACCATGCTGGGGCCCAATGCGTTTCGGTTGGCTGGTCTTGTCGTGGTCATCGTCGCGCTGCGGCGCCGCAATTGGCGACTGGTGGGCTTCGTCATGCTCACCGTGGGGCTGTCGGGACCCATCATCGAGCTCACGAAACACCTCGCCGACCGCCCACGGCCGCCGACGGCGCTGGTCTTCGCATATTCATTGTCGTTCCCATCCGGTCACGCACTCGGCGTCATGGTCGGCGTGCTGGCGCTCTTGGCGGTCGCCTGGCCCTTCGTGCGGCCACCGCTGCGCTGGTGGCTCGTTGCATTGGGCGCCTTGATCGTCGTCACGATCGGCATCGGTCGCGTCGTACTCAACGTGCACCACCCCTCCGACATCATCGCCGGATGGGCCTTGGGCTACGCCTATTTCGCCGTCTGTCTGGCGTTACTTCCACCCTGGGTGAGCGTCACGGCAGCGGACGAAACACGGGAAGAACTCGGTATCGAACCTTGAAGCTGGCATCGGTGCATTCGGTGCTGACTTCGCCGTCATGAGCCAAAATCGTTGAACCGTCTACGGCATTGAACTCGAATTCGGGCACTCGCATCTCGTGATAGAGCGGGCTGCGCACCAATCGGCCCAGCGCCAGCGATACGAGAATGCGCAGCCTGCTGAACTTGCGACCGGTCTCGAGAATGCGGACGTCCATCAAACCGTCGTCCATCCGGGTTCGGCGCGACGGGGCGAATCCCGACGGCAGGTATGTCGAATTGCCAAGGAAGAACAGCGAAGTCTGCAACTTCTTGTTGTCGTAGCGGATTCGCACGGGCTCATCCCGCCACAGCGTGTGGAACATCGCGTAGATACCTGCGAGCGGTTTACCGATCTTGTGCTCGAGCTTTTCTCGCGTTTGGACGAACTGCGGATAGGCGCCGATGCTCGCCGTGTTGACCACCATGTGTTTCTCGTTGAGGCACACCACGTCGACGTAGGCGACGCTGCCCCGCCGGATCGCCTCGGCCGTCTTGGCCACCGTGTCGCATTCGATGTCTTTTGCGAAGTGATTGAACGTCCCGCCCGGGAAGACCGCCAGCGGTAGCCCGGACTCGATCGCGACGCCTGCGCCACACGACACCGTCCCGTCGCCGCCTCCGACGGCGAGAACCTCGGCCCGGTCGGCTGCGGCGCGCAATACGACCTCGAGGTCGTCCCCCTCGTCCAACTCGACGATCTCAGCCGCCGGCAGGGCCTCTCGCACTTCCGCCACCACACGTGCACCGGTGCCGCTGCCCGACGCGGGGTTGATAACCAGCACCACCCCCTCACCCTCCGGGCGAGCGGGCGTTTCCAGTCGGAGCGGATCCGCGGTCGGAATCTTCGTGGGCACGGTCGGCGGCACGATCCGCGCGCCGAGTACTGCGATGGCGGCACCGATGCCGAAGCCGGCGAACACGTCACCCGGATAGTGCGCGCCGGTCGCCACCCTGGACAGGCCCACCAGCCCTGCGAGTAGTGCAAGTCCGAGCCCGACCGGTGGATTCTCGAGGCCCACACCGACGGCGAACGCGGCCGCGCTCGCGGAGTGGCCCGACGGCAGCGAATTCGATGTCGGGACCCGCCTGCTCTGTCTGGCCAGCGGTACCAGCAGGCGACTGGGGCGAGGCCGCTTCCAGATCCGCTTGGCGACCTGGTTGGTCACCAGACTGGTGACACCGAGAGTCATGACGCCACGTGCCGCACCACGCCGCGAGGCTCGGTGCCGTGTCGCGGTCAGCCCGGCTGCGATGGCGAACCACAGCTTCGAGTGGTCCGCGGCGCGGGTCAGCTGCGGCATCAGCGAATCGAGCAGGGGACTGGGCGACTCGGCGATGGCTTCGAACACCTCGCGGTCCAGCGTCCCGAGGCCCTCTCCGATTTGGCGGATGCCTCGATGACGACGAATGGGGAGGAGTTCCATGCCGCTAATCTATCCACGGTATTGACAAATTATTTTGTCAAGGGCAAGGATGGCCCCGTGCTCGATGTCGAGGTGATCGCAGATCCGGCCGCGGCGGCCAGCGCGCTCGATCCGATCAAGGGTCGACTGCTGGCCGAATTGACCGAACCGGCGTCGGCGGCCACCCTCGCGTCGCGCATGGGCATGGCCCGGCAGAAGGTCAACTACCATCTGCGTGCCCTCGAAGGCCACCAGCTGGTCACCGAAGCGGGCGAACGCCAGTGGGGCGGACTCAAAGAACGTCTGCTCGTCGCGACGGCGGCGTCCTACGTGGTGTCGCCCGGCGCGCTCGGGCCGGTCGCCTCCGATCCGGGCCGCTCCGAGGACCGGCTGTCGGCGAGCTACCTGATCGCGCTGTCGGCGCGTGTCGTGCGCGAGGTCGGCGATCTCTGGCGTACGGCGCGCACCAGCAACAAGCGACTCCCGACGTTGTCGATCGACGCGGTGATCCGGTTCCGTTCTCCCGCCGACCGGGCCGCCTTCACCAAGGATCTGTCCGAAGCGGTGACGTCACTGGCCGCCCGATATCACGACGAATCAGATTCCGATGGGCGCAGCTACCGGTTGGTGGTCGCGGCCTATCCGAAGCCGAAGGAGGATGCGTAATGCCCTTGAAGAGAGACGATTCCGGACGCCGATGGGTCGAGATGGAGTTCCTTGTACCCGGTACGCCTGAACAGGTGTGGCAGGCCATCGCAACCGGACCCGGCATGAGTGCGTGGTTCACGACGACACAGATCGAGGAGCGTGTCGGCGGCGCCATCAGCTTCGATTTCGGCGACGAGAACTGTGGCGCCGACGTCTCGTCGGGCAAGGTCACCAACTGGGATCCCCCGGTGCGCTTCGAATACGAGGAATACGGATGGAATGGCGACGCCCCGCCGGTCGCGACCGAGGTGACCATCACCGCTCGGTCCGGCGACCGGTGCGTGGTTCGCATGGTGCACACCATGGTCACCGACAAGGACGACTGGGACGATGAGATCGAGAGCTTCGAAACCGGATGGCCCGGCTTCTTCGAGATCCTCAAGATCTATCTCGCGAACTTCGCTGGGGCGCAAGCGGCGACGATTCGGACGTCGGCCACCCACCACGGCGGCGAAAGGCAGGCTTGGTCGAAGATGACCACCGCGCTGAACCTCGGAGCCGCAAATGTCGGCGATCGCGTCGAAATATCCGGCGACGCACCCCGGTTGGCGGGCCGTATCGAGCGCATCCATCAGGACGGGATCTCGCGTGAGGTGATGATGCGGATCGACCAGCCGTCGCAGGGGATCGCGGTCGTCGGCGCATGCACGGTCGGGGATGAGGGCCGGGTCATGGCCAGCATCTATCTATACGGACCCGACGCCCCGGACGTGGCGGCAGCCGAACAGCCGAAATGGACAGCTTGGCTGCGTGGCCTCCTCGAAGGTGACCCCGTCAGCACCTAGCATGAGTGGGTGCGTCGGCTGCTGATACTGCTCTGCGTGGCACTGCTGCCACTCGCCGGCGCAACCAGCCACGCTCAGACCTCGCCGTGGTTCGCGCATTACGTCGGCGAAGCCACCCAGGTGATTTCCGTTGTCGGAGTGGGCGGTTCATCAGCCAAAATGGATGTCTACCAACGCACGCCGGCAGGCTGGCAGCCCGTCGCGGCCGGCATACCGGCGTTCGTCGGAAGCAGGGGTATGGCGCCCACGACTCGCGAAGGCGAGATGAAGACGCCGATGGGTTTCTTCACCCTCGACTACGCGTTCGGGACCGCGCCCAACCCCGGCGGCGGGCTGCAATACGTTCAGGTCGGCCCGAATCACTGGTGGGACGGCGATGTGAACAGCCCGACTTACAACACCATGCAGGTATGTGAGAAGTCCCAGTGCCCGTTCAGCACGGATCCCCCAACAGAGAACCTCCAGATCCCGCAGTACGTCCACGCGGTGGTGATGGGCGTCAACGACGAACGCGTCCCCGGCAACGGCAGCGCTTTCTTCCTTCACGCCAACGACGGGGGCCCTACCGCGGGTTGCATCGCGATCGACGACGCCAAACTGGTCGAAATCATGCGGTGGCTCAAGCCGGGTGCGCTGATCGCCATCTCGCAGTGACGCTCAAAGGTTGATTGCCCTACCGGCTTTCACCTTGAAGTTGAGATTCTCTGTCGACATCGACGCATCGTAGGTTCGGTCGTATCCGGTTTCGCTGATACGCCAGCCGTCGCCGGTTCGCCGGTACTTGTCGTGATAGAACCCCGCACCGATCAACATGAAGTTGAAATCCGGTGCGATCACTCGGTCCTGCAGGTACCACGTGGCCGTCGCCTGGTCGCCGTCCACGATGATCTCCGGATGGGTGACGCGGTGCTCGGTGATGATCTCCGGCCCGAGTGAGTTGCGCATGAACGTGACCAACTCGTCGCGATTGGTGAAGTGGTGCTCCTCGCCGATCGATTCGCCGTACCGGCCGACCACGTCCTCGGTGAGCGTATCGGCGAACTCGTCCCAGTGCTTGGTGTCGAGCGCGCGAAGGTACCGGTATTTGACTTGCTTGATGTCGTCGATGTCACCCATGGCCGACATTGCAGCACACCGGCTACCGCGCCGCGCCGGAAACCCCGCCAAGTGTGTTCGCCCGTTGAGCCACAGCGAACTCGGGGGAGCCAAAACCGTGTCGGTGGAACGCCGTTGGTACGGAGTGTCTAACGGATATCAGCAGGTGGGGACGCTAGGGTGTGGTCCGTTATGAGCGACCCGTTGGGGTTGTCGATCGGGACGACGAACTTGGTCGCGGTGCGCGTCGGCAATCAACCTGTCACACACCGTGCCGCGGTGACCCTCGGCGATGGCTCCGTGCTGGACGGATTCGTCGAGCGGGTCGGCGACCCGGTGCCGTTGGTCGCTCCGGACGGTTCGACGCATCGGGCCGAACAGCTGTTGGTCCAGGCGCTCGGCGACATGGTCCGCGCGACCGGCGGGCAACCGTCGTCCGACGTGGCGGTCGCCGTACCCGCGCACTGGGGGATGGCCACGCTGCGCAGTCTGCGCAACGCGTTGCGTGCCGATCCCACCCTGTCGCCGAACGGCATGCCCGCGCGGCTGGTGTCCGATGCGATCACGGCCCTGACGGCGCTGCAGACCAATCCGGGACTACCGGCTCAGGGCATCATTGCGCTGCTCGACTTCGGGGGCGGCGGAACGAGCATCACGTTGGCGGACGCCGCCGCATCATTCGAGCCAATCGACGAGACCACCAGGTACCCCGACTTCGCAGGCGACCAGATCGATCAGGCGCTGCTGAGCCACGTCGTCAACGGCATTGCGGAAAACGGCGGTATCGATCCGGCGGCCACGGCCGCGGTGGGCTCGCTGAGTCGGCTGCGGGAGGAATGCCGCAGCGCCAAGGAACGGCTGTCGACGGAGACAACGACAGAGATCGTCGCCGAACTTCCCAATTACCGGTCGACAATCAGGTTGACCCGCAACGAGTTGGAGTCGCTGATCGCAGCCCCGCTCGACAGCATGCTCGCTGAGCTGGAAAATACGTTGGAACGCAACGGCATTGGCTGGCCCAGCATCGCCGCCGCCGTCACGGTAGGCGGCGGTGCGAGCATTCCCCTGATCGCGCAACGTCTTTCGCAGCTCACAGACACCCAAGTGATCGCGACACCGCAGCCCGCTCTCGACGCGGCAGTGGGAGCTGCGCTGTTCGCGGCCTACGGCTCCGCAGCCGAGGCCCAGACCGGTATGGCGCCGGTGATCGCAGACGCACCAACGGGTTTGGCGCCCGCCGCGGCCAGCATGGACGCCCCCTCAACGGAAACCGCCAATGCGTTGGCGTGGTCGCAGGATGACGACATCGGCGACGAACCCGTCCCGTACACCGGCGAAAACCGGTACGAGAGCCCGTACGACGCGGACGCCCTCTCGATGCGCCAACCCGTGCAGTACGTGCCGTCCACCGGCCCGATCGACAAACCACGCACGTGGCAGCGGTTGCCGCAATTGGTGATCGGATTGGCGGCCGCGGTTGCGTTCATCGCCGTCGGTGGCGTGGCGATCGCGTTGACGAGCGTGACCGACAGCAGCAGCAAGACCGATCCGCCCAGCACCGCCAGCGCGCCGAAACCGACGAACGCCGAACCGCCGCCGCCGGCGACCGCCGAGCCACCGGCCAGCGTGGCGCCGCCGCCACCGGAAACCGTTACCGTCGCCCCCGAGTCTCCGCCGCCCACGCAGGAGACGGTCACGACGTACGTGACCACCACGCCACCGACGACGACAACGCCGCCCACGACCACGACGACCACCACCACAACGACAACCACGACGACAACGACAACCACCACGACCACGACGTCGCCGACGACTACGACGACCACCACCACGACACCCGCGATGACGACGACCCACATAACGGTGCCGTTCGTACCGGTGCCAATTCCAATTCAGGTGCCGAACAACCCGTTTCAGCCGCCTGCGCCGTAGGCGTCAGCGCGTCGGATACTGGTACTGCGGTTCGTGGAACCGGTTGATGATCGGAATGCGTTCGATGATCCGATCCCGCAGCCGCGGCTGCGGAGCCACGGGCGGTACGTACACCGGCGGCGGCGCATAGGTCGGAATGGGGGCCTGCGCGGGCGGGGGCACGTATGCGGGCGCGGCCGGCGGCACGAATTCCGGAGCCGGTGGCGCGGCCACCACGATGGTCTGCGCCACCACAGGGCGGGCCGCCTGTAGAGATGCGGTGAGCTTCGAGACTTTGTTCGCGGGTTGGTTGCCCGGTAGCGGCGGCACCTCGGCCGTGGGCTCGGGGTTGGCGGCGGTCGGCCGTTCGGGCGTCGACGGTGTGAGGCTCAGTCCGAGCGCGACGGACAGCGATACGACGAACGTGACGGCGGCCGCGATGAGTACCGCGGTCAAAGCGCGAACCCGCGGGGGCGCATGCGATCCGACGGTGTCCAGGCCGTTCACGGCGCGGGCCGATGCCAGCGCGGCACCTCGAGCGAGCGCGAGATCGGCCTCGGTGGCCGAGAAGACCGGTGCGTCGGTGACGTCCTCGAGAGTCGACTTGATGAGGTCGAGGTCGTCGGCCGAGCCCACCACGAAGATCGCATCGGGATGCCAGTCGTCGAGTTCGAGCATCGTCATGACCGAACTCGGCAGCTCCACCACATCGGAGCCGTCCGACGGACGGCCGAGACGGTCGACGGTCACGCCGTCGGCGTCGACGATCGCGACGACCGCCGCATCGGGTTCGACGATGCAGACAGCGACGTCGTCGTACTCGGCGATGCCTGCGATTCCGGCGGCCAGAACGTCGCCCGCCTCGAGTTCGGACACCGCGATGACGTTCTCGCGGCCCCTGGCCCGCAGCGCTTCCAACACCCCGGATGCCGCGTCTTCTGCTTCGTTGGTCCAGGTGAGGCCGATGGCGTGCATCCGATTGTCGGCCTCATCGACCAGCAGCACATCCAGTAGATCGTCCGGATCGACGGCGTCGTCCAGGTCGAACGCGCCGCGGCTGATGGTCGCGCCTTCGCCTGTCGTGCCCTCGGCGAGCACCCACCGCACGGCCGCCGAGGTCATCGATACGCCGAGCACGAGGTCCATGGCCACCCCCGATCTGGGCCCTCGATCTAGCTTGAATTCGATCTCGAGGGTACCGCTGCGAGGAAAGTGCGGTGGTCGGACCGCCCAGGATCGACCGGATCAGACCTGGATCTTCGTCAAGTCCGTCCGCATCAACCTCACCTGGTAGTCGTTGTATGTCGACAGGTTCCAGTAGAGGTAGTGCCGCTCTGACTCAGGCAGGTTCGCGGTGCCCGACCACGGGTGGATGTACGGCGCGTAGAGGCTGGGGACTTTCTGCGCCGTCACCAGAACCGTCGGCGCGGACCACGTCCCTTGCGGCGAGTTCGCAGTACGCATCACCATGTTGTTGTTTGAATCGCCGTAGAGCATCACGTACTTCTTCAGGTACGGGTTGTATTGCACCGACATCTCGCTTGCGCTGGGGTACGTCGTCTGCTTGAAGAACCCGAAGAAACTGGTGGTCGTTCCGGGAAGGACCGGCTTGGCAGCCGCCGGCTTGTTGGCGACCCACGTCTGACCATCCCAGTACTGGTACTTGGTCGTATCGGCGATCTGGGTCTGCTGAACGCGCGACAGGTAGACCGTGCCGCCCCGTCCGGACGGAGTGCCGTACGCGTAGACCCAACCCTGCTGTGCCTCCGGCGAGTCCGCGGGCGGTTTGACGAACGCCATCTGCTGGAAATTCTCGTTGCCGGCGACGTAGGGGACGGTGGCCCGGAACCAGGACGCCGTGCGAATGCTCGTCGGTGCGATTCGCCACGTTTGTCCGTTGTCGTCGGAGTAGGCGATCCCCGAGTAGTTCGTCGTCCATCGGCCCGGGGTGTCCCACGACCTGACGGACATGAAGCTCATGTATTGCCGCGCGCCGTAGGTGTTGTCGTACGGGACCGACACCCCTGCGGTCGGGATGATCGTCACCTCGGGCCCGACGGCATACGGGGGATGGACAGGCTGGCCGGGGCTGGGCAAGATCGGGTCGGACCAGTTCGGCTTCTCCATCGGGGAGCCGCTGAAGATGTCGTACGGCGTGCCGTTGGGCACGTACAACCCGTTGTTCAGCACGTCGTCGGCGCTGCGGAACAGCGTGTTGAACCGCCACACGCCGGTGCGGACCGGGCTGGCACTGCTGAAGGTGTCACCGAACGCGATCAGAACCTGATGCTCGTCGACTGCGGTCAACGGATTGTCCTTGATTCCGTTGTCCCACATGATGCCGAGGTCGGTGCCGCCGATGCCGAAACGGGAGATGGTGTTGTTCAGGTTGCCCGCGCCGGAGACGAACTCGATGAAATGCGTGTTGGTGCTCACGGCTACCGGTGTCCGCGTGGTCCCGGGGTAGGTCGGCGCCACGGCGGCCGTGGACATCTCCGGAGCCGTCAGCGCGGCGACGGGCGACGTGCCAACGGTCTTGGTCTGGGCCGTGACCGGCTCGGTGAACTCGCGACGCGATCCCAGAGCGAGCAGCGCCATCGCGAACGGAGACCACACCGGCGCGCTGGGCGCACCGGAGGCCAAGGCCCCGATTCCGAGGCTGGACAACAGGTTGAGCACCACGCGTTGCAGTAGCGGCTGCTCGAACGTCGCGGTGACCGGCGGCGCCATCGTGACAGCGGCGAGATTCTCCGTGGACTCGGCGTTCAGGGTGAACGAGGTGAACACGGTGTTCTCTTCAACGGTGCTTCGTTCGACCGCGCCTTCGACGGTGTTCGATTCCCCGATGTTCGAAGCGGTCGTGTCCATGACGTTGAGCGTGCGGGACGTGAGGTTCTCCGTCGTCACCGCCGCGGTCTCGTTGAAGAACGCCTGCTGCTCTGCCGCGGAGCGGTTGCCGCCCGTGACGGTCCGCTCGTTGTTCGTCGTCGGCGGCGCGGCTTCGGGTCCGGAGACGGTCGGGGGATTCTCGTCGAGCCCGGTGTCGTCGAGCCCGGAGTCGTCGAGCCCGGAGTCGTCGAGTTCGGTTTTGTCGACTTCGGTGTCGTCTAGCTCGGTGTCGTCTAGCTCGGTGTCGTCGAATTCGGTGTTTTCGGCATTGGTAGCAATGCCGTTGACCGACGTGGCCGGCGATGTTCCCAGCGATGCTCCCGGCGTCACTCCTGGGGACGGTGCACCCGGTGTGGTCGAATCAAGCGACGGCGAATTCGGCGAGGTCCCCGTTGAACCGGAATTCACGCTCGTGGACGTCGATGACTCCGATGTCGACGAACCCGACTCGTCGTCGGCCCACGCCACCCCATGCCCCGTCGCGACGGCCGCTCCGACCCCCAGAGCTATAGCCAATCCGCCGACACGACCAACGTATGCAGATGCACCCAATTTCTCTTCCCCTGATTGATGCATCCCGACCCGGGAGAAGAATGTCACACCTGTCCCACTAATTGACGCGAATTCACCTAATTTGCGTTGCTGGGTTCTGGACGGTCCGCAAAATCCTCGGATATCCAGCATGCACCCGCGATTGCCGTCGGGCGATGGCGTTGCCGGATATTTGCGTTCGCAAGTTTCAGAATGCGTTGGGATCGTTTTGAACGGCTACGGGAACCGGATGCTGATAGAGCCGGGCCGCGTTTTCCCACGTCACTTTCCTGATGATCGCGTCGGGTAAACCGCTGATCTGTTCGTGAATCGTCTGTTGGGTGTGCGGCCACGTGGAGTCGCAGTGCGGGTAATCCGCTTCGAGCAGGATGTTGTCCTCGCCGATCCGCTCGTACTGGACGAACGACGACTGATCCTCGACGGCGCAGAACCAGAAGTTGCGCTTGAAGACCTCCGCGGGCGTCAGTGTCTCGCCGAGCGCCTTCCACGTCCCGTACATCTCGTGGTAGCTCAGCATGTGGTCGAGCCGGTCGAGCAGGCCCGCCACCCATCCGATGCCGCCTTCGGAGAGGCAGATCTTCAGATCGGGGTACCGAGTGCACACGCCGGAGTACAGCCAGTCGACCGCCGCCGAGATCGCGTAGGCGAAGAACAACACGCCCTGCACATCGGGCGGTGCGTCGGCGGTGGTCGACGGAGACGTCCCCGACGACCCGATGTGCAGGTTCACCACCGTCCCGGTATCTGCGCACGCCGCCATCAGCGGCTCCCAGTAACCCGAGTGGATCGTCGGGAGTCCGAGCATCGCCGGGTTCTCGCTGAACGACACCGCGTGATAGCCGCGCTCGGCATTCTCGTAGATCATCTTCGCGCCGACCTCGGGATCGAGTAGCCACGGCAACTGACACGGGATGATCCGTTCGGGATAGGCGCCCGCCCATGCCTCGATGTGCCAGTCGTTCCACGCCCGCACCGACGCCATCGCGAGGTCGCGGTCATCGGTGACCTGCTGGAGTCGCTGACCCGCGAAACCGGGCAGGAACGACGGAAAATTCAAGGATGCGTACACGCCGTTGAGATCCATGTCTTTGACGCGAGCATGGATATCCCATGCGCCGCGGCGCATTTCGTCGAACCGGGCGGGCTCGAACCCGTATTCGGACACCGGCCGCCCGACCACCGCGTTGAAGCCCACGTTCGGCAGTGAGTTGCCGTCGTACATCCAGGTCTGACCGCCGTCGTCGGTGTCGACGACCCGTGGGGCGCGGTCGGCGAACTTGCGCGGCACCCGGCCCTCGAACGTGTCGGGCGGTTCGACGATGTGGTCGTCGACGGAGATCACGGTGTAACGGCGTTCTGCCCGTTCGGGTTCGGGCAGAAACGTGACGGTGCGGTCGGCGCCCGTCTTGGCCGTGGTGAAGTTGAGATTGGCCGCCATGTCGTCGATGGAAGTCATGGGCGATCCTCGATTCGTGTCATCGGTTGGGCTGTCAGTTCAGAACGTCGGGGTCGGCCTTGATCGTCATCCGGGCGGCGCCCGCCCAGTAGACGTCGGCGGCGCGTTCGATCAGTGACTGCTGCATGCCGACCATGTCGCCGCGGCTCATCTGCGACGGTGTCCGCCCGGTGACCATCACGTCGTAGGCCAGCCGGCAGACCCGTTCGATGGACACGGCGCGATAGACCGCCTCGGCCAGGTTGCGTCCGGCGGCGATGACGCCGTGGTTGGCGAGCAGTATGAGGTTGGCCGAGCCGATCTGCTGTGCTAGTTCCCTTGCGCGCCAGGGGGCGTCGATCTCACCGTCGTATTTCTCGACGAGGTACATGTCGTCGAGGAACAGTGCCCCGGTCTGATGTACGAGCTCGGGCAGGATCCCCAGTGCCGCGATAAGACTGACGTAGTACGGATGGTTGTGGATTATCACGCGGGCGTCGGGCCGGATGCGGTGCAGTTCGGTGTGCAGGTGGATGGCGGGTGTGACATCCCAGCGGCCGCGCACGACGTGAGCGTCCTCATCGACCACGCATATGTCGGACGCGGTCAACTCCTGCCACCACAGTCCCCAGGGGTTGACGTACATGTCGTGTTGGCCGTCGGGTTGCCAGGTGATGTGCCCGGCCATGTTCTCGGCGAATCCGATGTCGGCCAGGTGCCGGAACGCGACGGCCATCAGCTGTTCGTCGGTGAGGTCGCTGCCGATGGGTGGTGTTATCGACGGCGACCAAACGTCGAGGCCACCGCGGCGAATTTCCTCTGTGGTCATGATCCCTCCCGGATCCGTTCGCGAAGTTGACCTTTGGCGACCTTTCCCCCGGACGATCTGGGCAACTCGTCGAGTATCTCGAGCCGCTCCGGAAACAGTTCCTTCGAAACACCTTGCGCTAGAAGATGTTCGACCAGGGTAGGCAGATCCAGTACGGCCTCTTGCTTGAGCTCGACATACACGCAGACGCGTTCGCCGAAGACCGGGTCGGGCATTGCGACCGCCGCGGCGACGGCGACGGCGGGATGAGTCGCCACGGCCTCCTCGACCTGGACAGCACTGATGTTCTTCCCGCCGCGCAGGATGAAGTCCGATGTTCTGCCGGTGAGGGTGAGGTAGCCGTCGGCGTCGAGTTCGCAGATGTCGCCCATCCGCATCCAGCCGTCCTTGGTGAACAGCTGATCGTGGTCGCTGCCGCCGAGATAGCCGAGCGACAGCGCAGGCCCTCGGCATACCGGTTGTCCGCGACCGGTTTCGGTGACGTCGCGATCGCCGTCGAACAACCGAACCTGCATCTCCGGCACGATGCGGCCAGCGGTACGCAGCCGGCGATCCAACGAATCCGCAAGGGTGGTAGCGCTCAACATGCCGGTCTCGTTGGACCCGTAGAACTGCAGGATCGTCACTCCGGTCAGCTCCTCGAAGCGTGCCGCCTGGGTGTACGGCAGCGGCTCGCCGCCGGTGAAGACGACGCGCAGACTGCTCAGGTCGTGGTCCCGCGAGGCCGGATCTGCGAGGAGCATCGCCAGTTGCGTACTGACACAACACAACACTGTGGCGCGGTGCCGTTCGATCGCCGCGCACGTCGCGCCGGGATCGAACCGTTCGATGCGGACCGTGGTCGCGCCCAAGTGGATGGGTGTGGTGTGCGAGGTCCAGATCCCGAAGCCGTATGGCGTGGGGATGATCGGCAGGAAGACATCGTCCGCGGTGAGCGCGCCGTTGGCGACCGCCTTGAGATGGAAGTAATGCCAACGGTTCTGGGTGTGCACGACACACTTGGGCATACCCGTGGTGCCCGATGTGGAGTTGATCAGAAAGACGTCGTCCGCCCCGGCCTGCGGCAGCACCGACTGCGGACAATGCCGAGTGTCGATCGTGAGTTCGGAGCCGAGCGCCACGACGCGCATCGACGAACCAGCGGCCTCGACGGCTAGACCGTGCCGTTCAGCGTCGGCGATCAGCACGGTGGGTTGCGTGACGTGAAGAATGTGCTCGGCCTCGCGCACACCGACGCGGGAGCCGAGACCGACGACCGCGGCGCCGCACCGCTCGATGGCCACCAGCGCGACGTGGATCGCGGCGGTGTCCTTGTGCCACAGGCCGACAAAGTCTCCCGGCGCGACACCGAGGCCGCGCAACCCGTGGGCGAGGTTGGTGGCGGCGTTGTCGAACTCCTTCCAGCTGAACTGAGGGCCCGCAGAATCGAGGGTGAAGTCGATGTAGGCGGGCTTATGCGGTGCGGAGGCGGCGTTGCGGCGCACGCAGTCGGACAGCGTGACGTCCGTCCACCAGCCCGCGGCCCGGTACTGCGCCGCCTCGGCCCTGGTCACCGTGGCCCCGTCGACGCTCATCACCAAATCATATGAAAATAGGACCGGCGGTCAACGGTCGGTTTCCGGAGGGGTGGTCGCCCAGCCGCGCAGCATCGAGGGGTCGACGACCCCCGACGAGCCCGGGTAGTGCTGGGCGTCGAGGAGATGCGCCGCGGCGAGGTCATAGGCGCGACGGGCGTCGCCGGCCTCGATCGCGTCGATCACCTGCCGGTGGTCCTCCAGCACGGCCAGTCGCTCGTCGATCGGCACGATGCTGCCGTCCGCCACCCGGCTCGACCAGCTCGTCTCGTGCGCCGACCACAGCATTTCCAGCGCCCCGGCCAGGATGATCATGGTCTGGTTGCCGCACAGCGCGACGAGGGACTCGTGGAACCGCCGGCTCGCCGATGTCACGAGCCGCAGGTCCTCCACGGCCTCGACTGCTTCGGCGTGCACCCGTCGCAGCTGTGGGACCACGGTGGTGCCGCGGTCGGCGCGCTGGGCGCACAGCCCCGCGCACGCCGGCTCGACCTGAAGGAGGGCGTTACCGACGTCGGACAGGCCCACCTCCTGGGATCCGAGCACCAGGCCGACGGTGTATGCGACATTGGCGGCGTTGGGTCGCCGCACGACGGATCCGCCGAGCTTGCCGCGGCGCACGCGCAGCAGCCCTTCGGCCTCGAGAATGCGCATCGCCTCGCGCAGCGACGGCTTGCTCACCGGGAACTGCAGGAGCAGCTCATCCTCCTTGGGCAGGATGCTGCCGTCGGCCAGCTCACCGCGCAGAATGCGGCGCCGGAGCTCGTCGGCCACCTGTTCGGCGAGACGGCGAAACTGAATGGTCGGCTCTGCCACGAATCGATTCTCCACGCATCAAACGCCGAACCGGCCCTCGGACGCCGATAACGGAGAGATAACAAAATTATCTCAGGCCGGTGACCAGCGAAAACATCGTTGCAGGTCGGACCCTTGCTGTGTTATGACCGAATTGCGGTTATGGTGCTCTGCGTGGGGCGGCACTCATTAGCCAAAAAGCGACGTAGGTCGCCTGTTGTCCTGGCATCTGTACTCGGCCCCGCCGCCGTGCTCTTCGCGGTCGGCGCCGACATGCAACCCAGCAAGGATGTAGCCAAGAGCGCTCCCGTCGAAGAGGTCGCTCCCTGGAACGTCGAGATCGTGGCCGCCGCCCCGATGAATCCGTTCCCGACGCCAATCGTCGGCCAGGTCAGCTTGAGCTCCGCTCCCGACACCGTCATCGCGGCCTCGCGATACCGCACCGTCGACCGCACGCTGCCCGTCGGACTCGCTCCCGAGCGCGGCCTTCAGGTGAAGACGATCCTGGCGTCACGCGCGATCACCGCGGCCTTCCCCGAGATCCAAAGCATCGGCGGGGTGCGCCCCGATGCACTGAGATGGCATCCGAACGGTCTCGCCCTCGACGTGATGATCCCCAACGCCGGCACAGCGGAGGGCATCGCGCTCGGCAATGAGATCGTCGACTACGTGCTGCGCAACGCGTCGAGGTTCGGCATGCAGGACGCCATCTGGCGCGGGTCCTACTACACCCCCAACGGTGCGCAACGAGGCGGCGGCTACGGCCACTACGACCATGTTCACATCACCACCACCGGTGGTGGCTATCCCACCGGCGACGAGAACTATTACCGCTGAGCCGGATTGACTGAGCCCGTCTAGCTAGGGTCGGAACGTCACTCCGCCGTCGACACTGATCGTCTGAGCGGTGATGAAGCTGCCGTCGTCGGAGAGCAGCAGCGCGCCTAGAGCGGCGACGTCGTCCGGATTGCCGAAGCGCGACTTGATCATCTGACGGGCCCGCGTCTGCTCCACGACGCCTTCCGGCATCCACTGTTCGTCGAACTTGTAGTGCCAGATCAGGCCTGGCGCAATGGCATTGGCACGAATCCCCTTCGGACCGTACTTGCGGGCGATGTGACGCATCAGCGCAAGCTCGGCCGCCTTGCTCATCGCGTAGGAAACCCGGCTGCCCCCACCGTTGTAGGCCTCGATCGACGCGGTGAAAACTATCGACCCGCCGCCGCACTCGATCATCGGAGGGATCGCGTGCTTGGCGCAGATCACGAAACCCCTTGTGTTGACCCGCATCACCTCGTCGAAGGCTTCGAGCGGCAAATCGACGACGCCGCCGGGCAGGTAGGCGTCGGCCGCGTTGGTGAAGTTGACGTGGATGCCGTCGAGGCGTCCGAACGTGTCCACCGCCAGCTTGATGATGGCGATGACCGACTCCTCATCGGCCCCATCGAGCGGGACGGCGCGCACCCGGTCCGGGTCGAGATCGGTGACGGCACGCGACACCGTATCCGGATCCAGATCGCCGATGACGAGGCGCGCGCCCTCGTCGGCGTACCGACGCGCCAAACCATCTCCGATACCGCCCAGTCCGGCGACGATGACGACCTTGTTCTCCAACAGTCCCGACACGACTGACATATTGCCCGAGCGTTCCTCCGTTGCAGATGTGGCCAATGCTTTCCGCCCTTAAGGTGGCCGTTGCGGCTTATCGTTTCAGCAAACTGCTATCGCGGGAGGTCGATTTGGAGGGCACGCCGTTCGGACGCTACACGTTGGTCGAGCTACTCGGCCGAGGCGGCATGGGTGACGTCTGGCGCGCCTACGACACGATGACTGACCGCGTGGTCGCGGTGAAGGTCCTGCCCGCGCATCTGGCCAGCGATCAGACGTTCCAGGAACGGTTTCGTCGGGAGGCTCGGGCAGCGGCGGGGCTCAACAATCCTCACGTGGTGCCCATCCACGACTTCGGTGAGATCGACGGACGCCTGTTCGTGGACATGCGGCTCATCGAGGGTGAGGATCTCGGGACGCTACTCGCGACCGGTCCGCTGGCGCCGCAGCGTGCCATCAGAATCGTCGAGCAGATCGCGCTCGCACTCTTCGCCGCACACCGAATCGGGTTGGTGCACCGCGACGTCAAACCGTCGAACATCCTCGTCACCGAGGACGACTTCGCCTACCTGATCGACTTCGGCATCGCGCGGGCGGAAGGCGAAGCGGGGCTCACCGACACCAACGCCGCGGTGGGCACCTGGGCCTACATGGCGCCCGAGCGTTTCTCGACCGGTTCGGCTGACGCGCGCGCCGATGTCTACGCGCTGACCTGCGTGCTCTACGAAGCATTGACCGGCCAATCTCCTTTTCCGGGAAAGACTCTCGAGCAGATCGCGACCGCGCACATGCTGCAACCACCACCGAAGCCCTCGGCGGTGCTACCGCAGATACCTCCCGCGATGGACCGGGTCATCAACACCGGCATGGCCAAGGAACCCGAACAGCGGTACGCCTCGACCAAGGATCTGGCGACCGCCGCCCGCGCCGCCATCGGCGGGGAACAGGATCACACGGTCGCCGCGCACCAAGACCGCACGATGGCGGCCGCGCCTGTGCCGCCAACGCAGCAGATCAACCCACCCGCGGCGACGGTGGCCGCCAGGCCGGCAGAACCTACCGAGCGTCTGCATCAACCGCCTCCGGAGACATTCGCCGCCGCGACGCAGTACCGCACGCCGATGCCGTCTGCGTCCACCCCGCCGGGGCCGGCCGATCCGCCGTCGGGACGGCGCAGAAACATCCTGCTGGCTTCGGCCGCCGCACTCCTCGTCGTGATCGTGGCCGTCGTCGCGGTGATCATGTTCACCGGCGGCTCCGACTCGCCGTCGAGTAACACGGCGTCGTCGCCATCGTCACCGTCGGGGCCGTCACCGTCTTCGGGACAGCCGTCCGAACCGCCATCTGCGCCAGGCGGTGCGATGTTCAGCGGTACTCAGCCATGGACCCTCGACGTGTCTGGCGCACCAAAATCCGAACGCAGTGACGCGATCATCGGTGCGTTGACCGCAACGGGTGGTTGGGGCACTGAGAACAGGCTGCAGATCGACTTCTCGAACGCGGTCCTGTTCGCCGACGGCAGCACGCCCCGCATGCAGGTGGTCGGCACCGAGGACTACTGCTTCGGCGGGCCGGCCTGCGACGCGGTGCCCGCCGAGATGCCTGTCCCGGAGAACGCCAACATCGGCGGATCCTCGGATCTGCAGTGCGACGACTCCGGAAACACCGAGGGTCAGGGTGACTGCCAGCTGCTGGTCGTCGACTGGGAGGGTCAGAAGCTGTACGAGACTTACCAGTCGACGAAGGACGGAGACGCGCTCAAGGCCCGCGGCTTCTTCATCTGGGACCTGAACAAGGAGTACCCGGAGAATCTGCGCGGCGACCAGTGCACAAGCGCGGATGCGGGCGGCTTCCCGATCGCCGCCATGACACCCACCGCCGACCAAGTCGCTTCGGGCTCAATCGATCACGCGATCCGGTTCATCTTGCCCAACGACCGGATCAGAGCAGGCGTCTACGTGCATCCGGCGAGCCACGCCGGTGGCCCCGAAAGCACAGACCCAAACGCACCACCCTTTGGTGTGAGGTTGCGACTGAAGGCCGACTTCGACGAGACGGGTTACACCGATCCGCAGAAGGTGGTGATCAAGGCTCTGAAGACGCACGGGATGCTGCTGGCCGACGGCGGCGAGGTGCCCCTCACATTCTCTGACGACAGAACCAGCACCGCCAAGTGGGCGGACTTGGGCATCGCCTCGGATACGTTCAGCGCCATCACACCCGAGGCGTTCGAGGTCGTCGAACTCGGACCGGATGTCCCCTTGACCTACGACTGCGTGCGCAACCCCTAGCATGGCGCGGCGCTGGTGCTGGGCAGCGTCGATCATGCACTGCGTCAGTAGTTTTCGGCGGTCACACGCGCAATGCGGTGAACGGCTCAAAAGGTAGGTTGCGCACCACGAACCAGATGGTGACGACAACCATCGTCACCGTGGCGGCCCAGCGGTGGTGCTGCCAGCCGGCGATCTTGCGGCCGACGACTCGACCGTACGTCCACACGAGGTAGGCGACGATCAGAAAGGCCACCGCGACGACGGCGAGGGCGTTGAACCGCACTGCAGACAGGAAGTCTCCGTGCAGAAGCGAGTAGATCATTCGAAGTGTGCCGCAGCCCGGGCAGTCGATGCCCAGAAGGGCTTTCGTCGGACACACGGGAAGAAAACCGCCGGGTGTGGTCGGATCTCCGATCCAGACCACCGCACACGCACCAGCCGCCAAGGCGCCCACCAGGAGTGGGCCGCCGAGGCTGACGGGCACGCTGTGCCGAATTGGCGTTGAAATCAGTATTCGGTCGTCGTCGAAGTGTCGAAGTCCATGTTGACCGCGCCGACGGCGATGAGGATGCCGTAGATGACGAACACGACGATGCCGGCGATCAGGCTCCACATCGCCCACTTCTTCGCCGAGTCGGAGGCCGCCTGAGCCTCGGCGTACCGGCCCGATGCCCAGAGGCCGTTGACCTGGCTCGCCTTGACGATCGACACGACGCCGAACGGGAGGCAGCAGAACAGTGTCGTCAGAATGGCGAACACCAGATGAGTGCTTGGCTGCGCGCCCTGCGGTTGCGGGGGCGGGTAGTTGCCAGGCGGTGGTTGTGTCATCGTCGTCTTCCTTGTAAGGCCATTAGGACGGAAAAGCGGTGCTAAATGTACCGGAGCGGCGGCCCAAAAGACGGGAAAATCAAGATCAACATCGTGTTGCGGACGCACGTCCGGATGCATCGCTCACCTGCGATTATTGCGTAGGCAAGAGTTCGCAGCGGGACGCGGGAACCCGAGTGGCCCATGGCAATTTGCTCGGGTTGCGCGCCTAGTCTGACAGCATGAGCACGCCATCACGGCCGGATTACCCGCAAATGGCTGCGGCTCGTGGTCGCATCGAACCGGCACCACGGCGGGTCCGCGGGTTTCGCGGCGCCGAGCTCGTCTTCGACACGACCGCGGCGCGCTATGTGTGGGAGGTGCCGTACTACCCGCAGTATTTCGTACCGCTTTCCGATGTCCGCTCCGACGTTCTGCGCGAGGGTCTTCCGGGTATGCGGGTGTTCGACGACGGCGACTTCGCCGGACTGGTTCGGTTCCGGTGGGACACCTTGAATTGGTTCGAGGAGGACGAGCCGATCTACGGCCATCCACGGAATCCGTACGTGCGGGTGGATGCGCTGCGGTCCCATCGCCACGTGCAGGTCGCACTGAAGGGAGCGACGTTGGCCGAGACCCACTGCCCGGTATTGCTTTTCGAGACCGGGTTACCTACCCGGTACTACATCGACCGTACCGATGTGGAGTTCGCACACCTCGAACCGTCGACCACGCAGACCCTGTGTCCGTACAAGGGCGTCACCTCGAGGTACTGGTCGGTGCGCGTCGCGGATGCCCTTGTGGCCGACCTGGCATGGTCCTACGAGACGCCGCTGCCTGCTGTGGCGCCGATCGCGAACCTGGTCGCGTTCTACAACGAAAAGGTCGACATCACGGTCGACGGCGTAGAACTGGCCCGTCCCGCAACCCATTTCAGTTAGGGAAGCGGCGCAGGTCGGGCTCAGCCGACCTTTTGTAGCTGGAACGCGCTCTGCGTCACGACGCCGCCCGCGCAGCCGTAATTGGAGTCCGACGACACCACGCCGGCCAGCGTGGTCGGGTCGACCGACATCGATACCACGGCCGGTTCATAGTGCCCGTCAGCGCAGGTCAAGCCGCCTGGCTTCGAGACGGTGAAGTTCCAGCGGCCACCGCTCAGGCTGGTGGGCGCGGACCAACCCTGGTTGCTCGTGACCGTCCCGGTGCAGCCGGCGGGGGCGCAAGCCGTCACGAAGGTCCACACGTTGTATGGGTCACCGTCCGATGAGCCATAGGTGCCGTTGAGTAGTGGTGGGTCGGCAGCCGCAGCGCCGGCGAATGCGACGCCCGCGATCGCGGCGAAGGCGGCAACTAATGTGCGCAGAACCGTCGTCATAGTGATCAGGAATTTAACGGCCCTGTCACCCCACTCGTGGCCAGCGCGGCGTGTGATTCCCGGTTGTGCCCAGCATGAGGCCGAATCGAGATCTGAGGTGCGAACCGCAAGAACATCCGCGCGACCAGGGGGGCGGCGAACAGCATCAGCACCACACGGATCACCTGGGACGCCATGACGAACTGCACGTCGCAGTCGGATCCGATGGTGTACCCGAGCACCGCGTAGATGCCGCCGGGGCTGGTCGCCAGATAGCCGTCGAGTTGGCTGAGTCCGGCGACGTCGGCCAGCACCATGCCGAAGCCGGCCACGACCAGGTTGAGGACCGCGATCAATGCCAGTGCAGTGGGCAGGATCCGGCGGATCGCACGCAGTGATTCACGGTCGAACTCCAGCACTGTCTGCCATACGAAGAGCAGCGCCGCAGCCTGAACCAGCATCACAGGAACCTCGAGACCGCTGATCAATCCGCTGAATTCCAGCGCAATGGTGATCGCCATCGGGCCAAGCAGCCCGGCACCGGGCAAGCGCACCGCACGGCCGGCCGCCGCGCCGACGACCACGAGCACTGCGATCAGCGGCAGGTTGAAAAAAATCGGCAGGATGCCTACGGCATCGGAATGTGATGCGCTGGAACCGGATCCGCCGTAGATGACCGCGACGACGAAGGGCATGGCCGCGGTGATGATCGCGACGCGTAGATACTGCACCGCAGCGACGACACGGTCGTCGGTGCCCAACTCACGGGCGATGGACACCACGCCGGACGAACCGCCTGCGACGAGCGAGAGCGCACCCGTCAGCGGGCTGATGCCGCGGTGCATGCCCAGCAGCGCGCCGCCGGCGATACAGACGGCCAGTGTCCCGACGGCAACGGCTACGAGCGCCACCCAGTCCGCAGCGCCGAGCGTGGAGAACGAAACGTCGCGAACCAGAAGTCCGGTGGCCACCCCGAGCACACCCTGCACGGCCAGGGTCGACGCCGGCACCGCCTGCGGCGCGTGGCGTGACAGGGTCCAGGCAAGGATTCCGCAGACCAGGGCCGTTGCGAGGAGCTCGATGGTGTTCACGAGCTCAGGTTCTGACGACGTCCTTGGTGATTCCTAAAAGCCACGGTGTGCACGGCTCCAAGAAACTTCAAAGAATTGGCCGCCAATCTCGTGTCACGCATCCCGGCGATACACGAAAGGAGACCGCTGATGCACACGCAGGCGACAGGAGAAGGAACCCGTACCCGCAGGCCGCTGATCGGGTCCACGGTGTGGGATCGCGCGACTTTCGACGACGAGTCCTACACGGTCACGGTCGAACCGCACCAGGCCGAGGCTTGCCTGCACATCGTTTCCGAGCTGCGGCGACGCGGTAAGCGGATCGACACCGTTGAGCCCGCCGACTTCACTCACCCCGGGCTCTCTGAGTTGGCTCAGGTCATCAGCAAGCACGTGCACTCCGTCGCCGGGTTCGTCCTGTTGTGCGGGCTGCCGTCAAGCGGATGGACCGACGAGGAAGCGTCGATGCTCTATTGGGGCATCGGCACCTACCTGGGCCGGCCGCTGCCGCAGAATCGGGCCGGCGATCGCGTGTACCTGGTTCAGGACACCGGCGCGACGCTGATGGAGGCGCGCGGCTCGAAGACAAATCTCGGGATGATCTACCACACCGACTCGGCGGCTGCCTTCGTCGGCAGCCGTCCCGACATCCTCGCGCTGATGTGCCTGCGGAAGGCCCTGTCCGGTGGTGAGTCGCTGATGGTCAGCGGTCACACCGCCTACAACATCCTGCTGTCGACTCGGCCGGATCTGGTGGAGGTGCTCTACGGAGAGTTCCTCTTCGACCGGTCGAAGGACACGGCGGAGGGTGAGGACCCGGTGTCGCGCGGATCGGTGTTCACCGACACCGAAGAAGGTGTGGCGATCCGCTACAACCGCTTGCACATCGAACTGGGACACCATCTTTCGGGCACTCCGCTCACCACGCTGCAGCGTGAGGCGCTAGATGCATTCGACGCGATACTGAACGATCCGGCGAACGCGATCGATTTCACGATGGAGCCCGGCGACGTCTTCTTCGCCGACAACAACACCGTGCTCCACAACCGCAACGCCTTCACCGACGCAACCGAGGTGGAGAACCGACGCTGCTTGGTGCGACTCTGGCTCGCCGCCGGGTCGGCCAAGTACATGTGGAGCCGATGACGGGAATCGAACCCGCGTATTCAGCTTGGGAAGCTGCCTTGGTCCGATCAGCCCTGTTCATTAGGTGACGATAGGTCAACGATAGTCTTCACGTCGCACCAGATCAGCGGCAGTTTTGGAGATTACCGAAGACCTATTGATGGCTGTTGGCGGAGCGGCGGAGCCCCTTGTCGACGGCCATATCACGGTCAAATGCAGCAAACTCTTCGTAGTGCGATTCCGACCGCCGTACTCGCGGTGCTCGAAACATTAGCGCTGGGTGACGGGGCCGCGAAGCGTACCTGCGCCAGTGACGACACAGTGGTCAAAGATGGGGCGATGAACGCGTGCGAGTTCCGCGACGACGACGCTGGCTACCTGGCGTGGCTAGCCGCCAACCCTGAAGGCTACGTGCTCAACATCCCGCGCAGTCACAGCGCGACCCAAGCGCGCGTGCACCTCTCCGGATGCTGGACGATCAGCGGTCAGAACCGCGGTAGCTCTCTGACCGGTTCATATGTCAAGGTCTGTGCTCGGCGAGTGGACGAGCTCGAGCTGTGGGCAACCAACCATGTGGGTGTGCCGATCCCTTCTTGCGGGGCGTGTCGCATGGCTGAACCGCCCCCAGGACCCAATCCCACCAAGCCGTCGCGGCACACGCCGGGACGCCCTGTAGCCGAGGGCCGCTACGAGATTGACGGACCATCGACAGGCAGTCCGGTGGTCGAAGCCTGGGCTGACGATTACATCTACTACGACCCCGAGCGCCGGCCAGCCTGGCAGCAGAACCTGCGGGCCGAGCTCCGCGCTCGCTGCGGGCAACTCGAACCCTCGGTAGGGCAGGTGCTGCACGCGACATTCTTCGGCCCGAAGCGCCCCAACGCCGACGTAGAAAACCTCGTGCTCTTCAACATCGACGCGTTCAAGGTCGCGGGCCGTAACGGGATCCGCTTTGAACACGGTGTGGTGGTGCCACCGGCCGCCGATGGCACCGAGTATCCGTATTGCTACCGCTATGCGCTGGCACCGCTGTCGGGCAACTTCAATCACTGGCAGCCCGTGCGAAAGTTGGCGTCGTTCAACTGGACCGAATTAGGCATGTTCTCCGGCGACATAAAGCCTGCACAGGTGTGGCTAGCACTCGCCCGCACCGAGGTCTACCACGCCGAGCTGGTGCTCGCGCCGCACATACCGTTCGCCGTCAAAATCGAAGTCCGGCCGCCGCCCGGGCGTGAGCCGAGGCCGGATCTGTTGATGAAAGGAATTTTCGACGGGGTGATCGCGGCGTTCCAAGCCCACACCGACACCGCGGTCCTATCTGATGTCGCGTCCCGCCTCGCGACGATACTTCCAGCAGAAACTGCAGAGATCGAGCGGCATCTGCTCGACCAACGGCGGGCGGTGCTCGGCCCCGTGCGACAACTCGTCCTCCCCCAACGCAAGGGCGGCACTTGGAACCCAGCGGATCATTTGTGTGTTGCTGGCGAGTTGATTTCCGCCAAGCCAGCCGGTCCTCGCTGGGCAATCAGGGGTGAGCTCGTTGAAATCTCCCGCTGACACAACTGCTATGCAACAGCACTAGTACGTCGAGAACAGCGTCGCAATCTTGCGGCCAGCTGAGACGCCGATGTAGTACTCGCCGCGACGTCGCGTGCGCAACTTCGCGCCGACGTGCACGCCCGCGTACTCACCTCCCGGACCGACTCTGCCTACCCGTAACGTGTGACCGAGGCTCCCTCGGACGTATCGAGGGCGTCGACGGTTGATCTTGCGGCCTATCCGTCTTGTATGCGAGGTGCCCGTGGATGCGAACCGGCCCCTTCGGTCACGCTTGTATCTGCGCTTGGCCATCAGAGCCTCCTCTGTTCGATGCGAGCCACGTCAGACAAGGTCGGCGATCCTTGGCGCTGCCGCGCAATCGGCGCTATTTCCCTTCAATTATACCGCTTTGTGCGCGGAACACGTTGCAACGCAACGTATATCGGCTTTTCGCAGGCCCAGGATCGTGTCGCAGCGGAGCCGTAAATATGGGGGCCTGAGCGGGCCGGAGACGGGCGAACGTTGAGCGGGTGGGGTGATTCGACAGACGAGGTCCGTTGACACGGCTACTGAAATTAAACGGAATCGCCAACAAGCTAACTAAAGGCGAACGGGAGAAAATCAAATAACCGCAAAGCGAGAAGCTTGCTAAATCGGCGTGAAAGTTGTTTGAAAGCCCGGATCGAAATATTGTCAAATAATCAAAGCATCCGAAAGAGTTCAGGATGCGACTGAATTAGTAAGTGCCAATTTTCCTTTCTAATTTTTAACCCAAACCATCTGCTTTTCGGGCATGTATCTGCAGCTCAGAGGCATTCTACCCGGCCGCTTCGCAACCGCCACACAATGGACGGCGAGCGACTGGACATGGCCCAATTAGCGCGTACTATTATCGAGTGACGGGGATATAAGTCCTGCTATTCGTCCAGGATCCAAGGCTTATGCCAAGGTCCCCGTGCGTAATGATTGGATTCCGATGACAAGAATTGACCAGCGGCCACCAGTGTCGGCGCATAGCTCCACGCTGACCAACGATCTCCAGCAGTGGCTTGATTCTCAGAATCTGAGCAGGTTGCCGACCTTGACCAAAGACGACGCGTTGGCGCTCCTCAATAGCCGTGGCATGCCAGTCAAACGAAACGCAGTCGTGACCGCCTTCAACTCGAAGGAGCTTGATTCTGCGATCTATTCCGGGAAGAGGCTGGCCTCTGAGTATGACGTTGTGCGGTGGGCGATATCTCGCATCCAGAGCTCCGCCGGAACCGGGATCAGCGCGTGAGAGACGAACATGCAGAGCAACTTTCGTATGAGGCCATCGTCGAACACAACGACGGTGGTGCCTATACGGTCGAGTATGAAGGCCTAGAGGTTGCAGATTTCGTCAGTCGCGCCCTTGCCAATCTTGAACTCGGCTACGGGTGCGTGCCGATAGGGCGGGTCGATCCTAATCGCCCGGACTTGCCACCTCACAAAGTTGCGTGGTGTCGCGGCTATCACGGCTACGACGCCCACGACGCCGACGCCACCGACATCGCTGAAATACCAGCCCGCATCATTCGCCGGATGGTGGAGCGTGGTGAGCGGGGCATCCTGAATCTTGCTGCTCGTCTTCCGAAGGGCATGGTTGGGCTCGATGTCGACGCCTACGCCGCTAAGGCGGGAGGGATCACCATCGCGGAGCATGACCAGCGCCTCGGCCGCCGTCAACCGACCTACTTCGTCACGGCGCGTGAATTGGGCTCCGGTAGCGGCATATATCTGTACCGCGCACCGAACGATTGGACTGGCGTCGGTACTTTGGGACCCGGCGTCGAAACAATCCAGTCTCACCTTCGCTACCTCGCCGCACCCGGGAGCTTGCATCACATAGGTGAGACTTATCGGCTTTACCACCAGGAGTCAGGTTCACAAGATCTAGGCCTCGTCCTGCCTGCAACCGGTGATCCACGTCTCGCTGCGCTTCCTGAGGCGTGGCTTCATGCACTGCAACGCAAGCCGCGGCGCTCAGGCACCAATCTTGATGTGGACGATATTCGGGCGGTCGCGTCCGAGTGGATCTTCGACGAGCACCCGTACATGCTTGCCGCCACGGTGCAGGGTGTGCGCGACGCTACCGAAGATGGAACTACCCGTAACGCGATACATCGAGCATTATGGATAGCCGCCCGCAAGTCACGGGCCGGCTGCTATCCGTTGTCGAGGGCCGTATTGGAAATTGAGGCTGCCGCTGCTGCTTCGTATTCCGCCAGGGGCCTGCAACTCGACCTCATCGACTTCGCGCGGTCACTACAGCATGCGGTGAGCGACGCGCTTGACATGAGTGACGCCGAGGTCGCGGCCTGGGGCGCTTGGAGCGGTCGAGATGCGGGGGGTGGATCGCCGTGACCGCCAGTACGGATAATTCGAACCGGCGAGCGAAAAGCATTGTGTCAGCTGCGACCTCAGGCCCTGTCGGCGGTGCCTCCCCCAACGTCGCAGGACAGGGCAGCGTGGCCGTGTGGGACGACCGGCATTCAGGCCAAGTTCGGATGGCCTATCGGCTTGCAAAGCAATGCGACGGCAAGCTTTTGCACGTTCACGGGGTCGGCTGGCACTACTGGGACGGCACTCGGTGGGCATTCGACGACCGCGGAGAGGCCAAGCGATCCGTCCTGGCAATGCTCAAATCCTCTTGGGTACAGGCGTTCTCGATGTCCGATAAGCTGGAACAGAAGCGATTGATTTCGGACGTGAAGAAGTGTGAGTCGTCTGCGGGAATTGCTGGAGTTCTGTCAATCGCTGCGGCGCTGGAAGCGTTCGCGTCAACTGTGCGTGATATCGATGCCGACCCGTACCTGCTCAATGTTGCCAACGGCACATTAGATCTACGTTCGCTTGAACTCAAGCCGCACAACCCTGCCGATCGCATCACAAAGTGCTGCCTCGGTGCATACGATCCGAACTCCGAAGCCAAGGACTGGGCCGCGTTCCTCAACCGCGTACTACCCGATGAACCTGTTCGGAGCTTTCTCCAGCGAGTAGCAGGCGTTGGACTAATCGGTGCAGTCCGTGAACATGTACTGCCGATTCTCACGGGAAAGGGCGCGAACGGAAAGTCGGCGTTCGATCACGCAGTCCGGTTCACTTTGGGTGACTACGCCATTACTGCCGAGCCCGATCTATTCATGCACCGCGAGGGGGCTCATCCGACGGGGGAGATGGACTTGAGGGGCGTGCGTTGGGTTTCAGTTTCGGAGTCTGACAAGGACCGTCGGCTCGCGGAAGCGACAGTGAAGCGACTCACCGGTGGTGACACAATACGAGCTCGTCGCATGCGTCAAGATTTCGTCGAGTTCGAAGCAAGCCACACAGCGATGCTTATCACGAACCATCTGCCGAAGGTGTCCGGAGATGACCCCGCGATATGGCGGCGGCTTCGAGTAGTTCCATTCGAGGTGGTCATTCCTCTGCATGAACAGGACGGCGCTCTCGGCGAGAAGCTCGCAGCTGAGTCGGACGGCATCCTGACATGGATCGTCGCCGGTCTTCGCGATTACCTGAACATCGGCGGCCTTGCCGAACCTAACCGCGTGTTGGTCGCCACGGACGCTTACCACACCGCCAGCGACTCCGTGAGCCGTTTTATCGCAGAGTGCTGCGTAACGGCCAGCCCGGGCCTGCCAACGCACTGCGGAATACGCGCGACCATAAGTGAACTTCACCGGGTATGGCTCAGGTGGCAAGCGCAAGATGGATGCGAGCCTATGGGCATCCGCGCCTTCGGCCTTGCTCTGGACAACAGGGGATATCCCAACGGCGCGCCGTCGCAAGGAAAGCGGTTCCGAAAAGGGATTGGTCTTAGGGCCGAATGGTCCGAAACAGAATCGCCCCGCGGAGACAGGGCGTGAGGGACTTGCATACAGAAGGCACACTTGCCGTTGTTCGCCCTACGCGCGCGTGTAAGTCGAAATGTTGCCTGGCAAGTGTGCCTTCTGTATGCATGCGATCCCGCGTTGAGAGGTGACGGACATGACTGACCTATCGAACCGCGAACCTATCGACCGGTGGGCACGAAGTGCCCACCCCGAGCGGCGATGCACTGCGCATAGGAAGAACGGAGACCAGTGCAAAAACGCCGCCCGTCATGGAGCTAACGTCTGCGACTTTCATGGGGCGAAGGCACCGCAGGTGAAACGCAAGGCGCGTGAACGGCTCGAAGAAGCATCGGATCGACTCGCCCGCGAGCTGCTGAAGATGGCGACCGACCCAAAGGTTTCAGAATCGGTCAGGCTGTCGGCTATCAAGGACGCTCTGGACCGTGGCGGTGTATCAGCCAGGACCGCCGTCGAAGTTGAGGTGGGGCCACCGAAGCCGTACGAGCAGATCCTGGACGGTGTCTTGCGAATTGAAGCGGGCTCGCGCGAAGAGTTCCGCCGATCGCAGGCCGGAATGAATCATCGCCGTCTTGAGCAGCCGTCCGAAAGCAACCAGTCGGACGTGTCTGCACCGATCGACGCCGAAGTAGTTGATGTTTTGGAGGTCGCCCCCTCCGTCACCCCAAGCATGCGCACAATTCGGCGCCCGGCTCGGCACCCGCGCGCCGCCGAGTCTCCGGAGTAATCTGGCAACTTTAAGGGGCCACTCCCAGTTTGCGGAGGGAAGGTTGTGGCAGTAGGCGATGCCGACGATGGTGCGCAGCGATTTGCCGACCTCGCAGGCGGCCCGGGAACCGTCCAGGGCGTCGATTACCAGATTCGAGTGTCGACCCTTCAGGCGCTGTACCTCCTAGCTGACGCGGCGCGTGACCCGACCGACCCATTGGTAATCGCACCTGAGAAGCGGCTGGTAGCCGCGAATGGCCAGTATGGCTATGACCTTGGGTGGTCGGGGGGCAGGAGAAATTCAGACGAGTTGTGGGAAGCGAAGCTGACACCGACGTTGGAAGATGTGAGGCACTTCCTGACGACTCTCGCCCACCGAGTTGCGCATGCAGATGACTCGGTCACGAAGAGCAGAATTGTTGCTGGTCACGAGACCGCGGCGGTGAAGGCGCTCGGCCGTGTCGTTCGCCTTGCTCACGAGGCGCCGGATCCGGAGGCGTTCAGCGCGCTCATCGGCGCGGCCGCAGATTCTCGAGTAAATGGCTTGTTAGACACGTTAGGTGATTCGGCGTGGGCGACTCTCCAAGTCGCCCTCCTACCTGAGTTCTTGGCCCCGAATGCTGTCCAAATGACACTCGATGTGCTTGTCAGCCAGATGGCAATGCCCGGAAAGGCGGAAGCGCTGGAAGCTGCGGTTTCGGATCGGCTTTCAGAAAAGGCGCAGACAAGGGGGCGTATCTCCGCGGGCGCTTTTGCCGCAGAACTTCAAGACCGCCGCATATTGGCGCCACCTCCAATCCTCGACTTCACCTCTGCCAACGAAGCGGAGTTGGAAGCGGTAGCACTGCTGCAGCGGTGTCCGGTGCCGCTTGCAGAATCGGTTCTCGCCTATGCACTTGGCGCCTCAACTGATGAACTCGCCGCGAAGCTGGCGGACCCGCTTGCGACGGGACTGGTCGTCAGTAGCGACGCCGGCTGGCTGGCCTATGCGACGGCGTTGGCGCCCATCATGGTCTCGCGGATCAGCGAACTCCTATCGCGGGCGCTGGACCGCCTCGTGTCTACCGCCAACGAGACAGGCGTGGCATCAGCGGCTCAAACCCTAAACGCGCTCGCTCTATCTCGCGCATTAATCGATGACCGTCCTGACCTGGCCGCCGAAGCGTTCGGTGCCTTCGACAAGCCGAGCAAAGCGTGGGGTGACCTGTCCGCGGTGCAAAGCTTGGCGGAGATTGCCGCTGAGGGGGCGCGCCGAGTCGCGAGCCGCGCCGGTGCCACCAACGAAACGATCAGCCGTATGGCGGCCGTCCGTGCGCGGACCTACATCTGTGGGAGCGGCTGGGTTCTCCAACGAGTCGACGAACTCGAAGAAGCCGCTGACCACATGGCAAGAGCGGACGAACTCAGCGCCGACGGCGACAACCCTAAGAATCGTGCTTTCACACTCAAGTGCCGCGGGCGGCTTGCTCGCCTTCGAGCCGAGGATCTGGACGTGCGCTCAGAGGAGAGAGAGGCGCTGCTTTCCGAGAGCGTCAGGCAGTTGACTGCAGCATTTCCGCAATTCCAAGCGCTCGTCGCGGAGGGCGACGTCGGGTGTGTTGAAGACCAGGGAGAATGCCTATCACTCTTAGCGCGGACGTTCGCCACCCGCGGCGACTGGGAGGAGGCCGAGCACACATCTGCGCAAGCGCACGCGATCCTGGACTCCTGTCCGACCACTAAGGCGTTCGCGGACCTGCTCGTGCTCGATGCGGAGCTGGCACTTCGGCGGTTCCATTCCGGTACTGGGGACGAGGAGAAGCTGCGGAACCATCTTCATCGTCTTCTCGAACTCCGCGAGGTTCACCGACGCAGTGATCAGCCGGCGGATAAGGACCGGGGCGGATCTGAAATAGTGGCCCGAATCCTGGCTGCATGCGCTCGGCTACACGCGTCGTGCGGTGAGGTCGGCCTCGCTACGGCGGCGCTGGATGAAGCGGCCGTGATCTACGGGGAGCTAACGTACCCTCTGGCAGAGTGCAGGATCCGCTGGGAGCGAGCCACGCTTTTGCCCGAGCCTCTCCCAGCGGGACTCGTAGGGGCCCTAGACGCGATAGGCGCCGATCCCATCACCAGAGTTGTCGCACTCGAAGAGTTGAATACCTGGCGTGAGGCACAGGGTGGTGCAACGATGGGTGATCCATCGCGGGCACCTGCGTTGGCGGATACTTTTTGGCAAGGCCTCGTCAGCCGGGCGGAGCGACGAGCTCGCGTCTCGCGGCCTCGGTGGGGCGAGGGGAGGCGCTTAGCATGAGCAATTCCGACACCTCAGACCGGCTTCCTGATCGTTTCCGCGTTGCGTCGGATCAGCTCCTTGCTGTCGCAGCGCAGCGCGTCCGTGACCTCTCGAATCAGGTGAGCAACTTGATTGCGGAGCGCTGGCCTAGTGAGAAGGACGCCAAAGATGCTGTTGATGCCCGCTCGGCGGAGGAGGCGTGGCAGGATCTCCGCGAGCATCCCTTCCTACTGTGGGTGCCTCCGGTATGGCGCGCTCAAACAGAAGGTGCCGAGGCCGTCGCGGTGATGCGTCGCAAGGCGGTTAGCGCCATTGATCGCAATTTACTGATTGAGCTTGGTCACCACGCGGACGGCGTTGCATGGGTACGTTTGGCTACCGGTCCGCTTCATGATCGCCCAACACCGGAAGGCGTCGACCCGACGACGGCGGCGGGTTCTGTTGATCCGAAGTTGGATGTAACTGCGCCAAACTTCTGGACGGCCGTGATCGAGCTCCGAAACGCGTTGATCCGAAATTACGGGGACGGAACAGCAAGCGACCATAGCGCGAAACTATCAAGCCTGCGTAGCGTCAAGGCATAGCGCAGGAAGCATTGTGGTCGCGAATGTGCCTCGCGTCCAACGACTTTAGGGCCATCTTGCTGACCGAGCTTAGATCGTCATTCAGAGAGTGAATCGTCGAGGCCCAGCCGGGAGTGACGGTCACGTCGCCGTCAGGGTCAAACGTGATCGCGCCCAGGACTTCCAATCGATGTAAGGAATCGACAAGCCCCTCAGTTCGCCACCCCTCTCGAAGGCTGAAGGTGATCCGCAGGCCTTTTAACGCTGTAGCGAGCCAGTCAGAACAACGGCTGTTCGACAAGTTGTCGCGTGCTTGGCAAAGACGCTGAGACAAGTTATCGCTATACCGAGTAGCGGCGTACTTGGTCGGGGCAATGACTAGAATTGCGCGATCCTGCGTGCTTAGTGCATCGATGCGCTCTCCATCCAGCGTGGTCGAAGCTCGGTGCACGTTTCTAGGGTCTCGCAAGTTGTAGAGTAATTGCGGCAGCGACTCGGTTAAGTTGTCTTTTACTTGCTAAAGTGGGCAGTTCCTCTAATACGGTGGATGTGTGATGACACGGTCCGACGGAGCGGAACGGCCGTATGTCAGTCTTCGGGAAGCTGCAACGCAGCTTGGCATTACCGCCGAGGCAGTACGCTTGGCCCGCGAACGAGGGGCATTAGAGGGATTCGAAAGGCCTGCGGGTTCGCGGGTTCGACGGTACGTCTTCACGGATTCCCTCGGCGAGTTCAGGCCGAGGACGCGGCGAAAACCGCGCGCTTCGGCTGGTGCACCTGAGGCATGGGACCGCGAAGCACATCTAGCGGCCGAGAACACTTCGCTGCGTGAGACAAATCTGATGCTGATTGCCGCCTCTGAGGAGGACAAGCTAGTGCGGCGGCACTACGTGAAAGCTGCAGAGCACATGGCGCGTGCGCTCGCCGAGATCGCAGCTTGTGATTCTGCGGCCGCACGCACTCGCGAATACCTGGAAAATGCGATCGCGCAGTGGAACTTACCGGGATCGACGGCGTCGATCGACTCGAAGTAACTATTGCCACGGCTCGCCTGTCGTATCTGCGATGCAGCCCAGACTTGAGGGAACGCTGGACACCGCCGCTAAGGCGATAAGCCTGCGGCTCAAGGGCATCACCGCCGCCTACATCGCGGAATTCTGAAGCTAGCTCAGCCAGCCCGGCAGCTGTAACGTGCGGGAATGCGCCCCAAGCTCCGAGACCGTTTCCGCGGTTGTCTGCTCGGCGGCGCGGTCGGCGACGCATTAGGAGCACCTGTCGAGTTCTATACTCGCGACGAAATTCTGGCACAGTTCGGTCCCCAGGGAATCTCCGGATATGCCGCCGCATACGGCGGTATCGGAACGATCACTGACGACACGCAGATGACAATGTTCACCGCCGAAGGCTTGCTGAGATGCTGGGTTCGCGGCTGCCTGAAAGGGCTGACGACCCACACCGGCGTGACTGCCAACGCCTACCTGCGTTGGCTTCGTACCCAAGGCGAAACAACCCAGCACGGGGTCGGAGTCGGTCAACCCTTCGAAGACGACGCACCGGCGGGCTGGCTGTACCAACAGCACCAACTCCACGCCCGGCGAGCGCCGGGGAACACCTGCGTGTCAGCGCTTCAGCAGATGCGCGGCCTGAGCCAGCCCGCCGACAACAACAGCAAGGGGTGCGGCGGGGTCATGCGCGTGGCACCCGTCGGACTTTTTGTGTTGCGATTGCCCAGCAGATCGCTGCGAGAAGCGTTCGACGTGGGCGTCGATCTTGCGGCGCTGACGCATGGACACCCCACGGGTACGTTGTCAGCCGGATTTTTTGCCGGGCTTGTATATCTATTGGCGCAAGGGGTTTCGCTGATCGACGCGTTACCCGCGGCGAAATGGATCCTGCACGAAATCGATGGCCACGGCGAGACATTGATGGCCGTCGAGGCCGCAGAGGCCGCAGCGCAAAGTGGCGGCAATCGGTCAGACGCCATCGCCGAGTTAGGCAAGGGTTGGGTAGCGGACGAGGCACTATCCATCGCACTCTACTGTGCGCTGACCGCCCAATCGTTCGCCGACGGGGTGGTCGCAGGCGTCAACCATGACGGGGACTCAGACTCCACGGGCTCGATGGCGGGAAACCTGCTCGGTGCGATACACGGGGCATCCGCCATCGGCGACGAGTGGCTGACACCATTGGAACTCAGAGCCGTGATCACGGAACTCGCAGACGATCTGTACGAGTATCCGCGGTGGCACCTCTCCGAGTATGACCCCGACGAGGAAACCGAGCGGATCTGGCATAAGTATCCCGGTTACTGAGGGTTTGGTGGCTCAAGCCGGGCGTTTTGGCGTATGGACCGGAAGGTGGCGAGAGGTCAAGCAGTTCTAATCCATCGACCAGTCGTCTGCGCCGAAACCGAGAGCGTTCAGGTTCTCCCGGATTGCGGCACGCTGATCGTCGGTGAGTTTGTCTAGCTGGCTGGACTCGATGTCGATCGAGACGCGGATCGGGAGTCCGCCATTGACGAAGTGGGAGATGATCTCTTCGTAGATCTGGCCGACATCGCGTACAACGCGATTCGTCATCAGTTCCTTTGTCGCGTGAAACCGTGTGGGAACGGACGTCGTCGTGGACGACCCGGCGCCGCCACCATCGCCCGTCCCTGCCTGAACAGTGCCACCCGTCGAACTGCCCGTGTGCGTCGACGTTCCAGTGCTGCCTGCGCCACCTTCGTCAGGATTTTTGTCTCTTTCGATCTGCTCAAGTGCAACCGTCGGCTCGACGAGAAGCCCGCCCTGGCGTACGGCTACTGGCTTGGTGATCGTCAGCCCTACGAAACGGTCGCCTTCGTATGAGTCGGCGTACGCGAAGCCATCTAGCTCGATGCTCAACACCTCGTCCAGATGCCACGCGACGTCCATTACGACCTTGGGCTGCACGACTTTCGGCATGTAGACGTACTGGCTGAAGTAGCCGACGAGGGTGTCGAGTGGGACGTAAGGCTGGTCCTTCCAGAGGTTCAGCCGGTCGATTTGCATACGCAGAAGCGAGGGCGAGAAGGCACGGACGACGAACTCGCCTGCGTCCGCCTTCTTGGTGACTCGCTCAGCGAGGGTGCCGTCTCCGCTCATCAGGATCGATTCCAACTCGATGGACGACGAGCCAGGTTCTTGGGTCGGCACGAGAATCCACCGGTAGGCCTCCCGAATGGAATCCGACACTGTCTGCTTGGCCTGGGTGACACGCGACTCTGCGACCTTGATGTTGTGCTGGTCGAGGTTGAGCGAGTCCTTGCTCTCCAAGATGTACTCCCACGCCATACGCTGACGCACGGCGTTGAGGAGAACGTCAATGCGGTCGACCTCAGGAGCGAGGAACACCAGGCTGTTCTTGTGGATGCGGGCATTGGTCCCGCGCTTGCTCAGAAACTCGAGAGCGGCGTCCTCTGCAACCGAACGGCCGCGCTTGGAAAACGGTCGGTCGGGCCCGAAGATAACCAGCCCGATGCCCGGATCATCGTCGACGTCAATGCTGCCGTGCGGGAAGCGGTGCACGCGCTCGAAAAGCCCTTTGTCCGTCTCCTGACGGACCACAGCTGCTAGTTCCTCGAAGACCTGGTCGTCGTGGTAAGAGTCGGCACGTTCTTGGACGATCTGAGCGACGGTCTGCTGCAGCGAGAGCCAGTAGCGGTCCTGGTCGCGGTTCATGTACTTGCCCAGGTCGCCCAGGCGCCGCAGCCCATCGGTCACGTGCGCTGGATTGTCACCAGGGTAGGTAGAGCCGAGTACGACGCGCTTCTGCTCGATACCGCGGATGGTGGCCGCACTGCCGTCACGTTGTCGCAAGTTCGCCATCGGGGCGGTCCCGAGGAACACGCACCGCGCAGCTCGCTTTGTTGCCATGGACTTGCCGAGGATCTTGATCTCGCTGTCGACGATGTTCGCCGTCGAAGTCTCGCCGGCGACGTCGGCGTCGACGATGGGCTTCCATGAGTCATCGAGATGGTTCGCGAGCTCATCGAAGACCTTGGCGCTGTCAAGTGGGATGGACGCCGGAAGGACCATCGGTGATCTGTCGCCACTGATCCAGAGTGCGTAGACCACCGTCGCCATGAGACGCAGAACGCCACGGGTGCGTTGGAACCGCTCCAATGTTGACCAGTCCTTGTAGAGCCGGTCGAACAACTCGGGGTGGATCGGGTATGCGGTACGCATCGACGTCCGGTATCCGGGTTGCATGACCTCGCTCGGCACATCGGCTGAGTACCGCAGGTAGTGATCGGTGAACTTCTGCACCACCAAATCTCGGGCGGCATCCTGCTCGCGACCGAACGGCTTGAAGATGCGTCGCCGGACGATCTCGAACGACTCCTCGATCGTCGCCGGCTGCCATGCCGACTCCACCCGGTGGATCACCGATCGAAGGTGCCGCAGAGCCTCAAGTCCCGCTGTTCCACCGACTTCATGCTCGTTATCGATCGGTCCCTCGGCGCCGGGCATGTCACGGACAACATCCGACGCCGGCAGCGAGACGACCAGCAGAGCCGTCGGCACAGATTTCACCGCTTCGGTCAGCGACTGCACGAAAGTCATGTGCCCATCGAATGTTCCTGCCGGCGCTGAACTTTCCCGCGACCAGAGTTGCCGCAAGTACGCCACCCATTCGTCGATGAGGACGATGCAGGGGCCATGCTTCGCTAGGAGATCCGCGATCGCAGTGGTAGTCGGCGGTACTGACTGCTCGTCGTACCGTGCGACCATCTCGTAGCCGGGCTTGCCCCCGAGCTGGTAGGCCAGTTCGCCCCACAAGGTATTGACGTTGATGCCATCGGGTTTGGGCATGCCCAAGATGGATAGGTCGTTGCCGACGAGTACGGCACGGTGGACCTTCGCCGGCAGCTCGCTCACGCCGATACCGTCGAGCAATTCGCGCATACCCGGCAGCTTCTCGGCGGGGATGCCGGCGGCCGCGTGGTACACGGCGAGGAGCGAATGCGTCTTTCCCCCACCGAATGTGGTCATGAGATCGACCACCGGTTCGCCGCCGCCACGAGTGAGTCTCTTAATCGCCTGTTCCAGCAAGTAGCGGAGACCGCGGGTCAAGTACGTGCGGCCGAAGAACTCGACCGGGTCACCGTATTCGGGGCCTGCAATCCCTTGATGCACCTGTCGCAGGTCGGCAGCGAACTGCGCAAGTTCGAAGGTGCCCCGGGCCACGTCATCGTGCGGCTCGACCACGTCACGCCATGCAGGAAGGCCGGTCGAGTCCACCTGAACGGACAGTGCCTTCTCCTGTGCACGCTGCAGGCGCTTCTGGTCCTCCTCGAACATGAGCCGCCGGAACTCTCGCCGCATTTCATCGGCCTTGTCCGCTTGCTGCACCGCACCGATGGAGCGCAGGATGTGCTCGCCATCCATGAGCACCCGTTCAGTGCGTTCCGAAGAAATCCGTTCACCGTGTGCCCACTCTTTGCGGGCATCCCACAGTGCGCTGACTGCGCGCTTGTCCTCGAACGACAGCTGACTCTTGAAGATCGCGTGCCACTGCTTGTCGAAAACCCAGAACAGGTACGCCGGGTCCGACTGGTTCGGCGAAGCGTCACGCCCAGTTAGCCCCGCTGTGCGACCTACCTCCGTCGCCCAGCTGTCTCCGTACTTGGTATGAAGTTGGGTGATCATCCACGGACCGAGCCCTTGAGCGACAAGATCAAGAAGGCGACCAACTCGCTCTTTGTTAGTCAAGGAGGCCATGTCAGAACAACCCTTCCGCAGTTACTTGCCCGTCTCCGCTTAGTCGAACCACCTCGGCCCACGCGCTGATGAGGGCGTTGTATCGCTCTTGGTCTGCGGTTCTTCCTGACTTAGCCGCAACGTCGTGCAGTCGGTAACCCAATGCCATCGCTGAGTCTTGGAGGCTTCCCAAGGTCGCCATCAGCCTCGCTGCTTCAAGTTCACCACCGCCATCGATCAAGCGGTCTACGAGATGATGCACCGCCTCCCAGGCGGTGGGCCGAGTGTCCTTCGACGGCAACCAATTCCGGTCGAGGTTGTCACGGCCAAGTAGCTGGACTTTGTTTCCCGCGGCCGTCGCAACTTGCGCTCGTTTGACATCGTCTACGGTGATGCCAAGCGGGCGTACGGCCTTGTCTGCTTCGCCAAATTCTGCTGCGTTCCATCCATGCGTTGCCCACCAGCGAACGGCGAATCGCGACTCGGGATCGAGCTCACCTTCTTGCTCGTCTAGTACCTCGGCCAGTGCCGAGTTGATGAGGCGTAATGCCTCATCAACAGGCACCGCTTCGCCGGCCTGGTTCACGACAGCCCGGTATCGCGAGTAGATCTCCATACCTGGTCCCATCGCCGCCTGTGCTAGGTCCACGGGCAAGATTGATGCAGCCTGGAGATCGCGCACTGCCGGCCCAAGCTCACGGCGCAGCGCACGATTGAAGTCTGCAAGACTGCACGTGGAAGCCTCCGGGGGCCGGGGACGGCATACCATCACGATGTACGCCGCCACAGCGTTAGTTCCGATGCCGATCATCCGCTTCCCACCGGTACCGTGGATTGGCCACGTGCCTGTGATCTCCAGATCCGCGTCTATGATCGCGGTCAGAATTGACGCCCAACGCGTCTCCTCTTCGCGTCCCCCCTTCTGCTCCTTGGACGCATACACGACAAGCATCGGAAGTCCCTCAGCACACGAAGCTTGAAGGTTGTGGAAGGTCTCAGTGAAGCCCTCCACAAAGTAGTCACGGGCTCGGTCAGGACTCTTCGCATGGTGGCTCGGGATTGCGGTCAACTCACCGGTCTTAGGCGTAGCAATCGTCGCGAAAAGATCCGGGTGCACGGCGCGCAACGCGCGGCGATGCCACATGTAGAAGTAGTCAGACAGATCCGCATAGCCGATCGCATCGAAATACGGCGGGTCCGTTGCGACCAAGCCGGGACGATCAGCTCGCGACGAGCGAGCGTCGGCTCGTACAACACTTCCGACTCCGTCAACCAGGTAGCGGAAAGCGGCAACCATTGAGTTGATCGCACCGGGCAAGGATCCCGCACCGATGCGCGGCGTCAGTTCGGCGAAGTCCCATTGCATCGGGATGTCATGCCGTCCGAAGGCCGGGAGCGGTTGACCGCCCCCCGATCGCGAGTCGATGAACCAGCGGACTTGGCTCGATTGATATTGCGCCATGCGGCCTAGACCAAGTCCGAGGAAGGTGACGATCGCATCAGCCCGCAACTCATCCCCGCCATCTTCGATGATCTCGCTTTTCAAAGCGGCGATCAGATCAGCGTGTGTCGCGAGCACCTTCAGTTGTCGAGGTGTATACAGGCTGGCAAAAGGTCCCAATCCGAACCGGGGACCTGAGAACCACCGAGGGATGTCCGGTTGCTGGACCTCGGGTATGTCGTCGGGCGGGACGGCATTCCGCGCGGCCTGGATATCGTCGTCGGTAGGTTCGCGGTAGGTCCGACGCTTCGTCCCTTCCTCACTCACCGCGGCCAATCTCAACCCCAACTCACGTCTCTCGCCCTGAGCGATTACTGCCGCTTCCTTGAGAAGGGCGCCACACCGAGGGCAATTGAAGTTCGCACCTCTACCGACCTTTGTAGGCTCGGGCGCGGAGCCGCTGGCTCTGCCGGTGACAACACCGATCTCAAGCGCCGTGCCGGAATACGCCGGCTCCATCCAAGCGAGATCCTTCGAGCGTTTGGAGAGCCACCAGCTCGTTGTCAGTGGAACCTCCGCGGAACAGGTCGGGTTCGTGCATGTCGCAGTGCGAACCCATGTCCAGGTGAGTGCATCACTACCGCGTAGACCGAAATCATGTCGCAAAACGTTCCATGCACGTTCGCACACCAAGTCCGCGTAGTGCCGCAAGTCGATCTCAAGCCCGCTGAGATCCGGAAAATGACCATGTCGCTCGTTCCAGAGGCCACCAGGACCGTCGTTGTTGCTCGGCATGTTGACCGGCGGCAATCCCCAGACCTTTGGTGCGATCTCTGTCAACGCACGCGAAATGAGCACGGGAACAGGGTTGAGGTCGGAACCGAATGACGGAAGGCCTAGCCGTTGCGCTTCGACCAGGGTCGAGCCACCTCCACAGAACGGATCCACTACAGACGGCACAGCGTCTGGGAACTGAAGCTCAAGCAGGCGATGGGCTTCCTTCAGGTCGCTCTTGTCAGGGAGATCGGCTCCGTTGGAAACGAGCCGTTTGACAAGGTCCAGCAGATACACCCGTTGGTTGTCATCCTCTGGGTCGTCGACCAACGCAGCAAAGATCAAAGCCCGCCACGCTGGCAACGGCATTGGAGCCCACCATTTGTGGACGTTCCGGAGGGTGCCGGTCTTGCGATCCTTGTCCGATTTGCAGGCGGCGTTGATCTCGTCGAGCGGAAGCGCAACCTCGATTAGTTTCTTTTGTCGCGTCGTCGGACTCACTCTTGGCTCATCTCCGTTGCATCGTTCCAGAACGGTTCCCAGTCGTACTCGACTCGTGCTGCGCGAGGATCGATCGGCTGCCTTATCGGGTGACGTAGGTAGCGCACGGTTGTGGAGTCGTCGTCGGCGATTCGGACGAGTGCGAGCACCGAGTGGTCGGCTTTGTTGAGTGCCGTCACCGCCTCCTGGCGAGTGAGCTCGAACGTCTTGCCGCCAACGACTCGTCCCTTCACTTCGATGAAGTCGAGTGTCGTGCCGGTGTCAGACTCAATGTCGTAGCCGGGGTTGTTGTGGTGCATTTCTTTGGGCCGGTGCTTGAGTGCCTGCTCGACGCGTAGTACGGCGTCAACGGCGAGCCGTTCCACCCTGGTTGTTTCCCGGGCGCGGGCGTCTGCGCCTTCGGGGTCGTGTTGGGCGTCGAGCCAGCCTTGAGTGATAACCAGGCAGGCACCCGTTACTCGCGGTGGACGCACCGAGATGTCGCGTTCTTGTTCCAGCTCCTTGAAGCGCCTGTCAAGACGACGCGCAAGGGCCTCCGCGCGCTCGCGCATCTGCGAGGCAGGGAGTCTGGTCTTCTTGCCTGCACGTTCCTGTTCGCCGAGTTCGAATGCGCGTTGGTCCCAGTAGTTGATCTCGCGCGTTAGGCGCTCGCGCACAAGGCGTTCCGTCTTGTCGACTCGCTCGATCGTCCGATTGGTGACTTCATCGGCGTGCTGTCGTGCGATGGTGACCGAGGCTTCGCGGATCACACGCTGGTCGAGGTCTGAAGCTTGCGCCCATGGTTCGGTCAGTACCTTGCCGGCAAGCGCGTGCTCCTCATCGGTGAGAACCTCGTAGTTCGGTATCGGTGAGCCGGTGAGCGGAGTCATCGCACCGTCAGCGTCGATGCGTACGTATTGCGCGCGGCGAGAGACAACCAAGGGCTGTCCATCGCGGCCGATCCGGCCGTCGGTGACGTCGTGCTCCAGAAGGCTGACGACGTAGGGCTGAGTGGACAGATCCGATCGGTCGACAAGGATCGCGCCCCGACGTAGCGCATCGTGGTGGCGTTCGGAAACGACCCCAATCGTTGCCGCCACCAATGGATGTCCTGGGTGTAGCAGCGTTGCGAGATGATTGTTGCCTTCAACGCGAACGCATTTGGGGTCGAAGGTGACCCGGTGGTAGGAGTCAACGACAGGCTGCCCATAGCCCGTCACCCGGTCGCGTTCCTTGATCTCGCCCGGGACGCGTTTGATTTCGAACCGATGGCTCTCGCGCATCCGCAGCGACCCGCCGACGTCAGCGAAGGCGCGATGGAAGAACGCTTCGACGTGGTGAGGTTGGAGGCGGGCGGCCTCCGCTCGCTCCATTTCGCGGCGCATCTCGTCGATCTCGGAGTCGTCCATCGCTGACGGCACCAGTTGGTTGGCATTCAGCAGTTCAGGGATGCCCTCGGCGATTTTGGGGTCGACTACTTCGGTGAGGTAGCGTTGGCGCTCTGGCTTGTTGGCTTCTCTGATCGCCGCGATCATCAGGTCGCGAAGGGCATTGCCCTGGAACAGCTGTCCCAAAACGTCGTAAACTCTCCCACCGAGGGTGGCTCGCTGTTCTTCGAGCTTCTCCAGGAGGCGCATGTAGACGTCACCTTCTCGGGTGTCCTCGGCCACGAGTGACCACATGAAGCATGTGTTGGGTTGGCCGATGCGGTGAACGCGGCCGAAGCGCTGTTCTATGCGATTGGGGTTCCAAGGAAGGTCGTAGTTGATCAGAAGGTGGGCGTTCTTGTGCAGGTTGACACCTTCACCCGCAGCGTCGGTGGCGATGAGGAAGATGCAGCGCTCGTTCTGTTCGAAGGTCTCCTTGGCCTTCTTGCGGTCTTCACGTTTGGTACCGCCGTGGATTGTGATGACGGCGTCGTCGCGGCCCAGATGTTGCATCAGCCGCGTGACGAGATCGTCGAGGGTGTCCTTGTGCTCGGTGAAGATGATGACCTTACGGCGGGCGCCGGTGTCGTCCCGCATTTCGTCGTAGTCGTCGAGGGTGTCGCGCAGCGCATCCCACTTCGCATAGGTGGGCGAAGACTTAACTGCGGCTGACTTGATCAGTAGTCGGTCGAGGACGGCGATCTCGGTTTCAAGCTCTTCAGGTGTGCGGGCACTCGTTGCGCCGGCGATCGCCTTGTCCTCCAATGCTTCGCGTTCCTCGTCGGTGAGGTCGTCCAGATCGTCCCAATCGTCCGGGACATCGACGTCGTCACTCTTGACCGACGCAAATAGCCGGGCCTCACGCAGCTCGGATTCGAGGCGGTTCTTGCGGCGCTCCAACGACCTGTTGATTGCCGCCGGAGAGGACGCGAGACGGCGCTGGAGCGTCGTGAGCGCGAACCCGACAGCTGTGCGCCGGCGCCGGTCGCCCTCCATCGCATCGGCGCGGTTCATCTCCTCGCGCACGTAGTCGGTGACCGCAACGTAGAGGTCCTTCTCCGGTTGCGACAGTTCGTATTTGACGGTGAACGCGAACCGCTCGGGGAAGAGTCGCGTGCCCTCGAAGGTTCTCAGCTCCTCCTTGACCAACCTCCGCATCAGGTCGTCGACGTCGACCTTGCGGCTGCCCTCCCGGGCGACTCCTTCGAATCGGTCAGAGTCCAGCAGCGCCATGAAGAGTTGGAACTGCTCCTCCTTTCCTGAGTGTGGGGTGGCGGTCATCATCAGCAGGTTGCGGGTGTGCTTCCCGATCTCTTCGGCCATTTGGTAGCGCTTGGTTTTTTTGACCTCGCTGCCCCAAACGGTGGCTGACATTTTGTGCGCCTCGTCGAAGATGATCAGGTCCCAGTCGACCTCGCAGGCTTTGTCGAGGATGCCTTCGCTGTTGCGGGCGAGGACGTCGAGACGGGCTAACCAGAGGCCACCGCGGGCGAAAGGATTGCCTTCGTTGAGCATCTTGTCGCGTGTGAGCATTTCGAATTCGAGCTCGAACTTCTCGCGCATCTCCTCGTCCCACTGGTCAACGAGGGAACCGGGCGAAACAACCATGACGTTCGCGGCGTCACCCCGAAGCAGCAGCTCCTTCATCAAGAGGCCAGCCATAACTGTCTTACCAGCGCCGGGGTCGTCGGCTAGGACGTATCGCAGCGGTTGCTTCTGCAGCATGATCTCGTAAACGGCGCGGAGTTGGTGTGGCAACGGTTCGACCGAACTCGTGCCCAGCGCGGCCTGGGAGTCGAAGAGATACGCAAGGCGCATCCGACGGGCCTCGGCGGCCAACAAGAAAGCCGTCGGGCTTGCGTCGAAGCTGAACGCCAAGCCTGGCTGAACCGCTCGGATGTGTTCGAGTTGGTGGGCGAAGACGATTCGCTCGCCTGGGCCAGCATCGGTCCTGTAGAGGACGTTAGCCGAGTCGTCCGTGAGTCGCTCGACGGCAAGGATCTTTACTGGTTGGGGTCCTGCCAAGCCAGCAACGGAAGCGCCAACTTGTAGAACATCGAAGATCGAGCGGCCTGACGATTCTGGCGCTTGTTCAGTTGCTCTTTCCCCCGCTTCGACCACGCAATACACCCTAACCAGCTAGTGGGACAGACTGGTCTCGATCCACCCGGACTACTGCGAACGAGGTGGATACGCAGGCGGCGCCGAGCGCAGATGCCCGGAGGTCAAATTGGCAAGGACGCGCGTGACGGAGCCTGTGGCTGGCGACGGATCGTGTCGGTCGAAGAGGCTAGCGTCGCAGAGCTACGGTCAAAATACGGTCAAGTCATTACCTCACATTGATACCTAAACGACAGAGATGCTCCCTGAACTGCGCATTTAATCTGAAGAAGGGGTAGTCAGTCCGACAACGTATTCAGCTTGTATCACTGTTACTATCTGCGCAGGGGGCAAAAGGGGCCACTTGATGGCGCGAACGCGCGGTGATCGTCGACAGCGTGACCACGACGACCTGGCCGATCGGATCAGGGCGTGTAGGAAGTGCCAAGGTATGAACAAGCGTGGCGTCACCCAGGCCGCGCCAGGATGGGGAAACCTGACATCACCCGTGGTGATCGTCGGTCAGAGTTTGTGTGGCCCTTGTATGGCGGCACAGGAACCGTTTGTAGGTGGCAGCGCCGATCTGCTCGAAGCGGGATTCGACCTAGCCGACCTTGAAAAGCGAGACCTCTACATCACTAACGTCGTGCACTGCCATCCCGAAGGCAACAAGAAGTCGACACGGGAGTGGAAAGCCAACTGCACCCCGTATCTGGGCGAAGAACTACGCTTAGTGGGACCGAAGCTGATCATCGGTTTGGGCAACGATGCCAAGGACGCGATTCGCGAGTTCTACCCCGACGCGCCAAACATGTTGTGGCCGTTCCGCACTCCGCGCGCTGAGCCGTCGAATGCGTTACCGCGCGTGCATTTCGTTAGGCATCCATCTTCAATCAAACGCGAGCATAGCGATGCGCTGGAACGGAAGTACAGCGCGAGCTTGGCACGGGCGTTGCGGTGGGGCTTTCAACCCGAACGCACCTGTAAGGGAGACAACGACTGGATGTTGTACGAGGAGAGCTGACAATGCATATTCGGGTCCGCGAATCGGGCAAGCGCGTCAACGGCAAGCCCGTCAAGCGTTATCAAGCCGTCTGGTACGAACACGGCCGCGACTACCGGGAGACGTTCGACACCCGCGAGCTAGCGCAAGAGAAGCTTGACATGGTGAAAATACTTCTTGCACAAGGGCAATCGGCGGCTAGTTTGCGCGAGCGCGGCAAAGAACTGTTCGGTGTGGTTGCCGCGCAATGGCTCGATAGCCGCCACGATCTCAAGCCACGCACTCGCGCCGAATACGCCAACCTGTTGAGCGGCAAGACACGTGCGCGGCGCAACGGCGGCGGCGCGAGTACCGCCGATTTGTCGATCGCGGCGACGTTCGACCATCGGCCGGTCAACGAAATCGTGCGCGCCGATATCGCTATATGGGTGGGCGAGCTCGCCAAGGCGGGCAAGTCAGCGTCAACGATTCGTCACCACTATTTCGTTGTGCGGCAAGTGCTTTCGCAATGCGTAGCTGACGGCCGACTGACCGTTAACCCGGCCGATCACGTGAAGTTACCGAGTGAGCGCAGCGCCCAAGGTGGCACGCCGGGCGTGGTAGACGATCCCGACATGTTTCTGACCGCCGCGCAGGTAGCCGCGCTGGTAGACGCGACGCCTTGGCCGTGCGCGGTGCTGGTGCACCTGGCCGCGTGGTGTGGTCTGCGCGCCGCCGAGCTGGCAGGGCTACAGGTCGGCGACGTCGAGTTGCCCGATGCGCCGATCAACCCGAACGCGCCCGCCAAGCCGGGCGTGCTGCACGTCGAACGCACAGTGATCACCATCGACGGCGCGCTGGTCTATGACTCGCCCAAGACGAAAGGTTCACGCCGCCGCGTGCCGATGATGAGCCGAACCACTGAACTTGTGCGCGAGTATCTGGGCGCACATCCGCGCCGCGACGATCCGGCCGCACCGCTGTTTTGCGCTGTAACGTTGAAAGCGACTAAGCCGACTGGCAAGCGCGCCACCGATTCCGATGGAAACCGGATCACGCCCACGGCCGTTGATGCGCTGGCGGGTTTGAGTGTCGATGATGCCGCCGACCGCTTGGTGCTCGATTGGTCGGCTCCGATTCGCCACCAGACGTTCTACAAAGCGGTGTTCCGCCCAGCCGTCGCGCGCGCCAACCGCCTTGGCGGGTCAGAACCGGTGTTGCCGCTCGCGTTGAAGTTTCACGGGCTTCGCCACACCTACGCGAGTTTGTGTGTTGCGGCCGGGATTCCGCCGCTACAGCTTTCGCGATTTATGGGGCACGCGAAAGTGACGACGACACTCTCGATTTACACGCACCTATTCGACGACGATCACGCGGAGACGATGGCCGCGCTGGATGCGATGAGCCGACCGGTCAGCGGCCCGAATGTCGTAGGGCTACGTAAGCGAATCTAGGCGGCGTACGAGGGCATTGGGGCTTCCAACGAAAAATCTGCGAGGACCAGAAGACGGCATTCGGCCGGCTTCCGGGCTGACTCGTCAACACCGAACTACAACGGGATGAATGCGGGCAATTCTGGCGTCCGCGCCCAGTACTTTGTCGGAGGTTTCGGTCACACTGGTGGTGTGGAAAGGCCAGAGCGCGCAATTTTCGAAACGGTGCGGAGACAACCGGACGAACTGTGCAAATGCGTGGATCTCTTAAAGTCGGTTCACGATGCAGACGGTTACCCGATTTCCTGGCCAGCGGACCCGGTCCGGTGGCTGGCGCCACCCAAGCAGATCGCGGCATGGGTAGCCAAAGGGACGACCCGCAATGTTCGAGGACACGTTGCGCTGCACGCGGTTGCGAACCACGCCGCGCGCGACATTTGGACGGCGTCGTCGCGTGTGCAGTCAGAGCGATTGATGGTCTTGAGCCGTCTCATTGTGTCGCCAGAGCACCGTCGTACGGGGTTGGCCGAAGCGTTGGTCACAGCAGCGACCCGTTACGCCCATCATCACGGCGCTTTGCCTGTCCTAGACGTCGCGCAAGACAACGTAGCGGCGATTTGCCTCTACGAGAAGCTCGGATGGCACAGGGTTGGAGATCTCGAAATCTCATCTAGCCGAACGATTCCGGTCTTCGCCTATCTTGGACCGGTGCCCGAGAACGCGTCGGCGCTGCTTTCCGGCGAGCCAGCCCAGCACGGTGAGCATTTCGCATACTCTGGGAAGCTGTCGCCGTCATACTGTAGGGGGAAGCGTGAGCAACCCGGGCGCTGCGAGCAGTAGCACGAGTGGGCAGGACGCGTACGACCTCAGCGTCGATCCTGAAATCGCGGCCCTCAGCGATGCCGAGCTCAAGAGCCTACGTGACTCGCTTTCTACACTCATTGCAAAGCGTATCGACGGCATCCAGTACGCGGAGACGAGACGTGGCCAGCTGGCGGCAATCGGCGGATCGTTAGCACCAATCGGACTAGCCTTCATCCCACTCGCTCTCGGCACCACGATCACATCACTCCGTGCGGGATACATTTTTCTCGGAGCGAGCCTGGCGTTGCTGGGCATCGCCGTCTGGTGGCTGTACATGCGGCAGACAAACTACAACTATCCGTGGCTAGGGTCCGCAACCAACTGGAAATGGTTCTACCACGGAGCTCTTCCCGACAAAAACAAGTTCGGACCGGACTGTTGGGTGGGGCACTCCAAACTGGGTCGAAGAGCGGAGGCGGACGCCGCTGAAACCCAATGGCATACCTTCGCCAAACAGGCCAAGGGCCTGGCGAATGATCGCGTTGACGCTACACAGGACTTGAGGCAGCTTTACCTTCTTCACCTGAACGAGCGCTACAAGAATCTCTTCCTCACCGATATGCGCAAGCTGCTGTCGCGCGGGCTCATTGTGTCAGCGCTTATCGCAGTCATCGCTGGCGTTGTAGCGCAGTATGTGATCCACCCGCCTCCCAATAGTTCCGAGGTCGACTCGAATGGGTTGAAGGCTCGAGCGCGTTGGTCAGTCACGGGGGCCGTACGAGGGGAGGGACTTTCCTCGCGCGATGTCGAGTACCGAACTGAGGTGACGATTGTCAATCAATCGGATCGTGACATGCGGGGCTCTCGTCTGATCGCTCATGACTGTTCCGGCACCCCGCTACCAACCGAATTCGTCGTGACACCTTCGCTGCCCACCGACGTGCCAAAAGGGCAGACCATCACAGTGAACGGCCATTTCTGGATCGCATCATCGGACGCGGACGACCTCTGCGAGATTCGTGCTGAATGAGCACGTATGAAACGTACCGATACGCCCTGTCGCTGACCAGCCAGTTTTACTTTTGCGGCCTTCCGCTTCGGCTCGACACGTACGGCGATTGTCTCTTCTCGTGCAATTATTGTTTTGCGGCTGCGCGAGGTGGTCAACGATCCCCAAGAGGCCTGAAGATTGCGGATCCGGCGTCCATTGCCAGGGCATTTGCGAGAGCTGCGAGTGGTGACGAGGCAAAGTCAGTGATCGGCGCCTTACTCATGCATCGACAACCAATCCATTTCGGCGGTATGTCCGATCCCTTCCCGCCCCTTGAAGCGGGACTCGGAACATCGCGCAGTCTGCTGCGAGAACTGGCTTCAAATCGCTATCCCACCGTCATCAGCACTAAAGGGGTCCTTTTGGCCGAGGATCGCTATCTCGATGTCCTTCAAGACGGCGACTTTGTGGTGCAGGTGTCCTTCAGCGTCAGAGACGACGACTTGGCGGCCGACCTGGATCACGGAGCACCGTCGCCGACACAACGCATTCAGATGTTGAGGGAGTTATCGCAGGCAGGAATCAAGACAGCTGCACGGCTGCAGCCGCTCGTTCCTGGCAGGGAGCGTGAGGCCGCCGTCTTCATCGCAGAGTTGGCCGACGCTGGAGTGCGGCACGTCGGCGTCGAATACCTGAAGCTACCGGTGGAGGGATGGCCCGGTACGCAACGAATGAATCGGGCCCTGGATATCGATCTCGGGCGGCTCTACGCTGCCGAAGGGGCAAAGCGATCCGCGCGTGAATGGGTCTTGCCCGCGACCCGCCGCCTCGAATCGATAGTGGACTTGAGGACGGAGACCCACAATTACGGGATGTCGTTCGGTGCGGCTGACACTGACCTACTACCTCTAGGCGACGGATCCTGTTGTTGCAGCGGAGCCGACTCGCTTCTTGAAACAGCACCAAGCTTTCTTGAATTCAACTATCTCGGCGCGATTCGGCGAGCCTCGCCTGAGGGTGTTGTTTCATTTAATTCGCTCCTCGACTGCTGGGTTCCAACGGGCTCGATCGCCGAAATGGTGAATTCCAAAACACGCCTGCCGAGTAAGGACGGCCGCGGCGCCGGCATAAGTGACTACATTCGTGCAAATTGGAACGGGCGGCCCAACGGATGTTCGCCGCAGATGTTCTATGGTGTCGAGTCAACTGGGATGTTTGACGACCAGGGCTTGCGGCGGTACAAGCTCACAGACGAGCTGCGCGCCCTCCTCAAGGGACGCGTGTAACCCGTCGACCAACGGGGTGTCGCTCTCTGGAAATTGTGAATGTTCGACAACACCCGCGTGGAGTCTCACCCGATCGAGCTGGATTGCGACGTGTGACCAAGTGAAGACCGAACTATCTTCAGAGGCAGCAATACCGGCACAGCTGACGGGTGTGAGGTGAGCCCGTCGTAGTGGTCCAGTCGTTGTGGGACTCTGTTGCCCG
>NZ_JAMQTI010000031.1:0-72733 GCF_032883055.1 Mycobacterium sp. 29Ha
GTCAGCCAACCCCGGCCCTCGCACCCGAGTAGGAACAAAACCTGGGGTAGTCCACGATGCACGCCCTGGCGTATCGGGCCACCGCCGGCAGGGCCCAGAACGCGAAATATCCGACCATGCTGTTGACCGTCACCGGGCGAAAGTCCGGCAAACCACGAACCGTGCCGGTGATCTATATCAAGGACGGCGATCGATTCGTGATCGCCGCGGCCTATTCGGGCAGTGACACCGACCCCGCATGGTGGCTCAACTTGCGGGCCAATCCACGGGCCGAGGTGCAGGTCATGGGCTCAACCATGCAAGTCGAAGCTACCGAGGCGAGTCAAGTCGAAGCTACCGAGGCGAGTTCGGACGACAGGCCGGAACTCTGGCGTCGGCTGGTTCAGATGTACCCGTATTTCGCAGACTACGAAAGGCGGACAACGCGGCAGATACCGGTCATCGTCCTGAACCCGGTCGGGCCTTGAAACAGTCCGGTGGCCGCCGGGGCGAACTACTATTGCCCCTCGACACGGACCGTTGGCGAAGCGCTCGCCGCAACACTTTTCGCACGAATCGGAGGAGGACGAGCGATGCCAGGGATAGCCGACCTTGCTTTGGGTGCAGCGCCGATCGCCGGCGGTGCCCTGCTGGGTGCCGCGGCGGGCAGCTTCAAGGGTCCTGACGTCCGCGGCATGATCGCCAAAGACATGGACTTGCTGGAACGTATTCCCGACGACCAGCCAGAACTCAAAGAACGTCTGAAGGCGAGCATCAACGAGCGCATCAACGATCTGGTCGAAGGAACGGAGCGTTCGCGGGCGATACGCGAAGCTGCGATGTCCTACAGCGGAAATTGGCGCGACATCGTGGTGTTCATCTGCGCCGTCCTGTTCACGATCGTCTGGTGGAACGTCAGCCACAGCCGCTCCAACTGGCTCGTGATGTTCATCGCGATGATCATCTTGTCCGTGGTCGCGGCCATCTATGCGGGCCGGGGGATTGCGCGCGCCATCGGCAGCTACCTACACCGGAACGACGAAAAAGCTCAACAATCGCCGTGATCAGTGCGTGCGGTCCAGCAGGTAGTACATCAATTGCTCGACGCGCCAACCTGTTTGAGCCACGTTAGTTGTCGCTCTGTGGTGTGGGTTGGAAGGGGGTGTAGCACCACCATTGGGCGCGTTCGCCGGTGGGTCCGCGGTAGGGCGCGGCGTCGGGTGGGGGTCGGGTGGGTGGGCGGGCGAGTGATCCCGGGCTCAGGGTTCGGCCATCGCTGTCGGTGACGGTGATGTTGGGGGCGGGTCCGGTGATGGTGATGACGCCGCGGTGGTGGGCGCGGTGGTGGTAGGGGCACAGCAGGACGAGGTTGTCCAGGTCGGTGGGGCCGCCGTCTTCCCAGTGCTGGATGTGGTGGGCGTGCAGTCCGCGGGTGGCCCCGCAGCCGGGCACCGCACACGTGGGGTGGCGGTGTTCTAGGGCGCGGCGTAGCCGGCGGCCGATGGTGCGCGTGCTGCGCCCGGCACCGAGGGGTTGTCCGTCGCGGTGGAACCACACCTCACAGGTGGCGTCGCAGGTGAGGTATCGGCGGTCGGCGTCGGTGAGCAACGGCCCCAGGTGCAGGGCAGCCACCTGTTCTTTGATGTCGAGGTGCACCACGACGGTGGTGTGCTGGCCGTGGGGGCGGCGGGTAGCGTCGGCGTCCCAGCCGGCTTCGACCAGGCTCATGAACGCCTCACCCTTGGTGGGAAACGGCGACGCTACCGCGGCGGGCAGGGTGTCGGTGTCGTGGTCGCGTTTCCACGCGGCGACCGCAGCATCCAGATGGGACTGCACGGCGGCGTCGAAGGTTGCGGCGTCCAGGTGTGACAGGGTGATCTTCCAGGTGGTGGTCTGCTCGTCGCTGTGGGTGGTGGTGATCGTGGGCCGCGGCGGCGGCTCGGGTGCGGGTTCGGCCTCGGGTGGGGTGTCGCGCCAGGGGTCGGGTTCAGATGGCAGGGGTGGTTCGGCCTTGAGGGCGGTGTTGAGTTGGCTGACGGTGGCGACCTCGGCCAACGTCACGTAGTGCCCATCAGAACCTGCGCCGGCTTTCTCGGCGATGATGGCGACCTGGTCCAGTGACAACCGGCCTTCGCGCAGGCCCGCCATGCACAGCGGAAACTGTCGGGCCCGGTGCGCAATCGCGGCGATCTTCCCGGCGTTTCTGGTCGAGGAGCCGGTCTTCCACGCCACCAAAGCCGAGAGCGAGCGACACCCGGTCATGCCGACCAGGTTGTCGTGGTCCATCTCGGCCACGATGTCCACGATGCGCGCGTCGATGGCGTTGCGCTGACCCATCAACTCACCCAATTCGCCGAACAACACCTCCAGCCGGTCCTTCGGACGCACGACCGCCCCGTCGGAGGCGGCGATCGAAGACATGACCCCATCAAAACAGAGGGGTCCGACAAGTACGGCCGTCCAGAGACGAGGAAAAGCTCAGTAGTGGTAGGTGTCCGACGGCGCGGGGATGTGTGCCGGGTCGTCGACGTCGTCGAACTCCGATTCGTGAATGCCGTAGGACCGAGCGAGGTCGAGGATCTTGTTGGCCCGCGCGATACGCGGCAGATCGGAGCCGTTGCGGATCTCGCCGCCGTCACGTTCGAACTCGGTGAAAAACTCCTTGGCCCAACTGATCTCCTCTGCCGACGGTGACAGTCCCTCGTTCACAGTCGGGCATTGATCGGGTGTCAGGCAGATCTTGCCCGTCATCCCGAACTCGGCGGACACCGCGGTCGCCTCACTGAGCTTCAGCGCACTCGAACCGACCGTCGGGCCGTCGATCGCGCTCGGGAGATGCGCGGCCTTGGCCGCGATCGTGAACCGCGAACGCGCATACGCCAGCGTCGTCGGGTTGTCCCCGAAGCCGGTATCCCTTCGGAAGTCACCGATGCCGAACGCCAGCCGGAATGTGCCCTTGGTGGCCGCGATCTCGGTGATGCGCTCGAGACCGCGCGCCGTCTCCACCAGCGCCACGATCGGCACGTTCGGCAGCCGCTTGGCGGTTTCGGTCACGTGGTCGACGGACTCCACCATCGCGAGCATCACCCCGCCGGGCGACAACTTGCTCAACGCGTCGAGATCGTCGGCCCACCACGGCGTACCGAACCCGTTGACGCGGACCCAGTCACTGTTGCCCTCGCTGAGCCACCGGATCACGTTTTCCCGCGCGCTCAGCTTGTCCTTCGGGGCGACCGCATCCTCGATGTCGAGGACGACGATGTCGGCGCGCGACGCCGCCGCGGGTGCGAAGCGGTCGTACTGCGCGCCGTTGACCAACAGCCAACTGCGGGCCAGTACCGGATCGATGCGCGATCCGTCGCCGGAATCCGAGTGTTCTGCCGTCGCATGGTCCATGCGTTCATCGTGGCGCACCCGTCACCACCGGCGCTACGGGGGTCAGCCCAGGTGCGCGCCGAAGAACGACTGCATGGCGTCCCAGTGCCGTTTGGCCGCCGCCTGGTCATAGGGCCCGTTGTCCGGTACGGCGAAGCCGTGCGCGGCTGCGTACCACTCGATCGTGTGCTCGACGTCGGCGGCGGTGAGCGCCTTGTCCAGGGTTTCAGCTGCTTCCGGGGTGAAGGACGCGTCGTTCTCCGCGCCGCCGACGTAGACGGCCGCTGTCATCTGATCGGCGAGCAGGTGCGGGCTGCCGGGGTCGTCGGCCGCCAGACCGCCGCCGTGGAATGACATCGCCGCCGCGACACGCTCCGGCACACGACCCGCGACCATCAGCGACGTCCGCCCGCCCATGCAGTATCCGGTGGTGCCATACGCCTCGCCGACGACCTCCGGCCGTGCGGACAGGTAGTCGAAGAATGCCGCCGCGTCGGCGGCCATGATGTCCGGCGTCACCTTCGAGATCATCGAGAACAGGCGCTTGCGCTCGTTCTCGTCGCTGAATACCGACGCCATCTCGAACGGGGCCCAGTCGCCGTCGCGGTAGTACACATCGGGCACCAGGACGGCATAGCCGTAGGCGGCCAGCTGGTCGCCCATCTCGCGAAAGGTTTGGCGCGTCCCGCCGGCGTCGGGATACATGACGATTCCCGGCCACGGTCCGTCGCCCTCGGGAGTGTGCAGCGTCACCGGGCAGGTCCCGTCGGCGGTCGTGATGGAGTCGGTGATTGTCGGCATGCCTTCGGTTCTACTCCTGCCCTCTGGACGTAAGCTGACCGAGTGCCGGTCACTGGGTCTATAAGCACGCCGTATGAGGACCTCCTTCGCCTGGTTTTCGAGCGTGGGACAGCGAAATCGGACCGCACCGGCACCGGCACCCGCAGCCTGTTCGGTCACCAGATGCGCTACGACCTGGCGGCCGGCTTCCCGCTGCTCACCACCAAGAAAGTGCACACGAAGTCGATCATCTACGAGCTGTTGTGGTTCCTGCGCGGCGACTCGAACGTGCGCTGGCTGCAGGAGCACGGCGTCACGATCTGGGACGAATGGGCTTCTCCGACAGGCGATCTGGGGCCCGTATACGGCGTGCAGTGGCGGTCGTGGCCCACTCCGTCGGGTGAGCACATCGACCAGATCAGCGCGGCGCTCGAGCTGCTCAGGTCGGATCCGGATTCGCGCCGCAACATCGTGTCGGCCTGGAACGTCGGCGAGATCCCGCAGATGGCCCTGCCTCCATGTCACGCGTTCTTCCAGTTCTACGTGGCCGACGGCCGGCTGAGCTGTCAGCTCTACCAGCGCAGCGCCGACCTGTTCCTCGGCGTTCCCTTCAACATCGCCAGCTACGCGCTGCTCACCCACATGATGGCCGCCCAGGCCGGGCTCGAGGTGGGAGAGTTCATCTGGACCGGTGGTGACTGCCATATCTACGACAATCACGTCGAGCAGGTCACCGAACAGCTGAGCCGCAAAGCGCGGCCTTATCCGGAACTTGTTCTTGCACCGCGTGATTCGATCTTCGACTACACCTACGACGACGTCGTGATCAAGAATTACGACCCGCACCCGGCGATCAAGGCGCCCGTGGCTGTATGACGGCCTGCTTGCAGGGCCGGAACGGACAGCCGTGACGACGGTGGGGCTGATCTGGGCCCAGTCGACTTCCGGTGTCATCGGTCGCCGGGGAGGTATTCCGTGGCGGCTGCCCGAGGACCAGGCCCGCTTCAAAGAGCTCACGATGGGACGCACCGTCGTGATGGGGAGACTGACCTGGGAGTCCCTGCCCGCCAAGGTGCGGCCGCTGCCGGGCCGCAGAAATGTCGTACTGACCCGGCAAGCTGACTACATGGCCGACGGTGCGCACGTGGTTCCCCTGCTTCAGGACGCTCTGACCGACGACATCACCTGGGTGATCGGCGGCGAACAGATCTACACGCTGGCGCTCCCGCTCGCGACGCGGTGCGAGGTCACCGAGGTGGAGATCGACCTGCCCCGCGACGACGGCGATGCGGTGGCGCCCACGCTGGACGAACAGTGGATAGGCACCGAAGGGGAGTGGCTCACCAGTTCCTCCGGTCTGCGCTATCGGTTCTTCAGCTACGTTCGCCCGTGAGCATGCTGACCTCGGCGCAGGCGCGCAGAATCGCCGTTGCGGCCCAGGGCTTCGCCGAACCGCGACCGAGTGGGGCGGTGACGCGCGCACACCTGCGTCGGCTGATCTCGCGGATCCAAGTGCTGCAACTGGATTCGGTGTCGGTGGCGGTGCGCGCGCACTACGCGCCGGTGTTCAGCAGGCTCGGCCCCTACGACCGCGACGTGCTGGATCGTGCGGCGTGGAGCCACAGCGCCCGCTCGCCACGCCTGCTCGTCGAATACTGGGCGCACGAGGCCGCTCTGATGGCGGTGGACGACTGGCCGCTGATGCGGTGGCGCATGCGCGAGTACACGCATGGCCGCTGGGGCAAGGAGATCGTCAAGAAGAACGGACGGCTGGCCGACGACATCGTCACCGCCATCGCCGAACTCGGACCGTCGACCGCCGGACAAATCGAAGCCCACCTCGGTGCCGACCAGCGCGGCCGAAAGGGCCCGTGGTGGGACCGCAGCGACACGAAGTGGGTGACGGAGGCGTTGTGGTCGGCCGGCGTCCTGACCACCGCCACCCGCATCGGGTTCGCCCGCCACTACGACCTCACCGAGCGGGTGTTGCCGCCGGAGGTCGTGGCCAGGGAGGTCGATGACGAGGAGGCGCTGCGAGAGCTGACGCGGCGGGCCGCGGGTGCGCTAGGCATCGGCACGGAAGCCGACATCCGCGACTACTTCCGGCTGTCGCCGAAACTGTCCAAGCCGGCGCTCGCCAAGCTCGTCGCCGACGGGGAACTGGAGCAGGTCGAGGTCGACGGTTGGGCGGCGCCGGCGTACCTGCGTGCGGGTCAGATCGTGCCCCGGCGCGACCGTGGCACGGCGCTGCTGTGCCCGTTCGACCCGTTGATCTTCTTCCGCCCGCGCGTGGAGCGGCTGTGGCAATTCCATTACCGCATCGAGATTTACACGCCCGCCCCCAAGCGCCAGTTCGGGTACTACGTGTGGCCGTTTCTGCTCGACGGCAGGCTCGTCGGCCGCGTCGACCTCAAGGCCGATCGTTCGCAGGGGACGCTCTACGTGGTCGGTGCATTCGCCGAAGTGGGGGAGCAGCCGGCACGATTGGCGGCGCCGTTGGCGGCGGAATTGCAGACCATGGCGGCGTGGCTGGGGTTGACCGACGTCACGGTGGGCAAGCGGGGTGACCTGGTGACGCCCCTGAAGCGAGCCCTCACCCGCTGAACCATTACCTCGCGAGTAATCGATTCGACGCCCAATCATCGCCAGTATGAGGGCATGTCCAGACCACCGATTCTGCTCCTACACGGCATGTTCAGCACCCCGAAGCTGCTGTCGGGCTGGGTGAGCCTGCTCGAGTCGGCCGGCTACCGAGTCCACGCACCTGCGTATCCCGGCCACGATCCGGTCGACATGGCGGTCCTGTCGCGGGTTACGTTGTCCGACTACATCGCTGCCGCGCTCGCGGCCTACGACGAGTTGGACGAAGCGCCGATCGTGATCGGGCACAGCATCGGGGGTCTGGTCGCCCAGCATGTGGCGGCGGCTCGTGAGCCAAGGGCGGTGGTGCTGCTGGCGCCGGTGCCGCCCGGTGTGTTGTGGCCGCAGTTGCGCTCGTTGCCCCACCTGTTTCCGATCATGCCGAGTCTCCTCAAGGGCCGACCGGTGAAGCCGTCGGTGGAAACGTTTCGCGCGGTCCCGCTATTCGGGCTGCCCGGGGCGGAGCAGCAGGAGGTCATCGCCGGGTTTGTTCCCGATTCCGCACATGTGTTCCGCTCGATGAGCCTGGGCAGCCGCGACACCCGCGTCGATCCGCGCGCTGTGCACTGCCCGGTGTTGTGCGTCAGCGGCGGTGCCGATCGCAACGTCGCCACGTGGATTTCACGTCGCATCGCGCGCAGGTATTCGGCCCAGCATCACCACCACCCGGACCTGCCTCACTGGATCGTCGCGGACTCGGCGCTACCTCAGGTCGCGCCCCCGGTGTTGGCATGGCTCGACGCGCGAGTCACCGAATCCGTCAGTTGAACGGAATGTCGTTGTCGGATTTGGAGTCTTGATACCGCTGCGACAGTCCGGCGTAGACATCGCGGATGCACCGGTCCTGCTCGAGCAGCCGGCTGCGCAGCGGTTCGGGTTCGGCGTCGACGAGGTCGCGGATCGAACGGCCGGTCCAGAACGCGTTGGTGTGCCGGTAGTTGCCGTCCTCGACGCCGAACACCTCTTGGAGGATTCTCAGGTCGTGGGGGATGCCGAATGCGTCGCGCGAATCCTGATACGTGAAGAAGTAGTAGAAATTGTCGAACCCGGCCCATGTGATGGCCGACAGGCACAGGGGGCAGGGTTCGTGGGTGGATAAGAACACCAGGTCGCGCGTGGCCGGCCGGTCTGGCAGTTCGTAGAACCGGTTGAGGGTGCTGATCTCGCCGTGCAGCAGCGGGTTGTCGGTCTCGCTGTTCGTGCCGCACAGCACCAGCGACATATCGGATTTGCGGAGCAGCGCGGCGCCGAACACCTTGTTGCCCGCCGCGACGCCACGCTCGGTCATCGGCAGGATGTCGCGCTCCATCACATCGAGCAGACGCGATGCCACGGTCGGTCCTCCCACGGCGTCACCCTAGCGCCGATGGCGGCGCCAGAAGGTCAGACGCAGTCCGCGCACACCAGTCTGTCGCCAGACTGCAGCGCGAGCCGGTTGCGGTGCTGCACCAGGAAGCAACTGGAGCAGGTGAATTCGTTGGCCTGCTTCGGGATCACCCGAACGGTGAGCTCTTCACCCGACAGGTCGATGTCGGGCAGGTCGATCGCGTCGACGGCATCGCCGTCGTCGACATCGAGTACCGCCACGTCGACCTTGTCTCGCCGGCGCGCGGCGATCTCCTCCAGAGACTGGTCGCCTTCGTCCGTGTTCTGGGTACGGGGCGCGTCGTAATCAGTGGGCATCGGCCACTCTCCCTCCAAGTCCGGTGCTGCGTTAAACGCCGACCGAGGACCGCATAATTCCCTTCCGATCCGCAGCCCAAACCCGCACGTCAGTCCCAACCGTGACGAGGCGCTCGCGCTAGGGTGAGCCGTGGCCGAGATCGCGCCGTTGCGTGTACAGCTGATCGCCAGGACGGAGTTCGCGGCGCCGCCTGATGTGCCGTGGAGTACCGACGCCGAGGGCGGGCCCGCGCTGGTGGAGTTCGCCGGACGTGCGTGCTATCAGAGCTGGTCAAAGCCCAATCCGCGGACCGCGACCAATGCCGCCTATCTGCGGCACATCATCGATGTCGGCCACTTCTCGGTGCTCGAACACGCGTCGGTGTCCTTCTACATCACCGGGGTCTCGCGGTCGTGCACCCACGAGTTGATTCGGCACCGCCATTTCTCCTATTCGCAACTGTCGCAGCGCTATGTCCCCGAGCACGAGGCCCAGGTCGTCCTGCCACCCGGTATCGAGAACGATCCCGAACTCGAAGAGATCCTCACCGCCGCCGCCGACGCCAGTCGCGCGACGTACACCGAACTGCTGGGCAGGCTGGAGGCTCGGTTCGCGGACGAGCCCAACGCCGTCCTTCGACGTAAGCAGGCCCGACAGGCTGCCCGGGCGGTGCTGCCCAACGCCACCGAGACCCGCATCGTCGTCACCGGCAATTATCGCGCGTGGCGGCATTTCATCGCGATGCGCGCCAGCGAGCACGCCGATATCGAGATTCGCCGGCTGGCCATCGAGTGTCTGCGCCAACTTATCGAGGTCGCACCGCAGGCGTTCTCGGACTTCGAGATCTATGCGCTGGCTGACGGCACGGAGGTGGCAACCAGCCCGCTAGCCACAGAGGCGTGATCCCGAGCGAGTAATCTCACTGTTCGTGAGTACCGGCGGATTCGACGTGACAGCCCAGTTGGGCACCGTGCTGACCGCGATGGCTACCCCGTTCAAGCCTGACGGCACCCTGGACACCGACACCGCGGTCCGGCTGGCGACCCGCCTGGTCGACGCGGGCTGCGATGGCCTGGTGCTGTCCGGCACCACCGGTGAGTCGCCGACGACGACCGACGGCGAGAAACTGACGTTGCTGCGGGCGGTACTCGAGGCGGTCGGGGACCGTGCCCGTATCATCGCCGGCGCCGGAACGTACGACACCGAGCACAGCATTGAGCTCGCCAGGGCCTGCCACGGCGAGGGTGCACACGGCCTGCTGGTGGTGACGCCGTATTACTCGCGTCCGCCACAGGCCGGGCTGGTCGCGCATTTCACCGCGGTCGCCGACGCCACGCCTCTGCCGATGGTGCTGTACGACATTCCGCCGCGCTCGGCCATCCCGATCGAATGGGACACCATCCGGACGCTGGCCACCCATCCCAACATCGTGGCGATCAAGGATGCCAAGGGAGATCTGCACGGCGGCGGGCAGATCATCGCCGAGACGGGGCTGGCCTACTACTCCGGCGACGACGCGCTGAACCTGCCGTGGCTGGTGATGGGCGCTGTCGGGTTCATCAGTGTGTGGGGCCACGTCGCCGCGAGTCAGCTGCGGGACATGTTGTCGGCGTTCAACTCCGGCGATGTCGCGACGGCACGCAAGATCAACGTCACGCTGGGACCGCTGGCCGCCGCACAGGCACGTCTGGGCGGTGTGACGCTGGCCAAGGAGGGGCTGAGGCTGCAGGGTTTCGAGGCGGGTAACCCGCGGCTGCCGCAGATACCGGCGACACCGAACCAGATCGACGAACTAGCCGCAGATATGCGGGCCGCCACGGTGCTGCGCTAGTGAACGGAGAACTCGCACCGCCGGGGCCACTGGCCCCCGGGGGACTTCGGGTCACCGCGCTGGGCGGCATCAGCGAAATCGGCCGCAACATGACGGTTTTCGAGCATCTGGGCCGGCTCCTGATCGTCGACTGCGGTGTCCTGTTCCCGACGCACGATGAGCCCGGGGTCGATCTGATCCTGCCCGACCTTCGCCTGATCCAGGATCGTCTGGACGACGTCGAGGCACTGGTGCTCACCCACGCGCACGAGGACCACATCGGTGCCATCCCGTTCCTGCTCAAGCTGCGTCCCGACATTCCGGTGGTCGGATCGAAGTTCACGCTGGCGCTGGTGAACGAGAAATGCCGCGAACACCGCATCAAGCCGGTGTTCGAGGAGGTGGACGAGGGTCAGAGCTCGAGGCACGGCGTGTTCGAATGCGAGTACTTCGCCGTCAACCACTCCATCCCGGGCTGTCTGGCCATCGCGATCCACACCGGTGCGGGCACCGTGCTGCATACCGGCGACATCAAGCTCGACCAGTCGCCGCCCGACGGCAAGCCGACCGATCTGCCGGGCATGTCACGACTCGGTGATTCCGGAGTGGACCTGTTCCTGTGCGACTCGACGAACGCCGAGATCCCCGGAGTGGGGCCCTCGGAGAGCGAGATCGGCCCGAACATTCACCGGCTGATGCGTGGGGCACAGGGGCGCGTCATCGTGGCCTGCTTCGCATCGAATGTCGGTCGCGTGCAACAGATCATCGATGCGGCAGTGGCGCTGGGCCGCAAGGTGTCGTTCGTGGGCCGGTCGATGGTCCGCAACATGGGGATCGCCAAGGAGCTGGGCTACCTCACGCTCGCCAACGATGACGACATCATCGACATCGGCGCCGCGGAGATGATGGCTCCCGAACGCGTGGTGCTCGTGACCACGGGCACGCAGGGCGAAACGATGGCCGCGCTGTCGCGGATGTCGCGCGGTGAGCATCGCAGCATCACGCTGACGGCCGGCGATCTCATCATCATGTCGTCATCGCAGATACCGGGCAATGAGGAAGCGATCTTCGGCGTCCTGGATGCCCTGGCCAAGATCGGTGCCCGCGTGGTGACGAATGCCCATGTGCGCGTGCATGTCACCGGCCACGCCTACGCCGGGGAACTGCTCTTCCTCTACAACGGCGTCCGGCCGCGCAATGTGATGCCAGTGCACGGAACCTGGCGGATGCTTCGGGCCAACGCGGCGCTGGCGACACGCACCGGGGTGCCCGAGGAAAACATCGTGCTGGCCGAGAACGGTGTCAGCGTCGATCTGGTGGCGGGCCGGGCATCGGTCTCCGGTGCGGTGTCGACGGGCAAGATGTTCGTCGACGGACTCGTCCTCGGGGATGTCGGCGAGACGGTTATCGGTGAACGGCTCACGCTGTCTTCGGGTTTCATCGGAATCACCGTCGTGCTGCGAAGCGGCACCGGTAAGCTGGCGTCGGCGCCGCAACTGCACTCGCGCGGTTTCTCGGAGGACCCGAAGTCGCTGGAACCCGCGACGCGGAAGGTCGAGGAAGCGCTGGAAGCCCTTGCCGCCGAACGGGTGACCGATATCAACCGCATCGCCCAGGCGGTACGGCGGGCGGTCGGCAAGTGGGTCGGCGAGTCCTATCGCCGCCAGCCGATGATCGTACCGACGGTCATCGAGATCTAGCGGCGGTCAGGTCTTCTCGGCGTACGCCGTCCACTCCAGTTGCGACGCCGTGAGCTTGCGGCCCGACGGTTCGACGTAGTGACGTAAAAAGTAGTCCGGCCCCGCCTGTTCGATCAGCCGCCATCCGTACTGCGCGACGAACGCCGCGATGTCGTCTGTTTCCAATCCGAACTTCCACAGCTGCTGCTTCTCGCGGAACCGGCGATACGCCGACCGGGCGCCGTACAGGTTCCTGCCGTCGATGAAATCCTGTCGCACGTAGGTGAACACCAGCCGGCTCGACGGCGCGGCGCTCCGCAGGTACTCGAACGTGGCATGCACCGCATCTGCGGTCAGGTACTGCGTCACGCCCTCCCACACGAAGAAGGCTCGATCGCCGCTGCGGTGTCCCGCCCTGGTCAGTTCGGCGGCCAGATCGTCACGCTCAAAATCCACCGGCACCAACCGAACCGACGCAGGCGCCTCACCCAACACCCGGCGGGCAGCAGCCTTCTTGCGTTCGATGTTCACCGGCAGGTCGACTTCGTACACCGGGACATCGGATCGCCGGGCGAGGCGATACGGCCTGGTGTCCATGCCGGCGCCCAGGATGACCACCGCATCGATATCGGGCAGCGCGTCGTCGAGCGTCTCGTCGATGAATCGCTTGCGACACGCCAGATTGGCCCACAACCCCTGGCCCGCTCGCTCCGTGGCGCCGATCATCAGCCGCCGCAGCGTAGCGAGCCGGGTCGCTTTCACGAGACCGCGCAGACCGGCGGGCAGGAACGCAAGAGCCAAGTCGTCGTCGACGAGCCGGCGTTCTGGTGCCTCGTACTGTTCGACGGCGGCCAGCACCATGGGGCCGAAAGCCGTTTGCGCGGGCCCGTTGTCGGCCATCAGCGCTTGTTGACCGATCCGGCATCCACGGGCAGCGCCACGCCGGTGATGTAGCGAGCTTCGTCGGAAACCAGCCACGCGACGGCGTTGGCGATGTCCTCCGGCTGCAGAACCTGAACGGGCAGCGCGTTACCCATATCCTGTGGGCTCTTCTCCGCGATGCTCCCCAGCCACTGCCGGGTGGCCTCGTTGTTGATCATCGGGGTGTCGACACCGGCCGGATGTACCGAATTGACCCGAATGCTGTGCGGGGCAAGCAGATTGGCGTAGAGCCGCATCAACCCGACGATGCCGTGTTTGGCCGCGACGTATCCGATGGCGCCGGGGTCGTCGCTGCCCATCCCGACGAGACCCACGACCGAACTGGTCAGCACGATCGACCCGCCGTCGCCCTGCTCTTTCAGCGTGGGTATCGCCACCTCCACGGTGTGATGGACGCCCGTGAGATTGACGTCGATCACGTCACGCCAGGCGTCCTCGGCTGATTGCATCGGTGCGATACCGGCGTTGGCGATGACGATGTCCAGCCGGCCGAATTCGTCGACGCCGGTCTGCAGCGCGCTCTTCAGCGCGTTTTGGTCGCGAACATCGGCCCGCTGCGCCACGATTCGCGCGCCGGTGTCCTCGACGAGCTTGACCGTGAGCGCCAGATCGTCGGGAGTGGCCAGGGGATAGGGCACCGACGCGATCTGGGCGCAGATGTCGACGGCGATGATGCTCGCGCCGTCGGCGGCCAGCCTGACCGCCTCGGCGCGGCCCTGACCCCGGGCGGCACCGGTGATGAACGCGACCTTGCCGTCGAGGGCGCGCATTACGGACGCAGTGCACCCTTCGAGGGATCGCCGCCGACGACCGGCTGCAGCATCTTGATGTCAGGTGCGCCGTCGAGGAGCTCGCCGACGGTGCCGAACAGCGTCGCGACGGCCGGCGCCTGGCTGTGGGCCGTCAACGCATCGGCGTCGGCCCACTGCTCGACGAAGACGAAGGTGCCGTCAGCCTCGTGCAGTGCGTAGAGGTCACAGCCGGGTTCGGAATGCACCGCCTCGATGGCCTGCTTGCATGCTTCCCGGACGGCGTCCACCGACTCGGGTTTTGCCTTCATGGTTGCGACGACGACGATGGGCATGGGCGGTGAACTCCTCGGTGAGTGCTGGCCAGATGTGAGATCACCCTACTCAGCGAACCTAACTAAATCGCGCCTACCCGGTGCTCAGGCCAGGTCGACCCACGTGCGGGTGCCTGAGCAGGTGATATGCGATGTTGATCCAGGTCAGCGATTGATACCGTTCTGTGACCCGTGTGGCAGATGGTGATTGTGGGGCTATTGCGACTAGTCTTACAGGCATGCCCAGTAAGACCGCCGCGCGTTCCGGCAGCCGCTCTAGCAGGTCAAAGTCCGGCGCGCGGACCACCCAGAAGCGCAAGCCGGCGCCGCGGCGGGGCCCGTCACCGGTGTCGTCGGCCGGCGCCACCGTGGGACGTGGGGTGCGTGCGGGCTGGCTGATGCTGGCCAAGGGCGCCGGGTCGACGGCGCGGTCCGTCGGCCGGGCCCGCGAGCTCGAGCCCGGTCACCGTCGCGACGGCATCGCGCTGGCCCTGCTCGGCATCGCCGTGGTGATCGCCGCGAGCTCATGGTTCGACGCGGCCCGTCCCGTCGGCGCGTGGATCGACACCTTCCTGCGGGTGCTCATCGGCTCCTCGGTCGCATTGGTGCCGATCGCACTCGCCGCGGCCGCCGTCGTGCTGATGCGCACCGAGCCCAACCCCGACTCCCGGCCGCGCCTGATACTCGGCACGGCGATGATCGTGCTGCCCGTCCTGGGGCTGTGGCATCTGTGGGCGGGATCCCCTGCCGAACCCGTCGCGCGACAGCACGCCGCCGGCTTCATCGGGTTCGCCATCGGCGGCCCGTTGTCCGACGGGCTGACCGTGTGGATCGCCATGCCGCTGCTGGTGATCGGTGCACTCTTCGGTCTGCTGTTGGTGACCGGCACAACGATTCGCGAAGTGCCCGAAGCGGTTCGGAGCATGCTGTCGACGCGTTCGTTCCGCGGTGAGTACTACGACGATGACGAGTACTACGACGAAGAAAACCCTGCTGTCGCCGCCGGCTCCGACGATTTCTCCGACGGGTACTACGACGACCCCGCCGGTTACGGCGACGACGAGGCGACGGCCTGGCCTTCCGGAGCCGGGGGGCCGGCGACTTTCAACGGCGGCACGCCGATGGAGAACTACCCGATCGAGGACGAGACACCGACCATTCCCGAGCCCGCCGCCAGGGCGCGCAAGAAGAAGACGGCCAAGCCCAAGATCGTCGACCGGGTCGTCGAGGGGCCGTACACGCTGCCGTCGCTCGACCTGCTGATCGCGGGCGATCCCCCGAAACGGCGCAGCGCGGGCAACGACCGGATGATCGAGGCGATCACCGAGGTGCTCGAGCAATTCAAGGTGAACGCCACGGTGACCGGCTGCACACGCGGGCCGACCGTCACCCGCTACGAGGTCGAGCTGGGCCCCGGCGTCAAGGTCGAGAAGATCACCGCGCTACAACGCAATATCGCCTACGCCGTCGCGACCGAGAGCGTCCGCATGCTCGCGCCGATCCCGGGCAAGTCCGCCGTGGGCATCGAGGTGCCCAACACCGACCGAGAGATGGTCCGGCTGGCAGACGTTTTGACCGACCCGGGTACCCGTGCCGACCACCACCCCTTGGTGATCGGCCTCGGAAAGGACATCGAGGGCGAGTACATCTCGGCCAACCTCGCCAAGATGCCGCACCTGCTGGTGGCCGGATCGACCGGCTCGGGCAAGTCGAGCTTCGTCAACTCGATGCTCGTGTCGCTGCTGGCGCGCGCGACTCCCGAGGAAGTCAGGATGATCCTGATCGACCCGAAGATGGTGGAACTGACGCCCTACGAAGGTATTCCGCATCTGATCACCCCCATCATCACGCAGCCGAAGAAGGCGGCCGCGGCGCTGGCATGGCTGGTCGAGGAGATGGAGCAGCGCTACCAGGACATGCAGGCGTCGCGTGTGCGCCACATCGACGACTTCAACAAGAAGGTTCGGTCGGGGGAGATCACCGCGCCGCTGGGCAGCCAGCGTGAGTACAAGCCGTACCCCTACATTCTCGCGATCGTCGACGAGCTCGCCGACCTGATGATGACCGCACCACGTGACGTCGAGGACGCCATCGTGCGCATCACGCAGAAGGCCCGCGCCGCGGGCATCCACTTGGTGCTCGCCACTCAGCGGCCGTCGGTGGACGTCGTCACCGGGCTCATCAAGACCAACGTTCCGTCGCGACTGGCGTTCGCGACGTCGTCGCTGACCGACAGCCGCGTGATCCTCGACCAGCAGGGCGCCGAGAAGCTCATCGGTATGGGTGACGGGCTGTTCCTGCCGATGGGCGCGAACAAGCCGATCCGTCTGCAGGGCGCGTTCATCACCGACGAGGAGATCCACGCCGTCGTCGAAGCCACAAAGTCCCAGGCCGAGCCGGAATACACCGAGGGCGTCACCGCCGCCAAGACCACCAGCGAGCGCACCGACGTCGACCCCGACATCGGCGATGACATGGACGTGTTCCTGCAGGCGGTCGAGCTGGTCGTGTCCAGTCAGTTCGGTTCGACGTCGATGCTGCAGCGCAAGCTGCGCGTGGGCTTCGCCAAGGCGGGCCGGCTGATGGACCTGATGGAGACCCGCAACATCGTCGGCCCCAGCGAGGGATCCAAGGCGCGCGAGGTGTTGGTCAAGCCCGACGAGTTGGCGGGCACGCTCATGTTGATCCGCGGCGGCTCGGGCGACTCGGCGGGCGACGACGACGAGGGGTGAGCGATTTCGGCGCGCAAACCGTCGCTGAAGCGATCGTCAGCGCGCCCAATTCGCTACAGGGTGAGCAGCATTCGGGTGTTGCCGAGGATGTTCGGCTTGACGTAGGACAGGTCGAGGAACTCTGCCACGCCGGTGTCATACGAGCGGCACATCTCCTCGAAGACCTCAGCCGTGACCGGGGTGCCGTCGATCTCCTGGAAGCCGTGTCGGCTGAAGAATGCGACTTCGAAGGTCAGGACGAAGATGCGCTCCAGATGCAGATCTCTGGCCACGTCCAGCAGCCGGTCGACGATCGCGTGCCCGACCCCTTGACCCCTGACCTTCGGGTGCACTGCGACCGTGCGCACTTCGCCGAGGTCCGACCACAGCACGTGCAGGGCGCCACACCCGATCAGTTCGCCGTCGAGCTCGGCGACCCAGAACTCCTGGACAGCCTCGTAAAGCGTCACCAGATTCTTCTCCAGCAGGATCTTGCCGGAGTAGATGTCGACCAGAGCCTTGATCGCAGGCACATCCGATGTTCTGGCCCGCCGGATGGCGACCTGTGCGGGATCTGCGCTCACACGTGGAGGGTATCCGTCACAGCAACGGATATTCTGTTGCGGTGCCAGGCGAACCCACGACTGATCCCGTGGTGCCACGTGCCCGCGTCGCGAACATCGCCAATGTGCTCACCGGTATCCGGCTGGCGTTGGTCCCGGTGTTCCTGGTTGTCCTGTTCGTCGCTGACGGCCACGAAACGTTCTGGCGGATAGCCGCATTCATCGTGTTCACGGTTGCGGTGATCACGGATCGGTTCGACGGTGCACTGGCCCGCAGCTATGGGATGGTCACCGAATTCGGCACTTTGATCGACCCGATCGCCGACAAAGCTCTCATCGGTGCGGCTTTGATCGGCCTTTCGATCCTCGGCGAGATGCCGTGGTGGGTGACCATCGTGATCATGACGCGCGAGATCGGCATCACAGTTCTGCGCTTCGCGGTGCTGCGGCATGGTGTCATTCCGGCCAGTCGCGGCGGAAAGCTGAAAACCCTCGTCCAGGGCGTGGCGATCGGTCTGTTCGTGCTGCCCCTGTCGGGTCCCTGGCTCACCGGGGCCTGGGTGGTGATGGGGGCGGCCGTCATCCTGACGGTGATCACCGGCATCGACTACGTCGTCTCGGCCATTCGCGATTCGCGCGCACGCCCCGCCGCGCACTGAGTTCAGTCCGTTGTACAGCGGTTTCGCCTCGAACGGCGGCTATTTGCGCCATCCGGGAACCACCCGCATGCCCGCGGCGTTGCCCTAATACAAAGATCCAATGTCGCCGCCGGGGCGGCTCCGGCGACCCAGAGACGGACCTCTCGAAAGGGGAGCACGTATGACGGCATTGCTGCGCGAGGTGATCGGCGACGTGCTGCGCCGCGCCCGCACCGAGCAGGGCCGCACCCTGCGCGAGGTGTCCGACTCCGCCCGGGTCAGCCTGGGTTACCTCTCCGAGGTCGAGCGTGGCCGCAAGGAGGCGTCGAGCGAGTTGCTCAGCGCCATCTGCAGTGCGCTGGACGTGCCGCTGTCGCGGGTGCTGTCCGACGCGGGCGACGAGATGGGTCGCCAGGAACTCGCGGCGTTCGAGCGCGAATCGATCGGTTCGGCCAACATCGACGCCGCGACCAAGGTCGTCATTCCGCAGGTCGTGTCAATGGCGGTCGCCTGAAAAGGCTCAAGCCGGTGTAGGTGCGACAACAGTCACCGACCCGATAGATTGGGCAGCACGGTAAGCCGGCGGCCCAGGGCCGAGACAACGACAGACACGAAGGCGGAATGAACCGATGGCCAATCCGTTCACCAAGGCGTGGAAGTACCTGATGGCGCTCTTCAGCTCCAAGGTCGATGAGTACGCCGATCCGAAGGTGCAGATCCAGCAGGCCATCGAGGAGGCCCAGCGCCAGCACCAGGCGCTGACCCAGCAGGCCGCCCAGGTCATCGGTAATCAGCGTCAGCTGGAGATGCGGCTCAACCGCCAGCTCGCTGATATCGAGAAGCTTCAAGTCAACGTCCGCCAGGCCCTGACGCTGGCCGACCAGGCGACCGCGGCCGGGGATGCCGCGAAAGCCACCGAGTACACCAATGCCGCCGAGGCGTTCGCCGCGCAGCTGGTGACCTCGGAGCAGAGCGTCGAGGACCTCAAGTCTCTGCACGATCAGGCGCTGCAGGCCGCCGGGCAGGCCAAGAAGGCGGTCGAGCAGAACGCGATGATGCTGCAGCAGAAGATCGCCGAGCGCACCAAGCTGCTCAGCCAACTCGAGCAGGCCAAGATGCAGGAACAGGTCAGTGCATCGCTGCGGTCGATGAGCGAGCTGGCCGCGCCCGGCAGCACGCCGAGCCTCGACGAGGTCCGCGACAAGATCGAACGGCGCTACGCCAACGCGATCGGGTCCGCGGAGCTGGCCCAGAACTCCGTGCAGGGCCGGATGATGGAGGTGCAGTCGGCCAGCGTGCAGATGGCCGGCCACTCGCGGCTCGAGCAGATCCGCGCGTCCATGCGGGGTGAGCAGTTGCCGGCGGGCGGTAACGCCGCAGCCGCGCCTGCCGCGCCTGCCGCCAACCCGCAGGCGGCACCGGAAAACCCACTGTCGCAGTAACGTCCGTGAGGAACAGGTGTGAATTCGCGAGCCAGTAGACCGGAGGCTTGGCGCTCGGTGGTGCAACGCGGTGTGGACACCGCCGCGGAGTGGTCCGATGTGCTGGCCGAAAAGCTCAACGCCGCAGCGGATCCGCGCGCCAAACTGTTGCGCAAGCGACGCTGGGCCCTGCGGCTCGGCGTGTTCTTCACGGTGTCGTCGCTGTTCTGGATCGGTGTCACCGGACTGCTGTCGGCGTGGGAGACCCCGTTCTGGGCACTGTTCATCCCGGCTCCCATCGCTGTCGGCGCCGCATTCCTGGCGACGCTGTCCTTCCTCCGCTACCGCTGGCTGCGCGGTGAACCGTTGCCGCCGCAGCGTTCCCGTACCGCTCGACGGCTGCTGGCGTGGGGTTCGGCCGCCCGTCAGCCGATGGCCGCGCTGGCGGCCTCAGAGCGCGGTCTGTTCTCGCTTCTCGGGGTGATGGAGCGCGGTCGACTGCTGCCCGCCGACGAGCTTCGTGAGCTGACGGTCGCGGCCAACCAGACCGCCGCCACGATGACCGCGACCGCGAACGAGGTGGTGTCGATGGAGCGCACAATGAGTTCCGCGCCGCAGTCGCGCGCGCATTTGGCGCCGACGATTCAGGCCTTCACCGCTCAGCTGCAGCAGGGTAGCCGTCAGTACGACGAAATGGTAACCGCGGCAGCGCAATTGGTGTCAGCGGCCAACACCGGGTCGATGTCGAGCTCACCGATGACCCAACAGCGCTACCGCAACGAGCTGTCGAATGCGACCGATCGGCTGCTCGGATGGGCACAGGCCTTCGACGAACTCGGCCACCTGCGCCGGGCTTAGACGTCGTGCGAGCTCGCCGGTCCTGAGCGCGGCCCGTAGCGCTCGATATACGCCTCGTGGACGTGGGCGTTCTTCTGGCGGGAGAGTGCGTCGACGAGGTTCGGGTCCAGACCGTGCTTTCGCAGCATGTGTCGTCGCCAGACCTTGTTGAGCGCGTGTGAGAAGAACACGAATGGGATCAGGATCGGCAGCGTCATCGACAGATGCACGTCCAATGTCGTCGGGATGAACCAGAACGGGATCAGGATGACGAACGCGGGAATGAATACGCGAACCATCATGCGGACCGTGGCGCCCTTGCCCGCCAGGTCGTTGCGCACCCAGTCGTGCATGGACGCCGGCAGCGCTCTGCCGTAGCAGTAGCCAATGTATTCGACGAAGTTCGGCCGTGTACGCGCGGATTCGGTGCTCATATCGAGCCCGAATGATAGCAATGCGGCAGGCTACATGGTCGCACGCAGAGACGGGAACACCGTTGCGGCGACTCCCCGGACGGTTCCCTTCAGGAAGTCCAGCGTGTCGAAATAGTCTCGCCACAGGGTGATCCGCCCCGCATGCACCTCGAAGACCCCGCACACCCAGAACTGGATGCGCAGCGGTCCGAACACCAACGCGTCGGTGCGCTCGGTCAGCACCGCATTGCCCTCGGCGGCGATCCGGTGGATCTTCACCTCGAAGCCCATGCGGCCCTCGCCTCGTCTCATCATGCCGACGATGCGTTCGCGGCCCCTGATCGTCGGAAATCCGACGTTCTGCCATTCGATGGTGTCCGCCAGCGAGCGGTCGACGGTGTCGAAGTCCTCGTCCTGAAGTGCGTAGAGGAACGTCTCGACGATACGGACGTTGTCGAGGTCGGGTCTTACTCCGGATGCCTGGTCGGTCATGTCCTCAGACTATGGGGCAGCGCTGTGGCATGGTAGGCCCAATGCGCGTCGCGGTCGTTGCCGGACCCGATCCCGGGCACGCCTTTCCGGCCATTGCGCTGTGCCTTCGCTTCCTGGCCAACGGGGATTCGCCGACACTGTTGAGCGGCACGCAGCGGCTGGCCGTGGCTGCAGCGGCAGGCGTCGACGCGGTGGAACTCGTGGGTCTGGACGCGACCGAAACCGACGATGACGCCGACGCGGGCGCCAAGATCAACCAGCGGGCGGCTCGGATGGCGGTGCTCAACGGACCGCAGCTGACAAAGTTGGCACCGGACCTGGTGGTGTCCGATGTCATCACCGTCGCCGGCGCGTTCGCCGCCGACCTCCTGGGCCTGCCCTGGGTCGAACTGAACCCCCAGCCGCTGTATCGACCCTCGAAGGGTCTTCCGCCGATCGGCAGCGGGCTGGCGCCCGGCGTCGGCATCCGCGGCAAGGTCCGTGACACGGTGTTACGGGCGATGTCCGCCCGTTCATGGCGCGAGGGACTGCGGCAGCGGCAGGCGGCGCGGGCCGAAATCGGTTTGCCTGCAGTCGACCCGGGTCCACGGCGACGGCTGATTGCCACGCTGCCCGCCCTGGAGGTGCCGCGCCCCGACTGGCCGTCCGAGGCGGTGATCGTCGGGCCCCTGCACTTCGAGCCCACGTCGTCGGAACTGCCGATTCCGCCCGGCTCCGGCCCGGTGGTGGTCGTCGCACCGTCGACGGCGACGACCGGTGCCCGCGGCCTGGCCGAACTTGCCCTGGACACCCTGATCCCCGGCGAGGCGCTGCCGGAGGGGTCCCGGGTCGTGGTGTCGCGGCTGGGCGGCCCCGATGCGCCGGTGCCGCCGTGGGCCGCGGTCGGGCTGGGCCGCCAGGACGTACTGCTGTCGAGCGCCGACGTGGTGATCTGCGGTGGCGGGCACGGCATCGTGTCCAAGTCACTGCTCGCGGGCGTACCGCTCGTGGCGGTGCCCGGCGGTGGCGATCAATGGGAGATCGCCAATCGCGTTGTGCGCCAAGGTAGTGGGGTGCTGGTTCGCCCATTGACAGCCGAGGGATTGGCGGCCGCGGTGCGTGAGGTGCTGTCGTCGCCGGCGTATCGGGCGGCCGCGCGAGACGCCGGCGCGACCCTGGCCGACGTCGACGATCCGGTACGGGTGTGCCACGAAGCGGTCGGGCCGACCGCGTAGGTTGGGCGACGTGCGGTTGACGGAATTCAACGAACTCGTCGAGGGACAATTCGGTTCGGTACGCGGCGCGTCGTTGCTCGTTGACCACGTTTTGACTGGTCTCGGCGGGCGCACCCCCGCGCAGGCCATCGAGGATGGCGTCGACCCGCGCGATGTCTGGCGCGCGCTGTGCGCGGATTTCGACGTCCCGCGCGACCAGTGGTGACCCTCAGGCCCGTCTGGCGGCGTTGACCAGGTCGAGTGTCACCTGTGTCGCGACGGCCAGTGCGTCGGCGTCAGCGTCGCTCAGCGACCCGCACACCCAGTCCCAGTGCGCCGACACCGTGTCTCCGGGAGCCGGCGCCGGGCCCAAGGATTCGCCGTTCTTGCTCCAGCGCACCGATTCGACGCGCGGATCTGCCAGCGCCAGCTCGCCGGTATCGAACGACAAGGGCCGACAGACTATCTCGGCCGCCTCGCCGGCGACGGAGTCGACGATGCCCCAGCGAATTCGGCAATCCTGCATGACCCGCACCGGCGTCGTGGGATCGCGATCAAGGAAACGGATCCAGGGGTAGACCACCAATACGTGAAAACTGTGGTGCGCCAATATTTCTGAGTGCTCAGGTAGATCGTTCAGCAGTCCGGTGACTTGGCCGGCGAAGGCGCTACGCAGGCGTGACAACAACTCGGCGGGGTCGACCTTGTCCAGTAAGGGTCCGCCGATCCAATAGCTGCGCACGACGTCGTCATCGAGCGGATCGGCGATCCCCGCTGCATCGGCAATGGCCTGCAGATACGGCCACGCGCCGTCGAATTCGCGCGCATGTGAGGCCAACTCGGTATGAGCAACATCGGCGGGTCCGCAGTAGCCCAGTTCGTTCGGCGGGAAGGCGTAGCAGGCGAAGGTCTCGTGCCCGCTCATTCAGCAGATCCGCGGTAGTTGTTCGCCGATGGGCAGGTCGACGACGCGGGTGCCGCCCAGTGCTGTCTTGGCGGACACCATCCCGGGGTGCTCGGCGACACAGCGTCCGATCACCGTGGCATGGACGCCGAGCGGATGTGTTTGCATGGCGGCGAGTACTCGATCGGCGTCCGCCGGTGGAACGAACGCGAGCAGCTTGCCTTCGTTGGCCACGTAGAGCGGGTCGAGACCCAGCAGACCGCAGGCGTCGCGCACCTCGGCCGGAATCGGGAATGCCCGCTCGTCCAGGGAGATTCCCACGTGGGCCGTCTTGGCGATCTCATTCAGCGTCGCCGCGACGCCACCTCTGGTCGGGTCGCGCAGCACGTGGATGTCGGCTCCGGTGTCGATCATCGCCGCGACCAACCCGTGCAGTGGGGCGGTGTCGCTCGCGACGGTGGTGCCGAACTCCAACCCTTCTCGACAGCTCATCACCGCGACACCGTGTACTCCGATGTCGCCGCTGACTATCACGACGTCACCCTCCGCGGCGCGCTGCGGCCGGATGTCCGCGCGCTCGTCGATCAGACCGATGCCCGCCGTGTTGATGTAGACGCCGTCCCCGTGGCCGGCATCGACCACCTTGGTATCACCGGTGACCAACTTGACGCCTGCCGCCATCGCCGCAGTTCCCACCGCCTGGGCGACCTGTGCAAGCTCATCCAGGGAAGTGCCCTCTTCCAGAATGAACGCCGTGGAGAGCACCATCGGCCGTGCCCCGGCCATCGCCAGATCGTTGACAGTGCCGTTCACCGCCAGATCACCGATCGTGCCGCCCGGGAAGGCCAGCGGTTTGACGACGAAGGAGTCCGTCGAGAACGCCAGCCGCACATTGCCGACCTCCAGCACCGCGGAATCGCCCATTGCCGCATCGGCCGCGGGGCCGAATGCCGGCAGGAACAGGTGCTCGATGAGTTCGGCCGACATCGCCCCGCCGCCGCCGTGTCCCATCACGATGTTGGGCGAGTTCCGCAGGGGGGCGGGACAAACCCACGATTCCATGTCGATCTTGGCGCCGGTATCCGCAGGCGTATCAGGCACTCGCCACCTCCAGCCGCCGGTACAGGTAGTAGGCGGCGCACGCCCCCTCCGACGAGACCATCGTGGCCCCGAGGGGATTACGCGGGGTACACAGTGTGCCGAATGCCTCGCACTCGTGCGGCTTGATCAGGCCCTGGAGCACTTCGCCTGACCGGCATACCGGCGATTCCTCGGTGCGGATGTCGGTCACAGAGAAACGGTGCTCCGCATCGTAGTCGCGGTACGCATACGAGAGCCGCCAACCGCTGCTGGGGATCGTGCCGATGCCGCGCCATGCCCTGTCGGTCACTTCGAAGACGTCGAGGAGCATGGCTTTGGCCGCGGAATTCCCGTCGGATTGAACGGCACGCGGGTAGGCGTTCTCCAGCTCGTGGCGACCCGATTCCAGCTGTAGCACTGTGCGGCGAATTCCCTCGAGGATGTCCAGCGGCTCGAATCCTGTGACAACGATCGGAATGTTGTACTTGTCGCACAGCGGCGGATACTCCTCTGTCCCCATCACTGTGCAGACATGACCGGCCGCCAGGAACGCCTGCACCCGGCAGGTCGGGGATTCCATGATCGCCGAGATCGCCGGGGGCACGAGAACGTGGGATACCAGCAGTGAGAAGTTCTCGATGCCAAGCCGCTTGGCTTGGTAGACCGTCATCGCGTTGGCCGGCGCCGTGGTCTCGAAGCCGATTCCGAAGAACACCACCTGTTTCGCGGGGTTATCCTTCGCGATCTTCAGCGCGTCCAGCGGTGAGTAGACCACCCGCACGTCTCCTCCGCGGCTTTTGACCTGGAACAGGTCCTTTTCGCTGCCGGGCACGCGCAGCATGTCGCCGAACGAACAGAAGATCACATCGGGACGTGACGCGATCTCCAGCGCCTTGTCGATGATCTCCAACGGAGTCACGCAGACCGGGCACCCGGGGCCGTGGATCATCTCGATGGTGTCCGGCAGCAGTTGGTCGATGCCGTGCCGGATGATCGAATGTGTCTGTCCGCCACATACTTCCATGATCGACCACCGCTGACTGGTGGCAGCCTTGATCTCGTCGACGAGGCGGCGGGCGAGCTGGGGGTCGCTGAACTCATCCAGGTACTTCATGGTTTCACTCCAGAGTTTCCGTTGGGTGGTGAGTTGGGATTGTCGACGCCGGCCTGTTGGGCAGCCAGTTCGAAACCATCACTGAACTCCTCCCTGAGCACCCCGAGGTGCTCGAATTCGGCGAGTGTTCGCATCGCTGATTCCTCGTCGAGGCGCTGCAGCGCGAAACCGACATGGACGACCACGTATTGGCCGACTTCCGCATCGGGGATGTATTCCAGGCAGACGTCCTTCTTGATTCCGCCGAAGTCGACGACCGACATCAAGGTGCCGTCATGGTCGTCGATGCTGACAATTCTTCCCGGTACCGCCAAGCACATCAGCGGCCTCCCTTCCTCATGAGGCATTCCCCACCATCAGTTGGCCCAATGCGATCCCGCCGTCGTTCGGTGGCACCGAACGGTGAGTGATCACGTTGAATCCTTTGGTCTGCAGACCGCACACGGCCAGGCGTAGCAGCAGTGCGTTCTGAAAGACTCCACCCGACAGCGCGACGGTCGGCGTGTCTGGCACCGCAACGGTGGCCAGGTGAACGATCAGATCCGCCACTGCGCGGTGGAACTGCGCGCCGACCACCCCTGCGGCCACTCCGGAGCGGATGTCGGCGACGACGGCGGTAATCACCGGTGTCGGATCGATCACCGTCGGCGCTTGAGCGAGGTCGATGGCGAACTCATACGTGGCTGTGCCGCGGGCTGCGTCGCGCGACATCCCCTCCAGCTCGATGGCCGCCTGTGCCTCGTAGGCGACCACCTGGCGCACGTCGACCAACGACGCGACGGTGTCGAAGAGCCGCCCCATGCTGGACGTCGGTGCGCAACCCAGGCCGGTCTCGAGCTGGTGTGCCAGTACGCGCAGCTCGTCTGTGGGGCATGCCCGCACGGGCGCGAGGTCCTCATCCCAGGCCATTCCCGCCGCCCACAGGTGCGCCAGCGCCATCCGATACGGCCGCAGGACGCTCACGTCTCCGCCGGGCAACGGCGCATACCGCAGGTGTGAAAGCCGCCGGTATCCCTTGTAATCGGCGAGCAGCAGTTCGCCGCCCCACACGGCATTGTCGGGCCCGTAGCCGGTTCCGTCGAAGGCGAATCCGAGTACCGGCTGCGACCCGTCCAGGCCGTGTTCGGCCATGACCGAGGCGATATGAGCGTGGTGGTGCTGAACCGTCCGGACGGGCCGTCCCGCAGCGTTTCGGTGCGCCCATGCGGTTGACCGGTACAGCGGATGGGCGTCGGCGACAAGCACTTCCGGTTCGATACCGGTGAGTGCCTGCAGGTGGCCTCGTGCCGAGTCGAAGGCCGCCAACGTCGACAGGTCGTCCATGTCGCCGATGTGCTGGCTGAGCCACGCGTACTTCCCGTCTGCCACTGCCAGTGTGTTCTTGAGGTCGGCGCCGACCGCGAGGGTGGGCGGCAGCGCAACCGGCAGCGCGACGGGCAGCGGTGCGTATCCGCGGGAGCGTCTGATCGGCAATTCGACTTGGTCGACGACCCGTACGACGGAGTCGTCGCACGGAACCAGGATCTCCCGGTCGTGCATCAGCCATGCATCGGCCAACTGCGAAAGTCGTTCCAGCGCATCGCCGTCTGTGTAGCAGATCGGCTCTCCGCCAAGGTTGCCCGATGTCATCACGAGTGTGGCGGGGCTCGGTTCGTCACCGGGGAGGCCGAACAGCAGCGCATGCAGTGGTGTGTAGGCGAGCATGACGCCAAGGTCCGGATTGTGCGGGGCCACGGCGTCGGCGACCGCGGCATCCTCCCGGCGCGGCATCAGCACGATCGGCCGGTGCGCACCGGACAGCAGCCGCGCCGATCCGTCGTCGATCTCGACGATGGTACGTGCGGTCGCCATGTCGGCGACCATCACGGCGAACGGTTTGTCCCCCCGCCGCTTTCGCGTGCGCAGCTCTGCCACCGCACGCTCGTTGGCGGCATCGCAGGCGAGGTGGTATCCGCCGAGTCCCTTGACGGCAAGGATGCCGCCGTCGTTCAACAGGCGCCGCGCCTGCCGCAGCGCGCCTTCGGATTCGGCAGACCGGCCGTCGCGGGCCCGGTAGCGCAGCGCGGGCCCGCATTTCGGACAGCACACGGGTTGGGCGTGGAATCGCCGATCAGCTGGATCGTGGTATTCGGCCGCACAGTCGGCGCACATCATGAAGGGCGCCATGGTCGTGGACGCGCGGTCGTAGGGTAGCGACGCGATGATGGTGAAGCGGGGGCCGCAGTTGGTGCAGTTGACGAATGCGTGCCGGTAACGCCTGTTGGTCGGATCAGTCTGCTCGGCGGCGCACTCGGCGCACATCGCGACGTCGGGGGAGGCCAGCGTGCGGCCCGCGGCGGACCGGGTCGTATCCGCGATCGTGAAGCCGGTGCCGCCGACAACCGCGATATCGGCGGTCTCGATCGACTCGATCACGGCCAGCGGCGGCGGTCGGTCACGTAGTCGGGTGAGGAAGTCGTCGATCTGGTCGGCGCCACCCTCTACTTCGATCACGGCACCGGAACTGTCATTGCGTACGGATCCGGACAGGCCGAACGCGGCCGCGCACGCGTAGACGAACGGCCGGAACCCGACTCCTTGAACGACGCCGTGTACGCAGACACGGAGCCTGCGTCGGCCGGTCATGGGGACGCCCTGTCTATCTGGCCGGGAAATTCCCCTGGTTCAGCGCCCCTGCCCATCATCTCCAGGCCGGCCATCGCGGCATCAGCACCTGCCTTGTCGGTTTTCTCGACGACGAATCCCATGTGGATGATCACCCAGTCGCCCGCGTCGAATGTCTCCTCGGGCAGCATGCCGATGTTCACTTTGCGGTTCTCGCCCGCGACATTGACCAAGGCCAGCTGATCACCGTAGCCCTCCAGCATTCGGACCACCTGTCCTGGGATCCCGAGACACATCGCCTCAGCCCTCCGCACGTGCCGGTGAGCGGACGCCAAGGTCGGCCAGCACTTCGTTGATGGCCGCGACCGCAGTCGGCACCGCCGCGGCGACCGCCTCCGACAAACTCATGCCCTCATCGATGTTCTCGACTTCGCAGCCGATGACGATCGTCTTGGGTGCAGTCCCGCCCAGCGCACTGAGTGTGGCGAAGACGGCCGCCGGGTCCATGCTGTGCGCTTCGAGACCGGCTGTGGCAGAGAGGGTTTCGTGATCAGCCTCGAATATGTGGAGTGTCCCGGGTGTTCCGCGATTGGGCAGTGCATCGACGAGGACGAGCGCGTGCCACTCCTCGAGGAGATCATAGGCGAGGTGCATACCCCTGATTCCATAGTCCACCGGGTGTACATCGGCGCCTAGGCCCCGACCGACGACATGACGCATCACCTCGGGGCCGAAGCCGTCGTCTCCGAGGAAGATGTTGCCGATTCCGGCGACCAGGATGCGGGCTGTCATCTGGTTGACGAACTCCCAACTACATGTTGCGTATCTTCATATACCGTCGCACGTCTGGGATGGAGCGGAGTCCGACCACCACCCCGCCGACAATGACGACGGCCACGACACCGGTTGCCAACCAACCAATTACATCCATCATGAACTCCTATCTGGACTGACTACTCTTGCGTCGATCGGTTCGACCTCGTCCGGCGTGAAGTACAGGTATCGGCCGTACGAGTCGGGCATCTCGACGTCTGGATCGTCCTCCACGATGACACCGACGTACTGCTGGCCGTCGACGTCCTCATGGACGGAAGTGACGCGGGCGCTCTTGCCCGCGAAGAAGATGTCCTGCGCATCGGCGCGGCGACACGGCCGCAGGCGGACTCTGCTGCCCGCGGACACGCGCACGCCGTTCACCAGTACCGCATCGACGTCGGGGCGGACAGCGTTGTCGGCTACCGGATCCCACCAATCGACACCTTCTGGAATCTCGGGGATCAGCCCGGCCGACCTCATCTGCTCATCCAGTGCATCGAGTCCCGGAGGGAGCCCGGGCTCCTGCGCGTGCGGGTTGCGCAGGATGCCGTGCAACTGCTGCAGTGCCTCCGGCGACATCGAATCGCACCTGTCGATGATCGCCGCGGCCAGTGGATCGGTGGCACGTGCTTGCGCCTTCTCCTCATCGGTCATCGTCATCACGCGAAGGGTGAGGATTTCGTCGATCTCGGTCGAGTCGTACAGCGCGCCCTCGCTCTGTTCGGCGATCTCCGGGTGGTCGTAGAGAATGATCGGCGAAATCAGCAGCAGGTCACGTTCCCCGGGCCGTCCGGCGAGCACCGGAAAGCAGCGGTGCTGGACCAGGCGCGAAACCGCGTCCGCCGCGGAGTCCGGCGGTTCGAGCAGTGAGATGAACTCTCCGCCAACCACTTCGGCGATGATGTGAGTACCGATCATTGATGTGGCGATGGCTTGTTCCTTGTCCAAGGCCTTGTCTCCGACGGCCGCGCCGGTATTGTGCACCGTCACGCTGACCCGGTAGAGGTCGGTGGCCTCGCTCTCGACGGCGACGGTCAGATCGGCCCGGATGGCGGATCTGGTGCGGACCAGTCGACCGCCGTCCACATTCTCGGCCTCACTGCCCTCGCCGACCTCGATGGCCAGGGTGCGCGGCCGCACGAGGCCGGTGAGGTCGAACGGCCCGAACGACAGTTCGCGCTCCACCGCCTCGTCCCACGTGACCCAGGTCTGCGAGCCACTGGTCAGTTCGTCGACCGGTTCGAATGTTCCGCCGCCGATATCGCGTTCGGCGCGGCGGTGCTGCAGCTGCAGGAAACGCACGACAAGCGTCAATTCGCTGACACCGTCGATAAGGAACTGCGCCGACATGCTGTCGTCCTCGCCGATGCCCGCCTCCGACGCGCCCGGTGGTCCGACCACCCCGAACTGCCAGCGGGATTGGTTCTTGGACGACGTCGCCCGGTAGGGGTAGAGCAGATACCCCTCATAGAGCACCGCATCGGCGATGGCACGCGCGCGATCCCAGGTGGGTTTCACCGGACCTCCTCGGGCGCAGGGGTCGGTGGGGTCAGCTGCGGGGCTTCGGCAAGCAGGGTGGTGACGGCGTCCTCGAAGTCGAGCATCCCGCGGGCTGACTTGTACGCGGCCAGTGCGGATACGGTGTCGTGCCCGAGTCGCACCCACCCCGCGTTGGGGTAGTGGATCCGAACGAGGTCGTTCCACACCGCGACCGGCATCTCGTATTGGGCTTCGCATTCCCAGGACACCTGACGAACCGAGAAGCCACGTTCGCCTGGGACGAACACCGTTCCGCTGAACAGGAAGAGCAGGGGAATGGCACCGTCGCGCAATGCATGCAGGTATTTCGACGCCGCAACCTCGAAATCGTAGGTGCACTCCAGTGGCAGGGACACCTCGGTGACACCGGTGAAGCCTTGAACCATCGCGGTGCTGTGTTGCCAGAGGAACGTGCGTTGAGTGTTGACCCATCGCTCGCGCGGCCCGAACAGGTCGAGCAGGCCAGCGGCCTCTTCGTCGGAGTAGGGCCTGCGCAGCGGTTCGATGCGGATCTGGCATCGCAAGGCGATCGCCTGAATCGGCTCGGTATCTGAGTCGGGCCCGCCGGCCGTGATACCGACGCGCGCGGTCAGTCGTGGCGTGACCGAGAACTGTTCTGCGACCACGTCCACGACGGTGAACGTCAAACTGCTCACGGGGACGCCACCTTGCTCCGGGCCTTGACCCGTTCGAAGAACTCGTCGACGAACTCTCGGACCTCGTGGCCGCCGTCGAAGCCCCGCCACAACATTCGCAGTCTGCCGACGAACTCATAGCATGCGTCGATGGGGACCAGGTAGCACTCGGCGGGGGCGTTGAGTTCCGGATCCACGTGGTCTCGATCGGGCACCCGCACCAGTAGCGCTTCGACATCGTCGGCAAGCATGTCCAGTCGACCGTCGGCGCCGCTGATCTCGCTCCAGGCGTCGAGGTCCAGTTCCGACTCGGTGGCACCGGCCGGGCCCGGGTAGAACGCCACGGTCTTGTCCAAGTCGGAGTTGTGGAAGAAGAACGCCAAGCCGACGGGTATCTGGAGCGCTTCCCACGCGCGACGGTCCAGCGAGAAATCGGCGAAGCTGAGATATCGATCGGGCACCGCCCGGTACCGGAGTTTGGCGTGTGGGTCGGTGAACAACAGATAGCAGCCGCGGCACGTGCACATCAGTTGGCGCGCTGAGACATTGACGACGTGCTGGTGCTCGTCGGCGATCGGTTCGGCGCACATCTCGCATCGTTCACCGGCCGGCTGCACCGAAGGCTTGTTGGCCCGGATGCGCGTCAGTACGTCGAAAGCGCTCGCATCTGCCATCACGTCACTCCGGTCGCCTCGGCGAGCACCGCGATCGACAGGACGCCATCGCGAGGGAGCAGGGGAATCGGATCGAGGTGCGTTCGAGCGGACGCTTCGGCGTTGGCCCGATTGCGCGCACCGCGCGCGGTGTCATCCAACCCCGCACCTGCGTGCACCACATCGAAATGTGCGTGACAGCGCGGACAGCGGAGGACCGCCTGGCCGATGGGTGCGCCCATCGGACGGTGCAGCACAGCCCCGGCCATCGAGTCCTCACACCGACCGCACCGGTCGTGGTACGCGAACAGGTCGTCACCGATTCGGCAGGCCAGGATCGGCACGCCGGCGACCAGAAAGCCGCCGACCTCGCCGGGCTCGAGATCCGCGATCTCGGGAAGTGGGTGCCAGGCGGCGCCTGCGCTGTCCACCGTGTCCTTGGTGTGGACGCGGCTCATCAACGAATCCACCGAGATCACGCCCGACGTGCTCTCCGCCGCAGCCACGACTTCGATCGAGGCGATCTCGGGCGCGGCGGCACGCACGGCGTCCTCGACGGCGAACTCGAGGGTGACCGCCGATGACGGGCAGCTCTTGCAGCTGCCCGCGAACTGCAGGCGAACTACGGGCCCGTCTTGGCCGTCGACCACACCGAGCAGCGTGACGTCGCCACCGTGCGAGCCCAGATACGGTCGAACACTGTCCAGGGCATCCTCGATCCTGCGCTCGACGCCGTGGGGGTGCAGCCCGTGCACGAGCATGAGGCTGGCGACGAGTTCGTCGGCGGCGAACCGTTCGACCAGCTCCGGTGTCGATTCGGAAGTCATGGCGACGATCCGCTCGAGCGCGGCCCCGTAGAGGTCCGTCAGTTCGGCGGCGAGTTGTTCGGTCCGCTCCCGCACGACCGTTCCGCTGCCCGCACTGGCGTCCAGCAGGGTCTGAATCCGATCACCTGCTGAACGCCATCGCGTTTCGTCGTCGAGTGCCTCCGGGCTCTGTTGTCCAGTCGAGGCCATATATCACTCCCCAGTAACGGACTGGGTCGGTGAATGCAGCTTTTCGAGCGTCTTGCCCTCACCGAGATACATGTGCACCCCGCACGGCAGACACGGATCGAAGCTGCGCACCGTACGCATGATGTCGATGCCCTTGAAGTTCTCCCGATCGTTCTCTTCGAAGATCGGCTGCCCCTGAACGGCGTCTTCATACGGTCCAGGGGTGCCGTAGCTGTCGCGAGGGTTGGCGTTCCACGGCGTCGGGGGATAGGGATGGTAGTTCGCGATCTTGCCGTCCCGAATCACCATGTGGTGGCTGAGGACACCACGCACCGCCTCGGTGAAGCCGCAGCCGATGGCCTCGTCCGGCACCGTGAACTTCTCCCACGTCTTCGTCCGGCCCGCCCTGATCTCGATCAGCGCCTGCTCGGCGAAGTGCAGCGCGCACGCCGCCGCGTAGGCTTGGAAGTACGTCCGCGCCCGGTTGCGTTCCAGGGTGTTGCTCCCGTGTTGCGGGATTTTCCACTCCAGCGAAACCGGGCCCTTGAGCGCCGTTTTGGGCAGATTGATCTGCACGCTGCCGCCGGTCGCCTTCACGTAACCGATGTCGACGAGCCCGGCCAGCGCTGTACTCCACAACCGGGCGAGCGGACCGCCACCGGTGTCGAGCGCGAGATGATCCTTGCCGTCGAACCAGCGCGGCGACATCACCCAGCTGTACTTGTCTTCCATGTCGCGCTTCTGGGGCCGTGGGTTGGTGTGCTGGTTCCACGGGTGCCGGCGATCGACGGGATTTCCCAGCGGGTCGTTGCGGACGAACATCTCCTGATCGGTCCAGTCGTCGTAATACGAACTGCCCAAGAGGATTCGGATGCCGAGATTGATGTCCACCAGCGAGTGGGTGACCAGCTTTCCGTCGACCACGACACCCGGAGTGACGAACATCGCGTTACCCCAGCGCTCCATGTCCTTGTAGGCGAAGTTGCAGACCTCCGGATCCTGGAACGAACCCCAGCATCCGAGCAGGGTGCGACGCAAGCCGACCTGCTCGTAGCCGGGAAGCGCCTCGTAGAAGAAGTCGAACAGATCGTCGTGCATCGGCACGACCTTCTTCATGAACTCGACGTAGCGCATCAGCCGGGTCATGTAGTCGGTCATCAGCTGAATGGTGGCCACAGTGCCCACTCCACCGGGATACAGCGTGGAGGGATGGACGTGCTTGCCCTCCATGAGGCAGAACATCTCTCGCGTCCAGCGGCTGACGACGAGGGCCTCCCTGTAGAACTCGCCCGTGAACGGGTTCAGCGCCCGCATGATGTCGGCGATCGTGCGGTAGCCGTGCGCGTCGGAGTTCGGCGCCAACGTGTTCTCGGCCTTGGCCAACACGCCGGGGTTGGTTTCGGAGACCATCTTCTCGCAGTAGTCGACGCCTACGAGGTTCTCTTGGAAGATGTTGTGGTCGAACATGTATTCCGCGGCTTCGCCGAGGTTGACGATCCACTCGCCGAGGTTGGGCGGTTTGACGCCGTACGCCATGTTCTGCGTGTAACACGAACAGGTGGCGTGGTTGTCGCCGCAGATGCCGCAGATGCGGCTCGTGATGAAGTGCGCGTCGCGGGGATCCTTGCCTTTCATGAAGATCGAGTAGCCGCGGAAGATCGAGGACGTGCTGTGACACTCGGCGACCTCGCGATTCTCGAAGTCGATCTTGGTGTAGATGCCGAGGCTGCCGACGATGCGGGTGATCGGATCCCACGACATGTCGACAAGCGTGCTCGGGTCCTTCTTGGTGTGCTGGGGGCCCGGAACTGTGGTTGTCATTGAGTTTTGCCTTTCGCCTGCGTTGCGCACCTACCAGGTGCGCTTCGCTCCTGTGGTCAGTTCCTTGCCCCGGTGCCGCCACTTCGGTTCTTTGTCGACGGTCTTTCCGGTGACGTGGCGCAGATTGCGAATGACCGAGCCGTACAGGCCGGACGCGGCGGTCGAGAGCTTTCCGCCAGGAGGCTCGTCCATGAAGGGCATGAACTTGTCAGGGAAGCCCGGCATCGTGCATCCGATGCATATGCCGCCGACGTTCGGGCAGCCGCCGACGCCGTTGATCCAGCCGCGCTTGGGGACATTGCATTTGACGACCGGCCCCCAACAGCCAAGTTTCACAATGCATTTCGGCGAGCCGTACTCGGTGGCGAAATCGCCCTGTTCATAGTACCCAGCGCGGTCGCACCCCTCGTGCACCGTGTTGCCGAACAGCCATTGGGGCCGCAACGCGTCGTCGAGCGGGATCATCGGCGCCTGTCCGGTGGCCATGTACAGCAGGTAGGTCAACGTCTCGGAGAGGTTGTCGCCTTGGATCGGGCAGCCCGGCACGCACACGATGGGAATGCCCGCCTTGCTCTTCCAGTCCCAGCCGAGGTAGTCCGGTACGCCCATCGCGCCGGTCGGATTGCCTGCCATCGCGTGGATGCCGCCGTACGTCGCGCACGTGCCGACGGCCACGATCGCGGTCGCCTTGGGCGCCAACCGGTCGAGCCACTCGCTGGTGGTGATCGGCTGATTGGTCGCCGGGTCATTGCCGAACCCACACCAATATCCCTCCTGATGGAGGTCCTCGTTGGGAATGGACCCCTCGACGACCAGGACGAACGGTTCCAACTCGCCGCGGTCGGCCTTGAAGAACCATTCGAGGAAGTCGTCCGCGCCACCCGTCGGGCCGCACTCGAAGTCGATCAACGGCCAGTGCACTGCGATTTGGGGTAAACCGGGAAGTGCTCCGAGCGCGATCTCCTCGATGCTGGGTTGGGTGGCGCCTGTCAATGCCACGGAATCGCCGTCACAACTGAGGCCGGCGTTGATCCACAGAACATGGATCAATGTGTCTTCCGCTTTTTTGGCAGCTTCACTTAGCATGCTTACGGCTTTCCGGGACCGGGCTGGGGTCCCTGCGGCGCAGGAGTCGCCCTTCGGCCCACTTGCGCGTCGCTAGTTCTCGGTCTACTCCCGCGAAAGTGTGTTGTCAATCACATCAAGCGACGGTCATATGCAGTTCATTTGCGCGCGCGTCAATCCACTCGAACCAGGCGTCCATTCCGTCTCCTTTGGTAGCCGAGACGGGTAGGATCTCGACGTTCGGATTGACCGAACGCGCATGCTGCGCACAAAGATCGAGATCGAATTCGACGTACGGCAGCAGGTCGATCTTGTTGATGAGGACAAGTCCCGCCGCGGCGAACATGTGGGGATACTTCAGCGGCTTGTCTGTTCCCTCGGTCACCGAGATGACGACGACCTTGCTGTGCTCGCCGAGGTCGAAGAGCGCCGGGCAGACCAGGTTTCCGACGTTCTCGATGAACAGCAACGAACCGCTCTCGGGTTCGAGGACATGAAGCGCACGGTCGATCATCTCGGCGTCCAGGTGGCAACCCGCACCTGTGTTGACCTGCACCGCGCGTGCCCCGGCGGCGGTGATCCGATCGGCGTCGAGCAGCGTCTCCTGATCACCTTCGATCACCGAAACCTGATGCTGCGAGCCCAGGTGGCGGATGGTGCGCTCGAGCAGGGTGGTCTTCCCGGCGCCCGGTGAACTGGTCATGTTGAACGCCAGGATTTCGCGGTCGGCCAGCCACTGTCGGTTGTGTTCGGCCAGCATGTCGTTCTTCGCGAGCACCTTCTGCTCCAGCGAGATGGTCTCAGTGTGCGGGTGGTCGTGGGGGTGGTCATGGGAGTGGCTGTGATCGTGGCCGGACAGCGTGACTGTTGCTCCGTCCTCGCCGCACCCGCAGGTTGCACACATGCTCAACTCACTTCCATCGACAGGATCTTCAGTTCGCGGCCGGCGACCACGTCGACATCGGCACTTCCGCAGGGACACAACAAGATCAAGTCGTTCAGTGCGAAATCGGTGTCGCAGGTACGGCATCGTGCCTCGCCTGAACGCAATTCGACCTCGAGGCTGGCGCCTTCGGCGGCGGTGCCCTCCGTGGCGAGTTCGAAACAGAACATCATCGCGTCGGGGACGACGGCGCACAGCGCACCGACTTCGAGTTTGACGCTGTGCACTCGACGGCCCGCAGCGTGCTCACACACTGCCTCGACGACGCTCTGGGTTATCGCCATTTCGTGCAAGATTGCCCCGTTTCGGCCGGGATGACCCCACCATAGGCGCGCGTGCGTCTTCCGGCGAGGAAGATGCAGAATCCTCGATTCGGCACAACTGATCAGCACTCGGCGTGTCAGCTTGAATCGAACAGGTGTTCGTCTACTGTGGTGACAGCGCGGGATGCTGGTCACGCCGACTTGTCGGTACCGACCCCTAGCGTCACGGCCAACCGATCGAAAACCGATCACGGACGAGGATGGAGATCAACCCCATGGCGCAGGCCCCTGACCGCGAGAAAGCCCTCGAACTGGCGCTCGCACAGATTGAGAAGAACCACGGCAAAGGCTCGGTGATGCGGCTCGGCGAGGAGGTCCGCCAGCCGATTTCCGTCATCCCCACCGGCTCGATCGCCCTGGATGTGGCGCTCGGCATCGGCGGGCTGCCGCGCGGGCGGGTCATCGAGATCTACGGCCCGGAATCCTCGGGTAAGACCACCGTCGCGTTGCACGCGGTCGCCAACGCGCAGGCTGCAGGCGGCATCGCGGCGTTCATCGACGCCGAGCACGCGCTGGATCCCGACTACGCCAAGAAGCTGGGCGTGGACACCGATTCACTGCTGGTCTCTCAGCCGGACACCGGCGAGCAGGCGCTGGAGATCGCCGACATGCTGATCCGCTCCGGCGCGCTGGACATCCTGGTCATCGACTCGGTGGCGGCGCTGGTGCCGCGGGCCGAAATCGAAGGCGAGATGGGGGACAGCCACGTCGGCCTACAGGCCCGGCTGATGAGCCAGGCACTGCGCAAGATCACCGGCGCCCTGAGCAACTCGGGCACCACCGCGATCTTCATCAACCAGCTCCGAGAAAAGATCGGCGTGATGTTCGGTTCGCCCGAAACGACAACGGGCGGAAAGGCGTTGAAGTTCTACGCTTCGGTCCGGTTGGACGTCAGGCGGATCGAGACCCTCAAGGACGGCACCGACGCGGTCGGCAACCGCACCCGGGTGAAGGTCGTCAAGAACAAGGTGTCGCCGCCGTTCAAGCAGGCCGAGTTCGACATCCTCTACGGCAAGGGCATCTCCAAGGAGGGCTCGCTCATCGACATGGGTGTCGAGCATGGCTTTGTCCGCAAGTCCGGTTCCTGGTTCACCTACGAGGGTGAGCAACTCGGCCAGGGCAAGGAAAACGCGCGCAACTTCCTGCTGGAGAACCCCGATGTCGCCAACGAGATCGAGAAGAAGATCAAGGAGAAGCTCGGTATCGGCGCCGACGTGACCGCTGACTTGTCCGACGGCTCGATCGATGACGTCCTGCCCGCCCCAGTCGACTTCTGAGGCTTCTCGCGAGGAGCAGGCGCGCGCACTGTGTCTGCGCCTGCTCACCGCGAGGGCACGCACGCGCGCCGAGTTAGAGGCGCAACTGACCAAGCGGGGCTACCCCGACGACGTCAGCGCCACGGTGCTTGACCGGCTGTCCCAAGTCGGATTGGTCGATGACGTGGACTTCGCCGAGCAGTGGGTCCGCTCGCGACGCGTGAACGCCGGAAAAGGCAAGCGCGCCTTGGCTGCCGAGTTACGCAACAAGGGTGTGGACAACGAGGTGATCACCGCTGCGCTGGCCGACATCGACGCGGGTGCGGAACGTCAGCGCGCCGAGCAGTTGGTCCGTGACAAGCTGCGTCGCGAAAGGTTCGGCGACGATGACGACACCAAGCTGACACGCCGGCTGGTCGGGATGCTGGCCCGCCGTGGTTACCCCCAGACGATGGCGTTCGACGTGGTCAGTGTCGAGTTGGCCAGCGAGCGGGAGCGACGGCGGGTGTAGACGTCGAAGGCGGCGTGCCCCGCCGGGTACGTTGCGCTCATGCTGTTATCGGCGAAGATCGCCCCGACGTTCGACTATCCCGTGCTCCGGGAGTTTTGGTCGCAGGCCGACGAGCTGGGTTTCCACTCGGTCGCCAACTACGACCACTTCTACGGGCTGTCGGATCTATCGGATCCCACGTACGAGGGGTGGACGTCGCTGGCCGCTATGGCCGGCGTGGTGTCGCGGGCCCGCATCGGCTGCATGGTCTCCGGTGTGACCTATCGCAACCCGGCCATCCTGGCGAAGATGGCGGTGACGGTTGACCACATCAGCGGCGGCAGACTGGATTTCGGCCTCGGCGCGGGCTGGCATGAAGAAGAACACCGCGGATACGGGATCGAGTTTCCGAGTGCGGGCGTGCGTGTGGAGAAGCTCGACGAGGCATTGACCATCGTTCGACGACTGTGGACCGAGGACTCGGTCACCTTCGAGGGCCGCCATTATCAGCTGACCGACGCGCTGGCCAATCCGAAACCGCTGCAGCGGCCGCACCCGCCGATCGTCATCGGCGGGGAGAAGCCGAAGATGTTGCGCGTCATCGCCCGTCACGCAGACGAGTGGAACGTCCCCAGCCACGGTGACGTCGAGATGTGGGCGAAGACCAGTACCCTGCTCGACGAGGCGTGCGCCGAGGTCGGCCGCGATCCCGCCGAGATCCGTCGCTCGATTCAACTGTTCGTCCTACCCGCCAAGGGCGGCCACCTCGAGGAGCAGCTGGCCCGTCTCCCCGAGCTGGCCGGCCGCGGCTGCGACCACGCGGTGCTTTCGTTTTACCAACCGCCGTCGTCGGCACAGCTGGAGCGTTGCGCGGAATTGATCTAGCCGGCGCCGGGTTCTGCCACCTTCACCGTCGCGCCGGGCGCACCCTCCTGCTCGATCGTTTCCGGGTCCAGCGGCGTCGTGCCGCGGCGTGACCGGCGCAGCCTTGCCTCGAGCCATGTCGCGAACGATGACAGCGCGAAGTTGACGACGATCATCAGTACTGCGATGACGACGAGGGCCGGCAAGAGATTCGTGAATGCCGCGCCGATGTTCGTGCCCTGCGACACCAGTTCGGGATACGTGATGGCCACACCCAACGCGGTGTCCTTGAGGACAACGACCAACTGCGATATCAGCACCGGCAGCATCGACGTAATCGCTTGTGGCAGCAGGATCGACCGCATGGTTTGACCCCACCGCATACCGAGTGACGACGCGGCCTCCGACTGTCCGCGGGGCAGTGCGTTGACACCCGCTCTGACGATCTCCGCGATGACGGCACCGTTGTACAGCGTCAAGCCGGTCACGACACCGGCCAAGGTCGAGTATTCAGAGGCGAAAACGTCGTACCTCGAGTAGAAGAAGTACGCGAAGATCATCATGATCAGCACGGGCACTGCCCGGAAGAACTCGACAAACACCGCGCATGGCGAACTGATCCACCTGTGCGGGGACAGACGTCCGACCCCGAGTGCGACGCCGAGGATTCCCGCCAGAACGATCGACAGCCCGGCGGCCTTCAAGGTGCCCTCGATACCCGGAAGGATGTAGTTCTCCCAGACGTTGGGCGTGATGAAAGGTTCCCACTTCGCCCACTCCAGTTGGTCTTTGGCCCACAGTTCAAGACCGACGAAGACGAGCACGAGGATGACGACGAGCACGGTGAAGGCGGTCGCGATGTGATTGCGGACTCTCGCGCGCGGACCGGGCGCGTCGAAGAGGACGGACGATCCCGTCACCGATGCCCTCTTTTCTCCGCGCGAGCGCTCATCATCGCGCAACCGCCAATCGCTTACCCAGCCATCCGAACAACAGACCCATCGGCAGGGTCAGCACCACGAAGCCGGCGGCGAACAGGCTGCCGATGAGTAGCAGTGCCGACGAATTCTCCACCCACTCCGACATCAGCAGCGACGCTTCCGCGACGCCGATCACCGAGGCGATCGTCGTGTTCTTGGTCAGCGCGATGAGCACTGAACCCAACGGAATGATCGTCGCCCGAAAGGCCTGGGGCAGCAGGACCACCCTCAGGTTCTGACTGAACGTGAAGCCCAGTGACCGGGCAGCCTCGGCCTGTCCCAACGGGATCGTGTTGATCCCCGACCGCAGCGTCTCGCACACGAACGATGCCGTGTACACGGACAAGCCGAGCACCGCCAGCCGGAAGTTGTTGTCCACCAGGAATGTTGGCGAATTTGGATCGGCCAAATCCAGACCGAGCGATGTGTAGAGCCCCAGCGAGGTGAACAGGATGATCAGCGTCAACGGCGTGTTGCGCACGATGTTGACATAAGTGGTGCCGAGCCAGCGCAGCACCGGCACCGGCGACAACCGCATCGCCGCCAGCGCCGTGCCGATGACCAGCGCCCACAGCGCCGAGAACATCGTCAACTGGATGGTGACCCAGAACGCGTTCAAGAACGCGTCGGCTCTGAAGACCTCCATACTCGCTCCGCTGGCAGACCGCCGGTCAGTTGGTGGCGGCGATAGCGGGCGGCGCCGGCGTCGCGACACCGGCTGGGCCGAGGTTCTTTTCGAACGCGGCCGCCCAGGCGCCGTCGGCCTCCATCTTCTTCAGCGCGTCGTTGATCTTGTTCAGCAGTTCGGTGTCGCCCTTCTTGAGGCCGATGCCGTAGTTCTCCTCGGAGAACGTGCCGCCTACCAGCTTGAACGCACCGGGGGATTGCGCGGCGTAACCGGCGAGGATGACCTCGTCGGTGGTCACTGCCGCAACCTTGCCCGTCTTGAGCGCCTCAACGCACGCCGAGTAGTTCGGGTATTCCTGCAGCTGCACCGTGGGGAACTCGTCCTTGATCTTCTGCGCCGGGGTCGAGCCCTTCACGGAGCAGAGGATCTTGCCGGCCAGCGAATCCTTGCTGGTGATGTCGGTGTTGTTCGCCTGCACCAGCAGGCTCTGCCCGGTGACGAGGTAGGGACCCGCGAAGTCGACGCGCTTCTTACGCTCGTCGGTGATCGAGTAGGTGGCGACGATGTAGTCGACCTGGTTGTTGTCGATGAGGTTCTCGCGCTGGGCGGAGACTGCTTCCTTCCACTCGATCTTGTCGGGTGTGTATCCCAGCTGCTCGGCGACGAACGTCGCTACGTCGACGTCGAATCCGCTGTAGGTGCCGTCCGGGTTCTTCAGACCCAGACCCGGCTGATCGAACTTGATCCCGATGGCGATCTTCTCCTTGTCACCCGATGCGGCGCTGCCGCCGGAATCGCCACCGCCGCAGGCGCTCAGAGATAGGGGGATGGTGACGGCGAGCGCGATCGCCCCCAGGATTCGCTTCGAAATGGATGGCATTCGTCGTTCCTTTCGAGTCAGTGCTTGAGGATCTTGCCGAGAAAGTCTTTGGCGCGGTCGGACTTCGGGTTGGTGAAGAACTCCATCGGCTCGGCGGCTTCGACGATCGCCCCGTCGGCCATGAACACGACGCGGTTGGCCGCGCCCCGTGCGAAACCCATCTCGTGGGTCACGACGATCATCGTCATCCCGTCTTTGGCCAGGGTGGTCATGACGTTGAGGACTTCGTTGATCATTTCGGGATCCAGTGCGCTGGTCGGCTCGTCGAACAGCATGACCTTCGGGTTCATCGCCAGCGACCGCGCGATCGCGACCCGCTGCTGTTGACCGCCCGACAGCTGCGCCGGGTACTTGTCGGCCTGATTGGCCACTCCCACGCGCTCCAGGAGCGCCATTGCGGCCTCGCGGGCCTTCGCCTTGGACGCCCTGCGCACCTTCATCGGCGCCAGCGTGACGTTATCGAGGATTGTCTTGTGCGCGAACAGGTTGAAGGACTGGAATACCATGCCTACGTCGGAACGGAGCTGCGCCAGCTTCTTGCCCTCGGCGGGCAGCACCTCGCCGTCGATCGCGATGGTTCCGGAGTCGATGGTCTCGAGCCGGTTGATCGTGCGACACAACGTCGACTTTCCAGAGCCCGACGGTCCCAGCACGACGATCACCTGTCCGCGGTCCACGGTGAGGTTGATGTCCTTGAGCACATGGAGGCTGCCGAAGTGCTTGTTGACGGCCTCCATCGAGACCATCGGCACGCCGCTCGGACCCGGATCGACCTCTTTCACCTCCGGCCCGCTGGCTTCCATGGGTGCAGACCTTACCCAGGTAAACCCGTGCGTGCTCAGAACTCGTCAATCCGCTCAGATCGCCATGCTGACCAGTCCGTACCATGGGGCGCGTGACTTCGACGGTGACGCAACAGGCGGTGGCCGACAGTGCCGTTCGCCAGACGGCCGCGCTCACCGCCACACGTGAACGCTCGTCAGCGCGCACGTATCAGGTCCGCACCTACGGGTGCCAGATGAACGTCCACGACTCCGAGCGGCTGGCGGGGTTGCTGGAGGCGGCCGGGTATCGCAAGGCGGCCGACGGTTCGGACGCCGACGTCGTCGTGTTCAACACCTGTGCGGTCCGCGAAAACGCCGACAACAAGTTGTACGGCAACCTCAGCCACCTCGCGCCGCGCAAGAACGCCGACCCCGAGATGCAGATCGCCGTGGGCGGCTGCCTGGCTCAGAAGGACCGCGATGCGGTGCTGAAGCGGGCGCCGTGGGTCGACGTCGTGTTCGGCACCCACAACATCGGATCGCTGCCCGCGTTGCTGGACCGCGCGCGCCATAACAGGGTGGCCCAGGTCGAAATCGTCGATGCGCTGAAGGAGTTCCCGTCCGCGTTGCCCGCAGCGCGCGAGTCCGCCTATGCCGCATGGGTGTCGGTGTCCGTCGGCTGCAACAACACCTGCACGTTCTGCATCGTCCCCGCGTTGCGCGGCAAGGAGGTCGATCGCAGGCCCGGTGACGTGCTCGCCGAAGTGACCTCGATCGTCGACCAGGGAGTCCTGGAAATCACCCTGCTCGGCCAGAACGTCAACGCGTACGGCGTCTCCTTCGCTGACACTGACGAACCGCGCGATCGGGGAGCGTTCGCCAAACTGCTGCGCGCCTGCGGCCGCATCGACGGACTGGAACGGGTGCGGTTCACGTCGCCGCACCCCGCCGAGTTCACCGACGACGTGATCGAGGCGATGGCCGAGACACCGAATGTCTGCCCCACACTGCACATGCCGCTGCAGTCGGGTTCCGACCGGATATTGAAGGCGATGCGCCGCTCGTATCGCGCCGAGCGCTACCTCGGCATCATCGACCGGGTGCGCGCCGCCATCCCGCACGCCGCGATCACCACCGACCTCATCGTCGGCTTCCCCGGCGAGACCGAGGAGGACTTCCAGGCCACGCTCGACGTCGTCGAGCGGGCACGGTTCGCCAGCGCGTTTACCTTCCAATACTCGAAGAGGCCTGGCACACCGGCAGCCGAACTCGACGAACAGATACCCAAACATGTTGTGGCCGAGCGGTATCGGCGGTTGATCGAACTTCAGGAGCGGATCTCACTCGAGGAGAACACCGCGTTGATCGGGAGCACCGTCGAGCTGCTGGTCGCCACGGGAGAGGGACGCAAGGACGCCGCCACCGCGCGAATGTCAGGGCGGGCCCGCGACGGCCGGCTGGTGCACTTCCACCCCGGCGGTCTGCCGATTCGGCCCGGAGACGTCGTCACGACGACGATCACCGGCGCCGCGCCGCATCACCTCATCGCCGATTCCGCTATCGGCAGCCACCGGCGTACCCGCGCGGGTGACGCCCACGCTGCGGGGGTACGGCCGCGCACGGGAGTCGGGCTGGGGATGCCCGGTATCGGCGCCCCGGTCGAGCCGCAGATGTCGACCGGGTGCAGCCGGTGAGCAAGCCAGACAACGGCGCGTTCGACAGTTTCAAGGGCGACATCGAGGCGGCCGAGCGCCGGGTGGCGCGTGAAATCGACCCCGGCGCAAGGGCGTTGGTCATTGCCATCGGCGTGTTCGTGCTGCTGCTGTCGTTCGTCCTGCCGCACACCGGCGGCGCCAAGGGACTCGACGTGCTCATCAGCAGCGATGTGGCGGTCCGCGAAGGGATCACCCTTCCGTCACGGGTGTTCATCTGGCTGGCACTGGTGTTCGGCGTCGGATTCTCCATGCTGGCGCTGCTGACGCGCCGGTGGGCGCTGGCATGGATCGCCCTGGCGGGGTCGACGGTGGCGTCGCTAGTCGGCCTGTTGGCGGTGTGGTCCCGCCAGACCGCCCCCGGCGGCTATCCCGGTCCCGGCATCGGGCTGATCGTCGCCTGGCTGGCGGTCATCGTGGTGACGTACCACTGGGCGCGCGCGGTGTGGGTGCGCACGGCCGTTCACCTCGCCGCCGAGGAAGAGCGCCGCCGCTATGTCGCCGAACAGCAGCGCAAAGGTCTGCTCGACGGACTCGACGACGACCCCAAGGACTGACCCGCCGAGTGGCGCACATCTGGCCTGGACGAGCGTCAGTCGCGCCGAGGCAGGTCTCCCTCCAGCGCGGCGGACACCGCGGGCGAGTATGCGTCGATGAACTCCTCCGTCGACAGTGCGGCGACTGACGCCACCTCCAGCACGTAGCGCGCATAGATCACGCCGACCAATTGCGTGACGAGGACGGCAGAGCACCGTTGCGCCTGAGCGGTGGGCATGCCTTCCTCGGTCAACCGCGCCACGACCGGCGCATCGAGTGCCGCTTCGACGAAACCCCTTGTGAGTGCCGGGCTTTCCCCGCCACCGCCGGCGTGCGCGATGGCCACCAGAGTCGCGCGGTTCTCAGCGTCGTCCCACGTCCGTACCAAAGCGGTCAGCAGTCGACGCGCCAGATCGGTGACCGGACCGGCGATCTGCTCTTCGATGACAGTCACCGGGTTGGCCCGAAGCGCGAACGCCTCCCCGAAAAGCTCTTGCTTGGACCCGAAGAAGTAGCTGATCAGGGCGGGATCCACACCCGCGTCGGCGGCGATCATGCGCATCGTCGCCGCGCGGAATCCGATCTCGACGAAACGTGCCCGGGCGGCGTTGAGGATCTGCGCTCTGGTGTCGGGGCCGCCTGCGCGACGCCCGGGACCGCGCCGCCCAGGCCCTTTATTCATCACAGTTGAATTATAGCCGCAGCCGATCTAATCTCAATTCATCACCGTTGAATACCTGATGAAGGGACTCGAAATGCCTGTTCGCTCGGAAACGATGCCGGCCCGGCTGGTGCCACCGACCGACCACGGATACCTGATGCTGGCGGCGACCGTGGACCGTCGGCTGCCGCTCTTGCCGAACAGCCGACGCAAGGCCGCGCTGTTGTCCGCGCTCTCCGAGGACATCGCCCAGCTCGAGCAGATACACGGCGCGACGCAGGCGCTCCTGTTCGACGCACGATTGGTCGCGCCCGGGATGGGCCATGACCTTCTTCGCGCACGTGCGATCACGCCTGCGCGATTCGACGTGGTGGTTCTCATAGAGACTCTCGACCCTGAAACCGCGGTGACACTAAAGGGCGGTGACTCTTACCGTCGGTTGAAGGATCGGCTCGATTCGGCGGCGGCCAGGACCTACGAGCTAGCCGCTCACAACGTCCGGCGAATCGCCGATGTCGACCACGACAAGTCGTCGGTGTTCCTGTTCAACTTCTTCTACGCGGACGATCCGCGCCGGCTCTTGCGCGTGTGGGAGGACACGGCGGGATGGTTCGTTGCCAAGACCGCGTTGCCCGACTCGACCGTTTTCGAGCCGCTACCCGGCGAATGCGACGACTACGGCATCATCAATCACGCGAGCTGGCCGAACTTTCGGACATTCCTGCCGCACCTGATCCTGCGGCCGTCGTTCCGACGTTTCGTACTGGCCACCTTCGAGTCGAACGGTGTTGCAGCACAACCAATTCTGTTCCGGCGGGTGATACCGAAACGAGCGGTGGCGCGGGCTGGAGTGCCCTAGCGCTTGCCCAGGGCTTCGGCCGCGGCGTCGGCCCACTGCCGCCACTGCTCGGCGTTGGCCCGCGCCTCGGCGGCATCCTTCTCCCGCCCGGCAGCCGCAGCCTTCTCAGCCTGACGCTCGTATTGTTCTGCGCGAGCACGGAATTGATCGGCGCGCGCCTTCGCTTCGGGATCCACACCGCTGGTGGGAGCGTCGCGCACCTTCTTCTCGATCGCGCGCAGTCGGCGTTCCAGGTCGGCGCCCCGCTCGCGCGGCACCTTGCCGATCGCGTCCCACTTGTCGCCGATAACCCGCAGCGCAGCCCTGGCCGCGTCGAGGTCGCTGGTGTCGATTTTCTCGGCCTCGGCGAGCAGCCTTTCTTTCGCCTCGGCGTTGGCGCGGAACTCGGTGTCGCGCTCGGCGTTGGCGGCGTTGCGCGCCGAGAAGAAGGTGTCCTGGGCCGCTTTGAGCCGCTGCCACAACGCGTCGTCGACGTCCTTGGCCGCCCGCCCTGCGGCTTTCCACTCGGTCAGCAGGTCGCGGAACGCCGCAGCCGTCGGACCCCAGTCCGTGGAGTCGGCCAACGCCTCGGCGCGTTCGCAGAGCGCTTCCTTGGCCTGCCGGGCGCCGGCACGTTCGCGGTCGAGGTCGGCGAAATGCGAGCCCCGCCTGCGGTTGAACGCCTCACGGGCCGCTGAATAGCGCTTCCACAGCGCGTCGTCGGTTTTGCGGTCGAGACCGGTGATGGTGCGCCACTCGTCGAGAATCTCGCGCAAGCGGTCGCCGGCGACCTTCCATTGGGTGGAATTGGCCGCGAGCTCCTCGGCCTCCGCCGCCAACGCTTCCTTGCGTGCGATCTGGGCGGCACGATGCTCCTCGCGCTTGGCCTTGTCGGCCTGTGCGGTTTCGTCGGCATGTTCGACAATGGCGGCCAGCCTCGCTGCGACGGCGTCGACATCGCCCAGCACGTGGGCGTCGGCCAGCGTCTCGGCCAGCGCGGCGGCCGCCGCCTTGATCTTGCGGGCGTCGCCGGTACCGGACTCGAGCCGGCTCTCCATGAGAGCGACTTCGGTGTGCAGATCGTCGAAGCGCCTGCCGAAATGCGCGAATGCCGCTTCTGTGTCGCCCGCCTGCCACGAGCCGATGACGCGTTCACCCGAACCGGTGATCAGCCAAACCGTTCCGTCGGGGTCGACCCTGCCGAACCGGTGCGGGTCGCTGGAGGCGGGCACCGCGATCGTCGCTGCCGGCTTGCCGGGGCGAGGGGTCGGGCGCGGCGGTCCCGGCCTCGGGGCGGGTTTGGGCGGGAGAGCCCCGGGCGCGGGTTTGGGCGGGAGAGGCCCGGACGCGGATTCGGGGGAGGAGGCCTGGCCTCCTGGCTCGCTGATCGTCATGTTCGTTTCTCGTACCCTCCGCGCGGTGTTCCGCGCACCTGCCGCGCGACGCGGCGCCCAATAGCTGTCTCTTCCGCACGCTATTCAAACAGGTCGCCCCGCCGTGTGCGCACGGCTTTCACGATGCATCTGCCTACGCTCTGATCGACGACGACGGAAGGAGCCCGATGGTCAAGGCGGATTTCGCCGTCCTGCTCGCCCTCGGCGCTGCTCTGTTCATCGCGATCGGTGACGTCATGCACCAACGTCAGGCGCACGAGGTGACCGAGGAGCAGGTCAGTCACGCGGCACTGTTTCTGCAGTTGTTGCGCGATCGCCGGTGGTGGCTGGGCAGCCTGGTCGCGGCGGTCGGCTTCACGTTGCAGGCCGCGGCGCTGGGCCTCGGTTCCGTGCTGCTGGTGCAGGCACTGCTGGTGACCTCGCTGCTGTTCGCCCTGCCGATCAACGCGCGGCTGTCACACCGCCGGGTGACGAGGTGGGAGTGGACGTGGGCGGCGCTGCTGGCCGCCTCGGTCGCGGTCATCGTCACCGTCGGCAATCCGACCGCAGGCCATTCCCGCGCCTCGTTCGAAACCTGGGGAGCGGTGGTCGCGGTGCTCGGGCCGGTGCTGGTGGTGTGCGTGATCGCCGGCAGCATGCTCGAGGGGCCGATCAGTGCCGTGCTGTTGGCGGTGGTGTCGGGCGCGTTGTGGGGGGTGTTCGCGGTACTGACCAAGGGCGTGGTGGATCGGCTCGATGACGGGCTTCTCGCCCTGCTCAGCACACCGGAGCTTTATGCGTGGGCGATCGTCGCGGTTGCGGGCACCGCGTGGCAGCAGTTCTCTTTCCGGGCGGGCTCGCTGACCGCGTCGCTGCCGACCATGACCGTCACCGAGCCGGTGGTGGCGTCGGCCCTCGGAGTGGTGATCCTCGGCGAGTCGCTGCGCCCGGGAGATGCGGGCTGGTTCACCCTGATCGCCGCCTTTGCGGTGATGGTCTTCGCGACCGGTGCGCTCGCCCGCGGCGAAGCGGCCGACGCAGGGCAGCGCGCGACGCGGCATTAGCGTGGCAACGTGCTGAGCGCAATCGCGATCGTCCCGTCGGCGCCCGTCATGGTGCCCGAACTGGCCTCGGGCGGCGCTGCCGAGCTGGCCGAGCTTCGTGCGGCGCTGTTCACATCCGCGGCTGCACTGCCCGCACGGTGGATCGCCGTCGGAGTCGGACGCGCCGACGGCGTCGTGACACCCCCGCAGACGGGGACGTTCGCCGGGTACGGCGTCGACGTGCGGGTCGCGTTGTCGGCCGATGACTCCGGCGCGCCGACGGAACTGCCGCTGTGCGCGTTGGCGGCCGGCTGGCTGCGCGGGCAGGTCAACCCCGACGCGACCACCGAGGTGCGGATCTTCGCCGACGATCACGGCGTCGACGCGGCGCTGGATCTCGGTCGGCGGCTGCGCGCCGAGATCGACGAAGCCGCCGACCCCGCCGGGGTTCTCGTCGTCGCCGACGGCGCGAACACCCTGACCCAGCCCGCGCCCGGCGGTTACGACCCGGATTCGATCCCCGTACAGGCCGCCCTCGATGACGCGCTGGCCACGGGCGATGCGGCGGCGCTCACTCGGCTGCCGGCCACGATCGTCGGCCGGGTGGCCTATCAGGTGCTGGCCGGCCTCGAGCCGGAGCCGCGGTCGGTCAAGGAGCTGTACCGTGGCGCGCCCTATGGAGTCGGATACTTCGCCGGCGTCTGGCTTCCATGACGCGACCGATCGCGATCGTCGGCCCGACCGGCACCGGAAAATCCGAGCTTGCGCTGGCGGTGGCCGAACGCGTCGGGGGCGAGATCGTGAATGCCGACGCCATGCAGCTCTACCGCGGCATGGACATCGGGACCGCGAAACTGACGGTCGCCGAGCGGCGCGGCATCCCGCATCATCAGCTCGACGTCCTCGAGGTGACCGAAACCGCGAGTGTGGCGCGCTACCAGCAGGCCGCCGCCGCCGACATCGAGGCCATCGCCAACCGTGGCGCGGTGCCGGTCGTCGTCGGCGGGTCGATGATGTACGTCCAATCGCTGCTCGACGAATGGACCTTCCCCGCGACAGACCCGGCGGTGCGCGCCAAGTACGAGCAACGCCTCGCCGAGGTCGGTGTCAGCGCCCTGCACGCTGAGCTGGCCGCGGCGGACGCCGACGCCGCCGCGTCGATCCTGCCCACGGACGGACGCCGCATCGTGCGCGCGCTGGAGGTGGTCGAGTTGACGGGCCAGCCGTTCGCCGCATCCTTCCCGGCGATCGGTGCTCCTCGGTGGGACACCGCGATTGTCGGACTCGACTGGGAGACAACGGTTCTCGATGAACGTCTGATGCAGCGCACCGACAAGATGTTCCGCGATGGACTGGTGGAGGAGGTCCGCGCACTTCTGGACCGCGGCCTGCGCGACGGTGTGACAGCCGCGAGGGCACTCGGGTACGCCCAGGTGATCGCCGACCTCGATGACGGCGGCGACGGGACGGCGGCACGCGAACCGACGTTCTTCGGAACCCGCCGTTATGTGCGCAGGCAGCGGTCGTGGTTTCGTCGCGACCACCGCATCAGCTGGCTCGACGGTGCAGCGGGTGGCACCGTCGAGGAAACGCTGCGCATCTGGCGGGACGTATCCTGAGCAGGTGAAGTTCGCCAAAGGGCACGGCACCCAGAACGACTTTGTCGTGTTGCCCGACCCCGAGGGCGAATTGCGGCTGTCGCCGGTCGCGGTGGCCGCGCTGTGCGACCGCCGCCAGGGTCTCGGCGCCGATGGCGTCTTGCGGGTCACCAAGGCCGCCGCGGCGCATTCAGCGGGCGTCTTCGACCGGATTCCCGAGGGTGTGGCCCCAGACGACTGGTACATGGACTACCGCAACGCCGACGGGTCGATCGCGCAGATGTGCGGCAACGGGGTCCGGGTGTTCGCGCACTACCTGCGCGCGTCTGGGTTGGAGAGCCGCGACGAGTTCGTCGTCGGATCCCTGGCGGGACCGCGGCCGGTCGTGCTGCACGACTGGGACGCCACGGCCGCGGACGTCACCGTCGAAATGGGCAAGACCAACCAACTGGGTGTCGGCGAGGCGATCGTGGGCGGCAGACCGTTCGCGGGCCTGGCCATCGATGTCGGCAATCCGCATCTGGCGTGCGTCGACCCCGTCATGACGTTCGGCGAACTGGCGGCGCTGGACGTCGCGGCGCCGGTGTCGTTCGACCGTGGGCAATTTCCCGAAGGAGTCAACATCGAGGTGCTGACGGCTCCGGTGGACGGGGCCGTGTCGATGCGGGTGCACGAACGTGGTGTCGGCGAGACGCGGTCCTGTGGCACTGGAACCGTCGCTGCTGCCGTCGCGGCGCTGGCATACGGAGGTGCGGGCACCGGCTCACTGCGGGTGCACATCCCCGGCGGCGCCGTCGCCGTCACGATCACCGATGCGTCCAGCTACCTCCGTGGCCCGTCCGTCCTGGTGGCCAACGGCGAACTATCCGAGGAATGGTGGCGTGGCGCCCAGCGTTAATTCATGTGCATCGGCACCTTTGGACGTGTCAGTCTGTAATCGCTTATGACGTATCCCAAATTCCCAGTCAACGAGACACCCAGCGCGGGTGAGCTCGCCCTCGAAGACCGCGCGGCGCTGCGCCGCGTGGCGGGTTTGTCGACCGAACTCTCCGACGTATCCGAGGTCGAGTATCGCCAGCTTCGGCTGGAACGCGTCGTGCTGGTCGGCGTGTGGACCGAGGGCAGTGCCGCGGACGTCGAAGCCAGCATGGCCGAACTGGCCGCGCTCGCCGAGACCGCCGGCTCGCAGGTGCTCGAAGGTCTCGTGCAGCGCCGCGACAAGCCGGACCCGTCGACGTACATCGGCTCGGGCAAGGCGGCAGAACTGCGTGAAGTGGTGCTTGCGACCGGGGCCGACACGGTGATCTGCGACGGAGAGCTGAGCCCCGCGCAGCTCAACGCGCTGGAGAAGGCCGTCAAGGTCAAGGTGATAGACCGGACCGCGCTGATCCTCGACATCTTCGCCCAGCACGCCACGAGCCGCGAAGGCAAAGCGCAGGTGGCGTACGCGCAGATGGAGTACATGCTGCCCAGGCTGCGCGGCTGGGGTGAGTCGATGTCTCGGCAGGCCGGTGGCCGGGCCGGCGGCGCCGGTGGCGGTGTGGGTACCCGCGGACCCGGCGAGACGAAGATCGAGACGGACCGCAGGCGCATCCGTGAGCGAATGTCCAAGCTGCGCCGAGAAATCAAGGACATGAAGAGGATCCGCGACACCCAGCGCAGCCGCCGGTTGGCCAGCGACGTGGCGTCGATCGCGATCGTCGGCTACACCAACGCGGGCAAGTCGAGTCTTCTCAACGCACTGACCGGCGCCGGTGTCCTCGTGGAGAACGCGTTGTTCGCCACCCTCGAACCGACAACGCGCCGTGGGGAATTCGCCGACGGCAGGCCTTTCGTCATGACCGACACGGTGGGGTTCGTCCGGCACCTGCCGACCCAGTTGGTCGAGGCGTTTCGGTCCACTCTGGAGGAGGTCGTCGACGCCGACCTGCTCGTGCATGTCGTCGACGGTTCCGACGTCAACCCGCTGGCACAGATCAACGCGGTGCGCCAGGTGGTCAACGAGGTGATCGCCGACCATGACAGCAAACCGATACCAGAGTTGGTGGTGGTCAACAAGATCGACGCAGCCGACGACCTCGCGCTGGCGCAGCTTCGGCGGGCTCTCCCGGATGCGGTGTTCGTCTCCGCGCACACGGGTGACGGTTTGGGGCGACTTCAGCAGCGGATGGCCGAACTCATCGCTCCGACGGACGCCGTGGTGGATGTGACGATTCCCTATGACCGCGGCGATCTGGTCAACAAGGTGCATGCCGACGGCCGGGTCGATGCGACCGAGCACACCGCCGAGGGCACGAGGATCAAGGCGCGCGTGCCGGTTCCGTTGGCTGCCAGCTTGACCGAGTACTCAACGTTCTAGGCCGCGGCATCGCTACGCTTTCGCACATGGCGAAGCTTGATCCGTTTCGCAGCCAGCAGGCACGGGCGCAGCTGTTCGATGAGTACGACGCCGTCATGCGTAATTGGCCAGTCCCGGTCCGCGCATGGCGATGTCCATTGGATTTCGTGGCGCCGACCGCGCTGACCGATGACGAGTTGCGCGGAATCGGCGCACCGACGACCGTTTCACTCGGCGACCGGGAAGTCATCCACGCGACGGACCGCATGCCGCGCTCGCGCGTGCCGAGACGCTGATTCCGAATGCGTACGCGCTTCTTGTCCCCAGTGCCGGCCACATTTTGACGCTCGACGCGCCCGCGGTCGTTGTTGCCGAGATGATCGCGTGATGACAGCCGAAAGGGCCCCCGAACCAATGGGATTCGGGGACCCTTTCGATTGAGCGCTAGTTCTGCTCGGCTTCTTGCTTCTTCTCGGCGGTCTTGGCTGCCGCCCGTGCACTCTCGGCTTCGGCTTCCTTTTGTGCGGCGTTGCGCTGGGCCTCGGCCTTGTCCTGCTGAGCCTGGCCTTCGCGGTACAGGTCGTCACGTCCGGCGACCGCGCCTGCGACCTCCTTGACCTTGCCCTTCACGCCCTCGACGACGCCCTTGATGGCTTCTTCGGGTCCGCTGTTCTTGTCCGACATTCGTTGTCCTCCTTGCTGAGGGTCAGGGGGCCCATAAATTCCCCGGTTGGGCTATTCGCTAAACCCATTCCGCACCACGGTGGCTGAGGTCACATTGCGTCTGACGTTGATTGATCGCGGTATAGCTGCCGCGGCAACAGAACTCACGAGCCGGGGAGTCAAGAGCAATGGCTGCGCATGGTGACCGTCGACGTCGGGTGTGCATAATCCCCGATTTCATTCCGATGTGAAGTTTCGTGTATCCGGTCGTCGGGCAATTCGATTCGGCGCTTCGCTGCGCAAGATCCGAGGATTTTGCACATCGCCGGGGTATTTTCTCTTTCAGAGTTTGCGTGTGTTCCTTGGTTATTAACGTCTTCTGACGGACAGTTGACGGGCGCGATACGTTTCATGGAATTTGCGCCGACTGTGGGAGGGTCAATGAGCGGGCAGAAGAGTCGGCGCCGCATGGTGCGCACTCGGCTCGGAATCAGTTTGCTGACAGCGTCGATGGCTGTCTTGTTGGCACCGATCACGGCGGCGCAACCGGACGCCGACGCGAACGCAGCGATCACTGCGGCGTGGGAGGCCAGCGGCGGTGACGGGGGCACGCTGGGACCCAGAAACGGCGACGTCTACCCGGCCGGCCCCGGTTTTGGTCAAAACTTCGCTGGCGGCAAGATGTTCTTCACGCCTGCGACCGGCGCACACTTCGTCCAGGGTGCCATCCTGGAGAAGTACGAGTCGCTCGGCGGGCCAGCTGACAGCGATCTCGGTTTCCCCACCATCGATGAGGGGCCCGGACGGGCGCCGGACAGCCGAAACGTCACGTTCAGCGCGACGGACAAGCCGGTCATCTTCTTCACACCTGCAACCGGGGCACGCGTGGTCCGTGGGCCGCTCAACAGCGCGTGGGACAAGCTCGGGGGTTCGTCGGGCACACTCGGCGTACCAGCGGAGGACGAGGTCTACAGGGGTGCCGTCGTCTCGCAGAAGTTCACCGGTGGCGAGTTGTCGTATGACGTTCGCAAGAAGACCTTTACCACCGTGCCGCCGGAACTTGCCGCTCAGTTGGGCGACCTGCAGTTTCCCGAGGATCCGACTGCGGCAATCAATGCTGCCCGGCGCGCCGCCGGAGGACCGCTCGGGCCGCTGGGCGCCGCCGACGGAGCGCCCTTCCCGGTCGGCAAGGACGGACTGAGGCAGAACTTCGCCGGTGGCGCGATCTTCTACACACCTGCCACCGGTGCGAATGTCGTGACCGGACAGGTGCTGGCCAAGTACGAGAGCGTCGGCGGGCCCGAAGGCGATCTCGGGTTCCCGCTCACCAGCGAGGTCGACGGCGGCCTGCCCACTGCCAGCCGCATGTCCAGCTTCGCGGCCGAGGACAAGCCGGTCATCTTCTGGACGCCTGATCACGGTGCGGTGATCGTGCGGGGTGCGATGGCGGCAGCCTGGGACCGGCTCGGCGGGGCCAAGGGCGAGCTGGGTGCGCCGATGGCCGACCAGACGGAGGCCGGCGACGTCGTCACGCAGCGCTTCACCGGTGGCGTCATCTCGTGGGACCGAGCGAAAGACACCTTCAGCACCGAACCGGCCAATCTGGCCGCCGAATTGGCCGGCCTCGAGGTGCCGGGCCAGCAGCCGGCGGCCGAGGCGCCGGGCAGCCCCCAGGCGTCAGATTCCAACGACACCAACAAGTGGTTGAAACCGAACGTGTGGTGGCTGCTGGCGCTCGTACCGTTGGTGGCAGTGATCGGAGCCGTCGTGCTCGCGATCGCGCTGCGACGCCGCAACAAGGCCGATCCCTTTGCGTCCGACGAATCTCTTGCGATGCAAGACGTCCGATTCAGCGGCGACGCCGATGCCGCGTACAGCACCGCGGCCGCTCCGGATCGGGTGACTACCGACGACGAGTACGCCGCGGCGATGTTCGGCGATCGCTACGCAGGCGGGGGATTGGGCACACTGCCGCGCCGGGGCGAGGACATGCCACCGGAGGTCGTGCACGAGGAGGAAGACCTTTGGGGTGCGCCCTCGTCGGCATCGAGCGTTGAGGAGACCTCGCACGACGTCGCGGACGCCAACGACAACGACGAGCCGCCGGCCCGCGATGACGAGCCCGACGATGACGACGACGACCCGGACACCGTCGATACTGCACCGACTCGTATTCAGACCGCCGAAGCGGCGCTTGCCGCCGCGGCGGCGGCCGCCGCGGTCAAGCGCGACCCCCTCATCGATACCGGACGCCATGCTCGCATCGATGTCGACGACGAGCCGCCAACGCAGCGCGTCGCCTTCCTGGTGCCACTCGACGACCCGAACGAGGCGCCGGAGGGCTACCCGGTCAAGGCGAATACCAAGACTGGTGTGTATTGGGCGCCCGGCAGTCCTGCGTACGACGATGCCAGTGCCGAAATCTGGTTTGCCAGTGAGGAACTCGCGCGCGTGAACGGCTTCGTCACCGACGCCGAGGCCCGCTAGATCTTGCGGATCACCGTCACGACCTTGCCCAGCACGACGGCGTCGTTGCCGGGAATCGGATCGAACGCCGGGTTGTGCGGCATCAGCCACACCTGACCGCGCGTGCGCTTGAACGTCTTCACCGTCGCCTCACCGTCGATCATCGCGGCGACGATATCGCCGTTGTCCGCAACGTTCTGTTGACGCACGACCACCCAGTCGCCGTCACAGATCGCCGCGTCGACCATGGAGTCGCCGACCACCTTCAGCAGGAACAGCGAGCCCTCGCCGACCAATTCCTTCGGAAGCGGGAAGACATCCTCGACGGCCTCTTCGGCCAGGATCGGGCCGCCTGCGGCGATGCGGCCCAGCACCGGTACGAAGGTCGGTTCCGGCAGGGCGTCGGAGCCCGCGACGTCCGTGGCGACGACCGGTGGCGCATTGTCGGCGCCTCGGACGTCCACGGCGCGCGGACGGTTGGGGTCGCGGCGTAGATAGCCCTTGCGCTCCAACGTGCGGAGTTGATGCGCCACCGACGACGTCGACGTCAGTCCGACCGCGTCGCCGATCTCCCTGATGCTCGGGGGATAGCCGCGACTGGTCACCGAGGCGCGGATCACGTCGAGAATGGTGCGTTGACGCTCGGTCAGACCCGTGTCGAGCCCACCTCGCCCGCCGGTGCCGTCTGTGCCACCCGGGGTATCGCTGCTGGAGTCCATGGCGCGAATGTAGCCCGTGACAGCCGATTAATCAAACATGTGTTCGAGGCGTGTCGGATGGCTGCGAGTGCCAGATCCGGCCGTCCGAACTTGTCGGTGGGCGCCGCTATCGTTTGGCAACAGTTCGATCACATGTTCTATTAATCGAACACCTGAGCGAGTATGTTCGAACACAAGAGCGAACGACCTTGGACCGGAAGGCAGGAAGATGACGATTCTCGAGACGCGGGAAATCCAGGCAACACCTGTGGTCAGGCCGGGTATCCGGCCCGCGGGTGCACGGCGGCGGCCACCGTCACGGCGGCCCGGCGGCGCCCCGATGCGATACCGCAGCTCCGGTGTCCTCGTATCGCGCGCTCCGCGCCGGCGCCGGCCCATCACCCCGGTCACGACGGTCCTGTTGGCGATGGTCGCCGCAGGCATCACGGTGTGGCTCGGGCTGGTGGCACAGTTCGGCGGTGTCGTCGGCGAATCGGCCCCGGTGCCCGACCGGCTCGCGGTGGTTCAGGTGCAGACGGGCGAAACGCTGCAGCAGGTGGCGGGCCGAGTGGCGCCCGACGCGCCGGTGGGAAGCGTTGTCGACCGGATCCGCGAACTCAACCATCTCGACACTGTGGCGATTCATGCCGGCCAGACTCTGATCGCACCGATCAGCTGACGGTGTGCCATGGGCGGTGAAAACATCAGCCGCGCAACGGCATTCGGTAGCACCACGACGGGATATGTTCCAATCAACACGAACCTGAGCTCGCGAACTCCCGCGCAGGTACGCTCAGAGGAGTTCGAGTTGGTCGTTTGGTGGTGTGGCGAAGGAGCGGTGATGCACTGTCCGTTCTGTCGCCATCCCGACTCCAGAGTGGTCGATTCCCGGGAAACCGACGAAGGCCAGGCCATTCGCCGCCGCAGATCATGCCCGGAATGCGGTCGTCGCTTCACGACTGTCGAGACGGCGGTGCTCGCCGTGGTCAAGCGCAGCGGTGTCACCGAGCCGTTCAGCCGGGAGAAGGTCGTCAAGGGCGTGCGCCGCGCCTGTCAGGGCCGGGCGGTAGACGACGACGCGCTGAACCTGCTTGCTCAGCAGGTCGAGGACGCGGTGCGCGCCACCGGCTCGGCCGAGGTCCCCAGCAATGAGGTGGGCCTGGCCATCCTCGGTCCGCTCCGTGACCTCGACGAGGTCGCCTACCTACGATTCGCCTCGGTTTACCGCGGATTCACGTCGGCGGAGGACTTCGAGCGCGAGATCAAGGAGCTGCGTGAGCATCGCGAGTCTCCGCAGCCGGCCCAGAGCTGACCTGGCGCCTCAGTCGATCTGTTTCGTGCCGTCGTTGACGACGCGTCCCGCGACCCGCACCCAGCCCTCGGGGCTCCACTCGGTGGAGATTCTCGACCCCTTGCCCTGCACGATCTCCAGGTCCTGGCTGAGGTAGTCGGTGATACGGACCGCGGCGGCGCCGGTGGCCTCGTCCTCCGGGACGCCGAGATCGGCCGCGAACATCCGGGACCGGATCATTCCGGCGGATTTGTCGAGCCAGGTCCACAGATAGTGCTCGGCCGCATCGGTGTAGTCGGACGGATCCGCCGCCATCAGTTCGTCGACGGACGCCAGGTCATAGATCGCGAAGTCCGGAGCCCACTCCGCACGCGCACTCACGGCCGTGAGATCGCCGTCGTAGCTGACCTGCACGATGCCCGCGGGCACCTGCAACGTCTTGATCGCGAAACCCTGATCGCGCAGCCACCACGAGGCACCCACGGTCGGGTGACCCGCGAAGGGCAATTCGACGGCAGGGGTGAAGATCCGCGCGTGCGCCGTACTGGAGCCGCCTTGCGGTAGATCGATGAAAATGGTTTCGCTGTAACCCAATTGGGTGGCGATCCGTTGACGGTCGGTGGGCTCGACGGTGCTGTTGTCGACAACGCCCAGCGGATTTCCGAAATTGCCGTCGGGGTCGGTGAAGACCCGCAGCACCGTTACGTCGATGGCCATGGACCGATGCTACCGAGGTGGCGTCGAGGCTTCAGGTGGCGCTGCGCTCGTCGTGGTCCATTGCGTCGAGCACGGCGACCCGGGTGTCGACCGAGCCGGAGATCGCACCCTCTTCGATGCCGGTGCGCAGCAATCCGCGCAGATAATCCTGGTCGTAGACCGCGGGTTCGGTGGAAAGAATGAACTGCTCGAGAACCTCGACGAACCGGTCGGGATCGTCGTGGAACGGGAAGTGCCCGGAACCGTCGAATATCTCCAGCCGTGAGCCGGGCATCGCCGCATGTGCCAGACGGGCATGGCTGACCGGTATCACCGAGTCGGCACTTCCCCAAATCAATTGCACCGGAACGGATTTAGTCAAGTAACATCGGTCGAGCATGGTGACCACTTGGCCGCGCCAGTCCACAACTGCGCGCAGCGTGCGCGCGAAGGCCGACGAGGCCGTCGGCTCCGGCAGATCTGCGAGGATCCGAAGCACGTCAGGAATGTCACGGCCGAGCCCGGTCGATCCGAACATCGCTCCGGCCACGCGCCCGACGACGTGCACCGCCGGCAACACCAACGGTAGACGCAGAAACGCCAACGCCTCGCTGCCCATGGGCAGTGAGGCGACCCGCAGCGCGATATTGACGTCCTTGGTCACGCCGCCGGCTCCCACGAGGATCAGCCGCTCGACGAGCTGGGGGAACTGGTAGGCGAACTGCATCGCCACACCGCCACCCAGGGAGTGACCGACGACGGTGACCCGATCGATGTCCAGCACGCTCAGCAGGTCCCGCATCCCGTTGGCGTACGCGGCCACCGAGTAGTCGGCGCGGGGCTTATCGGACTTGCCGTGGCCCAGCAGATCTGGCGCGATCACGGTGAATCGCTGGGCCAACTTCGACTGCACCGTGCTCCAGGTGGTGGAGTTGTCGCCGATGCCGTGAATCAGCAGGATCGCTGGTCCGGAGCCCGCCACTCGATACGCGCGCCGGTACCCGTGGATGGTGCGGAACTCCAACTCGGGTGTGAGTTCCCGAACCGGGCGCAGGTTGGTCGGTCGCGCGGCCATTTCGACAACTTAGCTGCCCTTCCGGACGGGCGCTATTTGGCGTCGCCGTCTTTACCTCTGTCCTGCTGCCGGAGGAATCGCTCGAACTCCGCGCCGAGTTCCTCGCCGCTGGGCAGATCCTCGTCGTGGGCGAGCAGCGAGCGGTTCTCCTGGGCCGCGGCGAAAGCGTCGTACTGACGCTCCAGTGCGGTCACCACCTGGGCCACCTCGGTGCTGCCCTCGACCTGCTCGTTGATCTTCTGCAGTACCTCGGCGCCAGCGGCGTCCAGCGCCTGTAAGGGGATCTGGAGCCCGCCGGTCTTGGCCACCTCGGCCAGCAGCACCTCCGCGGCGGCGGGGTAGTCGGTCTGGGCGAGGTAGTGCGGCACGTGCACGGTGAAGCCGACGACCTCGTACCCGTGCTGGGACATCCGGAACTCCAAGAGGTTCGACACACTGCCCGGCACCTGCACCTCACCGACCCACGGCTGGTGTTCGGCGATCAGCTCCTTGTCGTTGGAGTGTGCCGTCAGCGTGATGGGACGGGTGTGGGGGACGGCCATCGGGATGGCCCCCAGGCCGATCACCCGGCGCACCCCGAGCCGCTCGGCCAGCAGCCGCACGGCCGTCAGAAACCGCTCCCACCGCAGGTCCGGCTCCAGGCCGGCGAGCAGCAGAAACGGCGTGCCGACACTGTCATGCATCGCGTAGAGGCTGAGCTCGGGTTCCTCGTAGTGGGTGAAGTGGTCGGTCTTGAAGGTCATCAGAGGGCGGCGCGATCGGTAATCCAGCAGTTCGTCGATCGCGAAGGAGGCCACCAACTCGGTGTCGAGGGTATTCCTGAGGTGCTGGGCGGCCAGCTTGATGGCATGGCCGGCGTCGGAAAAGCCCTCGAGCGCATGGATCAACACCGGACCGCGGCCATCGGGCGACGTCAGCTGCGGGGCTGGAAACTCCAGCTCGTACATGCCGGTCTGGTCCGGTTGGTAACGCTGCTCGGGTTGATCAGCTTCGTCCGCCATCTCCACGCCTCCTCGACGGTGTGAAAAGCGATGATCGCCTTTCCCAACGTGACAACCAGTGTGGCCCATGTTGCGTTCCCCAAACGTACGACCCCGGCCAAATGGCGGTGGTCGACGCGAGAATCGCTAATGGCGAAATTGATTCAGAGCACGCAGTTTGTTCATCACGTCCAGTGCCGCGACCTTGTAGGCCTCCGAGAACGTGGGGTAGTTGAAGACCGCGTCGACGAGGTATTCGATGGTTCCGCCGCAGCCCATCACGGCTTGGCCGATGTGGACCATCTCGGTCGCGCTGGTGCCGAAGATGTGGACGCCGAGCAGCTTCAGGTCGTCCGTCGAAACCAGCAGTTTCAGCATTCCGTAGGAATCGCCGGCGATCTGTCCACGCGCCAGCTCCCGATAGCGCGAGACGCCGACCTCATACGGCAGGCACTTCTTGGTCAGTTCCACCTCGGTGGCACCCACATACGACACCTCCGGGATGGAGTAGATGCCGATCGGCTGAAGGTCGGTCATGCCCTTGGCCGGTTCACCGAATGCGTGATAGGCGGCCAGTCGGCCCTGCTCCATCGAAGTGGCCGCCAATGCGGGAAATCCGATCACGTCCCCGACGGCATAGATGTGGTCGACGCGGGTCTGGAAGTTGCTATCGACGGTGATGCGCCCTCGCCCATCGGTCTGCAGGCCGGCGTTGGCCAGATCGAGGTGTTCGGTCTGGCCCTGCCTGCCCGCGGAATACATCACCGTCTCGGCCGGAATCTGCTTGCCGCTGGCCAGGGTGGTGACCGTGCCCGCGGCGCCGACGTCGACGGCGGTCACCTCCTCTCCGAACCGGAACGTCACCGCGAGGTCGCGCAGGTGGAACTTCAGTGCCTCGATGATCTCCGGGTCGCAGAAGTCGAGCATGTTGTCGCGCTTCTCCACCACGGTGACCTTGGTGCCGAGCGCGGCGAACATGGAGGCGTACTCGATGCCGATCACGCCGGCGCCCACCACCACCATCGTGGCGGGAAGTGACTTCAGGTCGAGGATGCCGTCGGAGTCCAGGACGCGGTCTTCGTCGAACTCGACGCCGGCCGGGCGCGCCGGCTTGGTACCGGTGGCGATCACGACGTGATCCCCGCTGACGGTTGTGCGCTCGCCCCGGGTGGGCTCCTCGACCAGCACGGTGTGCGCGTCGACGAACCGGCCATGCCCCTGGACGAGATCGATGCGGTTGCGCATCAACTGCGAACGGACGACGTCCTGCTCCTTACCGATCACGTGAGACGTGCGGGCGAGTAGGTCGGCGGGGGTGATCTTCTCCTTGACCCGGTAGCTGGCTCCGTAGAGCTCGCGCTGGTTCATGCCGGTGAGGTAGAGCACGGCTTCCCGTAGCGTTTTCGACGGGATCGTCCCGGTGGTCACGCACACCCCGCCAAGCATCCGTCCGCGTTCGATGATGGCGACCGTCTTGCCGAGCTTTGCCGCGGCTATCGCGGCCTTCTGGCCACCCGGGCCAGAACCGATGACGACGAGGTCGTATTCGAGCATGGAACCCATGGCAACAAGGTCTACGCCGGTTGCACGGATCTTGCACGCCGACGGGCGTCAACACCACGTGAAATTAATCGGCCGCTACCCAACCCGGATCTATACGCGCGCCTGACCGGTCGGCGGGCGCAGCGGTGAGACGATGGCGCCGATGGGTGACAGGCTGTCGCGGTGCCTGCGCGGCTGCGCGCTGCTGATGGCCGCGTCGGCGCTCGCTGCATGCAGCCGTGTCGTCGTCGGGGCCTCGCAGCCGGTAGCCGCCGTAGAAGAAAAGGCCTCGGTCCCGGTTGCGCAGCTGCTCATCGAACCCAACCGTTTCCCCCCGCAGTACACGGCGGCGAAACTCGACGACGGCGCGCTGGACCGCGCGTTGCAGGACATCGACGGTGTTCCGAGGGGCGAGGTCGTCACCCCGCCCACCTGCACGCCGCCGGTGATGTGGCACAGCGAGGCCGTTGGTGTCGAAGGGGTCGACAGCGCGACCGCGAGCAGGCTGATCGTCGTCGTGATGCGACCGGTCCCGCCCTTGAGCAGTCGGCTGGAGCAACTGCGTGCATGCCCGTCGTTCGACGCGGGCGCGGGCGAACAGGCATCGACAGTGGTCGTGACGGTGCTGCCCGCCCCGCCGGTCGACGCGGACGACGTATACGCCGTCGAGCAGACCGTGACGACTGCGGAATCAGAGCGGACGGTGATGACTTTCGCGGCCCAAGTCGGCGACACTCGGGTCAGCGCCAGCTGGCTACAGGACCCAGCGGTGGACCAGGCAGACACCTCGTCGCTGGACGCCCTGTTCCGGGACGCGGTGGTGAAGCTGCGCCGCGACGGATAGCGCCCGTGTCATCCCCAATCGCATTTTGATCCACATGGACGGGCCGTGCGACGTCGTGACGGCTGGGGGAGTCGGCGCCGGGAACCACGGTGGGAGCATGACACCGCATTCGCCCGACTTCAGCCTCAACCGCCCCGGCGTACTGATCGCCGCCCTGCCCGCAGTCCTGGGCTTCGTGCCCGAGAAGTCTCTCGTCTTGGTGACTGTCGATCACGGGGAGATGGGATGCGTCATGCGCGTTGATCTTTCCGATGAGGTGGCTGCATCCGTGGACCACATCGCCGAGGTGGCCGCGAGTGCGCGACCCGACGCGGCGATCGCGGTCATCGTCGATGACGACGGCGCGAGCTGCCGGATGTGCAACGACGACTACCGCCACCTGGCCGCCGCTCTGTCGGCGACACTTGCCGAGCACGGCATCGAATTGCTCGCGGCTCACATCGTTGACCGCGTCGCCGCCGGCGGACACTGGCACTGCGCCGACGGCTGCGGGAATGCCGGAACCGTCGAAGACCCGTCCGCATCGCCGTTGGCCGTGGCCGCGGTACTGGATGGCCGCAGGCTCTATTCGCGGCGCGCGGAACTTCAGGGGGTCATCGCGGTGACGGATCCGGCCCGCAGCGCCGCGCTCGAGGCTTCGATCGGTAGCTGCGATGCCGACCGGTCGGACGCCGATGTGCGGCGCGACGTCGAAATGGCCATCGCCGCAGCGGTCGACGTCGCCGACGGTCAGCCGCTGTCCGATGACGCGGCCGCACGGCTGGCTTGTGCGCTGACCGACCCGCTGGTGCGCGACACGCTCTACGCGCTGGCGGTCGGCGAGGCCGCCGGAGAGGCCGAAGCGCTGTGGGCGCAGCTGTCCCGCACGCTTCCCGAGCCATGGCGGGTGGAAGCGCTTGTGCTGCTGGCATTCTCGGCATACGCCCGCGGCGACGGGCCGCTGGCCGGAGTGTCGCTGGATGCGGCGCTACGGTGCGACGAGACCCATCGGATGGCGGGCATGCTCGACACCGCCCTGCAATCGGGGATGCGACCGGAGCAGATTCGTGACCTGGCCACGACCGGATACCGGTTGGCAGATCGGCTGGGAGTTCGATTGCCGGCCAAGCGCGCGTTCGGGCGCCGCGCGGGTTAGACCTTCTCGACCTTCACGGCGTGCGCCATGTGGTGAGGCAGTTCGACCTGCTCGTGGCCGGGGATCACGATCATGACGCCACCGTGGTCGTTGACCTCGACCGTGACGCGCGCATTGGGCACCACGCCGGCGTCCTTGAGCCGTCCGATCAGCTCGACGTCGCCCTGCACGTGCTCGGTCAGCTGTCGCACGACGACAGCTACGGGCATTCCGGCGGGCAGCTCGGTGAGCCGAACCAGGTTGATCTGGTCGGCGCCCGACTCGCTCGAGGCCAGTCCTAGCTCGGCAAGGCCGGGAATCGGATTGCCGAACGGGGAGGTGGTGGGGTTGTCGAGCACCCGCACCAGGCGGCGCTCGACGTCCTCGCTCATCACGTGCTCCCACCGACAGGCCTCGGCGTGCACTTCCTCCCAGGGCAGCCCGATCACGTCGACCAGGAGTCGCTCGGCGAGCCGGTGCTTGCGCATCACCGCCACGGCCAGTCCGCGGCCCTTGTCGGTGAGCTGGAGATGTCGGTCGCCCGCGACGTGAAGCAGCCCGTCGCGTTCCATCCTGGATACGGTCTGGCTGACGGTTGGACCGCTCTGGTCGAGTCGCTCGGCGATACGCGCACGCAGCGGCACCACGCCCTCTTCCTCGAGGTCGTAGATGGTCCGCAGGTACATCTCGGTGGTATCGACCAGATCGTTCATTTCACAACCCTCCGTCACGGGCGAGTCTACCGGCCAAGGGGCATGAACTGCGCCGCTACGCACCCCGACACGTACAACTAAGAATGCCCGCCGGCGGACCGGCGGGCATTCAGCGAAAACGCTCTCAGCTGGCGTAAGACCGCAACCGATCGGCACGTTCGCCGTTGCGGAGCTTGGCCATCACCTCGCGCTCGATCTGGCGGACGCGCTCGCGGGACAGACCGAACAGCTTGCCGATCTGGTCCAGGGTGCGCGGCTGTCCGTCGTCCAGGCCGAAACGCAAACGGATGACCTGTTGCTCACGTTCGTCGAGCGTGGCCAGCACATGGCGGATATCGGTGTGCAGCAATTCGGAGATCACTGCGTTCTCGGCCGACATCGCCTCGGCGTCCTCGATGAAGTCGCCCAGCGGCGCTTCCTCGTCGCTACCGACCGGCATGTCCAGGCTCACCGGATCGCGGCTGTGCTCGAGCAGATCGGTGATCTTCTCGACCGGGATGCCCGACTCTTCGGCGAGTTCCTCATCGGTCGCCTCGCGCCCCAGATTCTGGTGCATTTCGCGCTTGATCCGGGCGAGCTTGTTGACCTGCTCGACGAGGTGGACCGGAAGCCGGATCGTGCGGCTCTGGTCGGCCATGCCGCGGGTGATCGCCTGACGGATCCACCACGTCGCATAGGTCGAGAACTTGAACCCCTTGGCGTAGTCGAACTTTTCCATCGCGCGGATCAGGCCGAGGTTGCCCTCCTGGATCAGGTCGAGCAGCGGCATCCCGCGACCGGTGTAGCGCTTGGCCAGCGACACCACCAGACGCAGGTTGGCTTCCAGAAGGTGGCGACGGGCGGCTTCGCCGTCCCGGACGACGGCGCCAAGATCACGTTTGCGGCTCTCGCCCAGGCGCTTACGCGTCGCGAGCAAATGCTGCGCGTAAAGACCTGCCTCAATGCGCTTTGCGAGCTCAACCTCATCGGCGGCATTGAGCAAGGCCGTTTTGCCAATGCCGTTCAAGTAGACGCGTACGAGGTCGGCGGCTGGACTCTGGGCGTCCAGATCGCCCTCGATGCGGGTAAGGGTGGCATTTGCCATCACGGCCTCCTGATCGGGTCGAACTGTCATGAGCTATAACGCCCATCTGCCCGTAGGAGTTCCCAAGGATCGGTTGCTTCACACCTTCTGATCTGCGGTTATTCGATCTTGACCTGAGAATGTGCTGAGAAATGCGATAGAAAATCCTCAGTCCGCGAAATCGCGTTGCGAATCGCCCTCACCCGATTGCCGCGTCGAGTGCGCGCGATATTCCAGCGACGGTCGCTCCGCTGTGGGGAACAACGGAATTCGGCGTGCGGACTCGTAGCGACGCGGTTCTTCGGCGCGACGCGGCGGCCGATCGTTGGCGATGAGTACCGCGATCCACGGCAGGGGGATCGACGCCACCAGGATCGCCAGGGAGATGAGCCCGTTCTCCCAAATGCCGTACGCCACCGCGGCGGCGATGAGTGCGGGAATGCGCCAGAACATCAGCGCCAGATACTTGCGTACCCGCTCGCGGTGCTGGACTTCGTATGAGGGTGCGGCCTGGGTGATCAGGATCGGTCGGCCGTCGTCATCGAAACTCAGCTCTGGGCCGTGTTTCATACCTCCACTGTTCCACACTCGGCGTCTCGTATACGTGTCGGAATTCTTACAGGCAAAATGGTTGGCATGCAGACCCAGACGATCGAGCGCACCGACACCGACGAACGCGTCGACGACGGCACCGACGGCGACGCCCCCAAGTTCTTTCATTACGTCAAGAAAGACAAGATCGCAGAAAGCGCTGTGATGGGTACGCACGTCGTGGCGCTGTGCGGCGAAGTGTTCCCGGTGACCAAAGCCGCCAAGCCGGGGTCGCCCGTCTGCCCCGAGTGCAAGAAGATCTACGAGAAGCTCAAGAAGTAGCGGCGTCGGGGGCCCGGTCGGCCGCCGGCGCGTCGTCGTCCCCCGCGAGCACGCCGCGACCGTTGCGCGCCTCGGCCTTCTGCTTGAGCCACAGCCGGACCCGTTTGGCATGCGTTGGGGACGCGGGCCATTCCTCCTGAATTGCGGCGTTCAGTTCGGCGCCCAGCATGATCGCGAAGCCGAGGAAGAAGGCGAACAGCAGGAACGCGATCGGTGTCGCGAGCGCGCCGTAGGTGTAGCCGGTGCTGGTGATCCACGTCAGGTAGACCCGCAGCCCCAATGTCGCCCCCAGGAAGACGACAGTCGCCAGGATCGACCCCAGGACAAGGCGATGTGTCGGTAGCGGTTCGGGCAGAGCCACCCGATACAGGATGTTCACCGCCACCACCAGCGTGACGAACAGCAGGGGGTAGTAGCCGAAGGCCAGTGCGTTGTCCCAGCTCTGGGGCAGCTGTGCAGCGATCTTGCGCGGCCCGAGTGCGACGAACGGTGCTGCCGCAATCGCCGCCACCAGCATCACCACGTACAGACCCAGCGCGAAGAACCGTTGCCGCACCGGATGGCGCAGTGGTGTCTGATCGTGGGCCTCGACGACGGAGTCGACGAACGACGAGATGGCCGACGAGCCCGCCCACAGCGAGATCACGAAGCCGATCGACACCACTTCGCCGCGAGCGCCCTTGACGATGTCGCGCACGGTCGGCTCGATGATTTCGTCCACGACGCTGGACGAGAAGAAGCGTTCCGCCGTGCCGATCAGCTGCTCCTGGATGGCAGGCAGCGTCTCCGGGCCGAACAGCGGCGCGATGTACGCCAGACTTCCCAGCATCCCCAGCAGCAGCGGCGGCAGCGACAGCGCACACCAGAACGCCGCCTGCGCCGACTCGGAGAAAATCGAGTCGTCCCAACTCTTCGAGAGTGTGCGCCGGACGATGTGCCTGATGTGGTGGCGCGATGGCGGAAGGGGTAACGGCTGGGACTGGTCGTTCATGTCCAGACCAGCATTCCTGACGACGGCCCGTCTCGCCTAACCAGGCGGGCCGCCGTGTCGGCGGTTATGCCTCCAGCGGGCTGGATTCGAGAACGGCGGCAAGCTCCACCAGCTTGGCCTCATGCTCGTTCGCATGATGCTGGCAGAACAGCAGTTCGCCGCCCGACGGGAGCTTCGCCCGTACGCGAGCCGCGGCGCCGCAGCGATCGCAGCGGTCAGCCTTGGTCAATTCCGGGCTAATGAGCGTTGCGGTCATGGCACCTCCATCGGTTCTCGCGTATCTCTACTGTCTCAGACGCTTTCGGTTTCGGCCTTGTTCCCTAGGGGTTTACCGGTGTGTCGTGTCTCACCGTTATGCCAAGTTGCCGACGCGTCAGACCCGCGGTATGCCACGCTTGCCGGCTGTGCTGGTCCATATTTGCGGCGCCGAGGAGTGGCGGTCGGCTCAGGACGCCGGTGAGCTACGGCCCGACTCGTTGGCCTCGCACGGTTTCGTACATCTGTCCACGCCCGAGCAGGTGCACCTGCCGACGAACCGGCTCTACGCCGGCCGCTCAGACCTCGTGCTGCTCCGCGTCGACCCTGCACGCCTGTCCTCTCCGATCCGCTGGGAGCCCGGTGTGCCGAGCGATCCCGATGCGATGGTGTTCCCACATTTGTACGGTCCACTACCTACCAAAGCTGTGATCAGTGTCACGCCGTACAAACCGGGGTCCGACGGCGCTTTTGCGCCGCTCGAGCACTAGGGCCGAGCACGGCGGAAATGGGCCCTAGCCGGCCACGTACGCGTCGACCTCGATCTCCACGAGGTGCTCGGGCGCGATCAGTGCCGACACCTCGACCATGGTCGCCACCGGCATGATGTCGCCGAACACCTCGGCATGGACTGCGCCGACGGCGCGCCAGCGCGAGATGTCCGTCACGTACATCCGGGTGCGCACCACGTCCGCCAAGGAGGCGCCGGCGTCCTGCAAAGCGATCTCTATGCGCCGCAACGCGTCCCGCGCCTGCGCCCCGACACCGTCACCGACGCCTGTGGTGCCCGCGACGGCGACGTATGGGCCCGTCCGCACCGCCCGCGAGTATCCGACCGTGGCCTCGTACTCGGAGCCGGAGGAGACATTGCGGCGCGTCATCAGACACAAAGTAGTCGGCCCTGTGGCTCAGGCAACGGGTTTACAGTTGGGCCATTGACTGACAACCTAAACTGACCCACCGTGGGTATTCTTCTCGGCTTCGCGCCGTGGATCGTCTATTGGGTCCTGGTCGGCAACGTCCCCTTCCATACCGCGGTATTGGTCGCGTTCGCGATTGCCGTGTTGTCGTTCGTGATCGGCCGGGTGAAGGGAACGGCGGGCCGCACGCTCGAGATAGGCGCCATTGCAACGTTTTTAGTGCTGACGGTGCTGACCTTCACGGTGAGCGAGCAATTCATGCAGCAGTGGATGCAGCCGCTGAGCAACGCGGGCATCTTCCTGGTGGCGCTCGGCAGCATCCTCGCGCGCAGGCCGTTCGTCCGTGAATTCGCAGAGGTCGGCCAGCCGAAAGAGATCATCGAGACCGACGTCTTCAAACGCATCACGGCGGTGCTGACGTGGATCTGGGTGGCCGCGTTCGCGGGGATGACAGTGTCGTCGGCCATCCCGCCGATCGTGTACGGCGAGGCGACCATCCTGGACACCAAGACGCCGCTGTCCTTCGTCTGCTACTGGGTCGTCCCGTTCTCGCTCCTGGGCCTGGCGGCGCTGGCGTCACGGCTGCTTCCCGAGCGGATGGCTCCGCCCGACGAGGAGATCGTGCGCAACACCACATTCGTCGCGTTCGCCGAGGCGGAGATCGACCAGTTGATCTACCTTGCCACCGAGCACGCCAACCGTGAGGTAGGTGCGGGCAAGGAAGCGTTCGACATCAGGATCGGCAGCAAGGGCGTGCCGCTCGTCGGCGACGAGACGCGGGAGTCGTGGCCCTCGACGTACAAGGTGCGGGAGAAGAAGCGCTAACGGCGATCAGGCCGGAGCGGCCTCCACGATCGACATCATCGGCGTCGCGGTGTCGACGACGCGGGTGAGCCGAAACCCGCATCGCGCCAGCAGATTGGCGAACTCTGCGCGGGTGCGCTCCCGGCCGCCGGGGGAGACGAGCATCTCCAAGTCGAGCACGGCCCCCCAGTTCGAGGTCGCACGCTCCGGCAGCACGAGTTCGAGCAGCAGCAGTCGGCCGTTCGGCGCGATCGCGGTGCGGACGTTGCGCAGGATCTTCTCGGAGATGTCGTCGTCCCAGTCATGGATGATCGACTTCATGACGTAGGCATCGGCGCCGTCGGGAACCGAGTCCATGAATGAACCCCCCTCGACGGCGCAACGATTCGCGACGCCGGCGGCCTCGAGCACCGGCCCCGCGCCGGCGACGACCGACGGGAGGTCGAACAGTACGCCGCGGGCGGTCGGGGCCGAGCGCAGAATGGCGCTGAGCAGGTTGCCGTGACCACCGCCGATATCGACGATGAGCTTGAAGCCGGAGAAGTCATACACCGGGATCACGGTTTCGTTGGCCAACCTCGCCATCGCCGACATCGCGTCGTTGAAGATCGCGGCCTGCTCGGGCGCCTCGTCGAGATGCTCGAAATATGACTTGCCGTAGAGCTTTTCGGGTGAGGGGCGACCCGTCTGTACCGAATGCAGCAGCTCGCCCCATTCAGCCCAGTGCTCCGGGGATCCGATGAACAGAACCATCGACCGCAGGGAATTGGGTGCATCGGCGCGCAACGCTTCGCCCATCGCGGCCAACTCGAACCGGCCATCGGAGAGTTGGCGGAACACATCCCGGCCGGCGAGCATGCGCATCAACCGGAACACCGAGTCCGGGTGTCCGCCCACTTTGGCGGCTACCTCGTCTGCCGTCTTGGGGCCGTTGGCGAGTTCGTCGGCGATGCCGAGCTTGGCGGCCACGTAGAGGGCCTGGGACACCCAGGCGCCCTGCGCCGTCTCGAGCAACGCGATGTAGCCGGGCACCATCGCGCGGTTGACCTTCTGCAGCGCGGTACGGGCGGACTCGATGATGCGGACGACGCGGGCGGGCGGGACTTTTGCGGGCTTCTCAGACACGGAGGGAAAGACTACCGGTCGATAGCGGCGCTTCATTCTTTGCCGCATACGCGGATGGATATGTCGATTTGCTCCGTGGATACGGTTATCTGGTCGAATAGGTTAGGTACGCTTCGGCCGTGCCGGAAATTCGCGTCCGTGAAGCAGCCGAACTCTTGGGGGTCAGCGACGACACCGTGCGCCGCTGGATCGATGACGGCGCCCTAACCGCTCACCTCGATGCGTCGGGCCGCAAGGCGATCGACGCGGCCGCGCTGGCCGCGTTCGCCAGGGCGAACGCGAGTGTGGCGCCCAAGGACCCGCTCAGCGTCGCGAGTTCGGCGCGCAACCGCTTCGCCGGACTGGTGACAAAGGTCGTCACGGACACCGTCATGGCCCAGGTCGAGATGCAGTGCGGGCCGTTCACCGTCGTCTCGTTGATGAGCACGGACGCCGTACGGGAACTGCAGCTCGAGCCGGGCAGCGTGGCCGTTGCGGTTGTGAAGGCGACCACCGTGATCGTGGAGACGCCTGCGGGCCAATGATGAAGCAGTCCAAGGTGTTTGCATCGGCGGCGACGTTGGCGTTGGTGTTGTCGGCGTGCGGATCTGGCGACGAGCCGGTGGACGGTCAGACGATCATGGTGTTCGCGGCGGCCTCACTGAAGTCGGCGTTCACCGAGATCAGTGAGCAGTTCAACACCGACAATCCGGGGACGACGGTGGAGTTCTCGTTCGCGGGCTCCTCGGATCTGGTCACCCAGCTGACACAGGGCGCACAGGCTGACGTCTTCGCGTCCGCCGACACCCGGAACATGGACAAGGCGGCCCGGGCGGGACTGCTGGACGGCGAACCGGTCAACTTCGCATCCAACACACTGACGATCGCCGTCGCACCGGGAAACCCGAAGCGGATCAGGTCATTTCAGGATCTGACGAAGCCCGGGCTCGCCGTGGTGGTGTGCGCGCCGCAGGTGCCGTGCGGTTCGGCGGCCCAGCGGGTCGAGAAGGCCGCCGGCGTGGATATCACACCAGTGAGCGAGGAAGCGTCGGTCAGCGATGTGCTGAACAAGGTGACGACGGGCCAGGCCGATGCGGGGTTGGTATATGTCACCGATGCGGCCGGGGCTGCGGGCAAGGTCTCCGCGGTCCAGTTTCCCGAGTCGGCTGACGCCGTGAACACCTATCCGATCGCCGCGCTCAAATCCTCCGAACACCAGGGACTGGCGCGCAAGTTCATCGATGCCGTCACGGGCCAAGCGGGCCAGAAGACGCTGAGCGCGGCCGGCTTCGCCCAACCCTGACCTACCGTGCGGGTACTAATCCAGGTAGTCGCGCAGTAGAGATGAGCGAACGCTGTACCCAACAGGGCAAGTCGAGGCCATAGTCGAGCACTGTTGTGTGAAATATCTTGGACTAGGAGCCGGCAGCGCGGACCGGTACTGCGGCCCATCGTTACCATCACACCAGCTTCAGGGGATTGAACCCGCTTGACTGCGGTCGGTCCGTTCCTGCCGGCATCGCCGAACCTGCACGACGAAGATCCATTGAGGATGTTGAAACCGCTGCGATTCCCCCGGGAGTTTTGAAAAACCGGGAGAAGAGCCTAGGGGTTACGTTTGCGCAGGCTCGTTACACCTGCCCCGTTTGCGCTTGCCTAGTCACACCAGGGCGATGTCCATCAACTTGTCGCGCACTTCGCCCCAATAGAGGGCATGACTGGATGGCGGTCAAGTTGTTTGCATCGGCCCAATGATCAGTCGGAGGTGACTTCGTTCCAGCCGCCGCAGCCTCGCGCTTCCCCAGCGAACCACCCGCCGGACTTTGAGCCGGAGTGGCGGTCAGAAGAGGTCAATCGGATCAGTGCGGGTCAGATAAAACACCATCTGGGATTCGCGGCTCTGCCTACCCTGCGCATGTGGGGGACTTCGACACTCTGTACGCCACCCTGGACGGTGAGTCGCAGAAGCGTGGCCGCCAGTTCGAGCA